>DATJTE010000027.1:0-8756 GCA_035503715.1 Rhizobiaceae bacterium | reverse complement strand
GGAGCGAAGGCGGCGGGTACCTTCTGTCGTCTGCAACGCCGCTGACAATCGCGACCGCGCTGGAATTGCCAAGCACGTCGGCGGCTCTTGCCAACCCGTCAAACACGCCGGTGGCGGGGCAACGCAATGTCCTGATGAACCCGAACCAGGTTGTCGTCTCCCGGCCGGGCTTCACGACAGCGTCCACGGGACGAAACCTGATCCTCGATTCCGGTCGGATACCGGCCAAGATCATCGCCAGCGGCGAAGTCAGGATCGCGGCCGGCGCGAGTGTCACGGTCGCTTCACCCGTGACGCTGCGGCCCACCGCCTATGTCGACTACCATGTGAAGGCTGCGTCGGTGGCGCAATGGACGCACCCGCCGCTGCAGACTGGTTCGCTGACAAGCAAAGTGACGATACCCTTTCGATGGAGGATCAACGCCGGCAGCGTGCAGATGCAGAACCAGGCGTCGTTCGCCATAGACGTCCGCTACATGATCCTGGCCGATGACAGTCAGCAGACCTCGGGCGGCTCCGAGTGGATGCGCAAGATCGGCAATGAGTGGCAGATCAAGCGGCCCGGCTCGTCGGACAGCAACCCGGCGCTCTCCGATATCATGATCGACACGCGGTTTTCCTACGTGCCGATCCTGGACGAGGGCTACATCCCGATCAGCCAGTTCACCGAGGCGCCGACGAACCTCGCCTATGGGCAGAAGGCACAGACGATCAACTTCGACCTCCCGCCCGGCATGGTGCCGTTCGTGAAGTTCGTGGTGCGTATGCAGTACACGTATGAAGACGATTTCACGAGCCCGACACTCATGCAGGGCTATCGCGAGCCGGTGTCAGAACTGTTCATGGGGCAGATCGAGAGCCAGGCTGGCGGAGGCGCGTATCTCGGCCGGCAATCCTCGCTCGGAACGGTCGCTCATATCACAAACGGATCGGTGAAGTTCCACGTCGCGCACACGAACCCGTACATGCTCAACTTCAACAGCGCCGGCGACATAGAGGCGATGTTCGGCAGCGCCGAAAGGCCCATCGGCATCCGCTACTTCATCTACGGCATTCCGAACTCCTGAAGGCATCAGATGACGCAGATCTATGAAACCGGGACCGTCCGCGTGGTCCACGGCTCGACCAGCTTTGAAGGCTTCGACACGGAATTCGAGCTCTACGGCGTGCGCGGTGGAACGCTGCACATGGTCGGGCAGCTCGGCGGCTGTGGCATCCGTACGATCAGCGGACCGAATGCCGGCTCGCTGCTCGAGCCCTGGCCGGGCGATTCCGCCGAGGGCGCCTATTACATCGTTCTGGAGACCGCCCAGGCAGCCGACGCAGCACTCGCCAACAAGCTGCTCGCCGACGCGGTGCAGCGCTTCGCCGCGGGCACATATATCCGCCCGAATGCCGGCGGTTCGCTCGCCGATCGCGCGCAGTACAACGGCGCGCCGAAGGACTTCATCTTCGTGAAGAACGACGCCAATCCGTGGGTCTTCTACATGAAGAGGAGCGACGCAACCGCTGACTGGTCCGTCGGCACGACGATCGCAGGGCCAAAAGGCGATGATGGCGATGACGGACTGAACGGAATCGGCGACCGCTTCACTTTGCCGTTCTGGGTGCAGGGGCGACCGGCGGCCGGCGAGTTCGTCGGGGAATACACGTTCACCGAGAACATCGTGCTCCCCTCCGGCTCGGCGATCGGGCGCGGGCATGCGAATTTTCCGGCGACGGCGAGCAGCCAGTTCCAGTTCCGGAAGAACGGCAGCGGCACGGCGTTTGCCACCGCCACCTTTGCGATCGGGCAGACGGTTCCAGTTTTCGCCGCGGCGGGCTCCGTGGCCTTCGCGCCAGGTGATTTCGTCAAGGTCTTTGCACCAGCGGTCCGGGACGCCTCGCTCGGCGACGTTTCACTGACACTTGCCGGCTCGCGGTAAGCGGCAACCAACCTTCAAAACCAGGAGCGCACTGAAATGGCTGATCCCATCGGCTATGCCTATAACTCTTTCACCAAGCGCAAGGATGAGGGGTCCATCGACTGGGCAAACCTCAAGCTCATGCTGCTCAACAACGACGCCACATTCGACGCGACGCACACGACGCTCGAAGGCCCGGCCGGCACGTCGAACGTCAACGAGGCTTTCGGCAATGGCTGGACCGAAGGCGGCGAGGCGGTCGTTGTCGCCTTCACCACGGTCGACACGAACGATTCCATGGGCGACACGGCCGATATCATCGTCACGGCCACGGCCGGACCGATCCCGTCGGCAGGCGCCGCCTACAAGGCCGTGCTGTACGACGACACGCACGTCTCGAAGGCACCGCTGATCTTCTACGATCTCGGCGGTGCGCAGACGGCGAATGAAGGTGCTGTCTTCCGCATCATCATCAACACGCTCGGCCTGTTCCGCACGCTCTACACGCTGCCGTCGTAAGCCCAGGCGGGATAAGCTCCGATGCCCTCCTTCGGACCGGTTTCCGGCTACGCCGTAAGCGAAGGCGCGACCGAGACCGGCACGTCGATCTTCCTGCCGGTCATCGTGTTCGAGCAGGAAGTCAGCGCGCCGACGATGCTGCTGGACGTTGCGTTCCGCGTCCCGCTCGTCGAGTTCACGCTGTCGGCTCCAGCGCCGCGGCCGGCGCCGGACAATCGCCTGCGGCTGCCGGTTGTCACGTTCACGACGGAAGCGACGCCTCCGGCGCCGCTGCTTGACCGGTTCATCACCCTGCCAGGGCTGGAGTTCCAGACCGATCTTCGCAGCGCGCAGCCGCTCACCGATCCTCTCGTCACCCTGCCCGTCGTCACGTTCGAGCAGACCCTGCCAGTGATCGAGATCGCCGGCGTGACGATCCGCCTGCCGGTCATCATCACCGAGGTTCCGCCACTCTCGGTGAAACTGTCCGAAGACGCCACGGTGGACTTCGACTTTGAAGAAAACTTCGAGACGGACGCGGGCGTCTCGGAAGCGGCTGTTTCTGAGATTGGGCCACGGACAATCTCGCGGCCGGTCGCGCTCAAGACCGTGACGGTCATCAAGCCAATCCGCGCTTTGATCGATGTGGCGATCGTGCTGCCCGTCATCGAAATGCAGGCGGACATCCCTGCGGCAGAGACCGTTCAGACCGGCCGTCGCCAGATCGCGGCGGTACTCAGCTAAACCAAAAAGGACACTGAAGATGAAGATCTTCGACCGGATGCGGGTCGTTTGCGAAACGACTGGCCAGGGAACGATTACGCTCGGCGCGGCCGTCTCACCCAACTTCTTCACGCTCGAGGAAGCAGGCGCCGTGGACGGCGATGAAACCTTCTTCGTCATCGAAGAGGCGGGCAACATCGAAATTTGCACCGGCATCGTCGGCAGCTCGGCCACGACACTGACGCGCGCCACGGTACATCGCTCGAAGATCGCCGGCATTGTCGGAACCGACAAGATCGAACTCGGCGGCGATGCGGTTGTCTATTGCGTCGATCCCGCGCTCTGGCTGAACGACATCGAGGCGCGCGCCGGCCTGCTCAAGGTTCTCACGGAGACGATCAAGACGGACAGCTATAACGTCACCGACGACGATTCCGGTGGCCTTCTGACAGCCAACAAGGGCACGTCGATGACCTACACGCTGCCGGCAGTGAACGGCAGCAAGCGCAACGTCCATTTCTTCCGCAATATCGGCTTGGGCGACATGGTGATCGACGGCAACGGCGCTGAGACCGTCGAAGGCACCACGACCCGCACCTACAAGATCGGCGAGAGCTGCATGGTCTACAAGAATGCCGGCAAGACTGCCTGGCGCGTGTTCGATTTCCACCGCATCCCGACCGACGTGCCGGACACGATGACCTTCAGCGATCCGGCCTCGCCGACGAAGAAGGCGCGGATCGATGCTGGCTCGGTCACTGGCGGCCAGACGCGCGTTCTGAACATGCCGGACCGCGATGTTACGCTGAAGGCTCCCACAAGCCAGGCATTCGCCGCGAGCGGCACGTGGAATCGCCCGGCTGGGTGCACCTCGGTCATCATCGTGGCAGTCGGTGGTGGCGGTGGCGGTGGCGGTGCGGACGGTCAGAGCCCAGGGCAGGCGGCGGCGGGCGGTGGCGGTGGTTCCGGCGCCTGGGGCATGTCGTCGGTAGTCAGCGTTCTGAGCATTGCGTCTTCGACGATCACGATCGGGACAGGTGGTGGTGGCGGCATCGGCACAGGTGGCAACGGCTCTACCGGCGGCGACACGATCTGGTCGGACGGCACCAATACGCTGACGTGGGGCGGTGGCGCGGGGGGGGCGGGCCGCACCGCGGTCAACGCATGGTCCGCCGCGGCCGGCGGCGCGGGCGGCGTCGGGACGAACGTCATCGCGGCTGGCGCGCCGGGCCTGAAGAGCATGTATGCCGGTACGGCTGGCCCAGTCGCGATGGGCGGTGAGGGCGGAAGCAACCCGTGGGGCGCAGGCGCTGCCGCTCCGAGCACCGTGAACAACGGATCGGGCAATGGCAATGCCGGCAGCGGACGCGGCTCTGGCGGGTCTGGCGCCGTTACAGCGAACGTCGCTGGCAACGGCACGGGGGGCGCCGGCACCGATGGCTACATGATCGTCTACGAGTTCTACGGCTGACGCCGAACCTGTTTCTGAAAATCTGAACTTCTAACCGCCGGGCACAGGCCCGGGGAAAGGATTGTGTCATGCTCCTCAAGCTGGGCAGCAAAGGCGCTGCCGTGCGCGAACTGCAGATCCTGATCAACGCGTCGGGTCTGGTCGCTACGAAGATCGACGTCGACGAGGATTTCGGACCACAGACCGAGAAGGCTGTGAAGGCCGTCCAGAAGCGTCTCGGCCTCGTCATCGACGGCAAGGCAGGTGTTCAGACGATCGGCGCGCTGCAGCGGGCGATCTCCGCGCCGAAGCCGAATGCGAAACCGGAGCCCGACAAGTCGGCAATGGTGCAGCCGATACCGGCCGCTGTCGCCGAGGCAGGAAAGGCAAAGCCGCCTTCGAATGCGCAGTCGCTCGTGCTGCTCGATACCGCCCGGCCGATCAACGAGATAATCGTGCACTGCGCCGCGACCGCCGAGGGGCAGGATTACACGGTCGACGATATCCGCGCCTGGCACAAGAAACGCGGCTTCACCGACATCGGCTATCATTACGTGATCTACCGCGACGGACGCGTCATGCCCGGCCGGCCGGTTGGCCAGGTCGGCGCGCATTGCGCCGACAAGGGCAAGAACAAGGGCACGATCGGCATCTCTTACATCGGCGGCGTCGCCAAGGACGGCAAGACGCCGAAGGACACGCGCACGCCGGCGCAGCGCGCGTCGATCCTCTGGCTGCTGGCGCAGCTCAAGAAGAAGCACAAGGACGTTGTTCGCATCACCGGGCACAACCTCTACGCGGCCAAAGCCTGCCCGAGCTTCAACGTAGCGAATGACGAGACCGGCAACATGCCGGGCTTCGTGAAGGGCAAGGCTGCCTGATTCCGCGCCCGGCGGTCACCGGGCATCCTCTGAAAGGACACTCCATGCGCACGCTGTTTCTGGCAGCTGCGGCGTGCCTTGCGCTCGCCGGCTGCACCACAGGCCCGGTCGACGGCGAAAGCCAGCTCGCGCGGATCTGCCGTCAAGCCACGGCCGCGACAACGGCCATCAATCTCGCCTCGCTCTTCGTGACCATTCCGCCGGACGCGAAGAGCGTCATCGACCAGGCAAAGGCGGTGCTGGAGCCAGCCTGCGAAAATCCGGACCAGACGACGACGCCGGCGATGCTGCGCAAGGCGGCAAAGGCGCTCGAACGCCTCGAGGCAGCGCGCGCCGCGGCGAAATAATCCGCCCTCAAAATCGAAAGGAACACTCCCGTGCTGGAAAAACTCCTCTCCCCGCTCACCACCGCCAAGGCGAGCGGCGTCGTCCTGCGCGACGCGATCGTCGTGGTGGGGTCCATCATCGCCATCCTGGGCATGCTCGGCTTCCTGTCGCCGGAGCAGGTCGAAGAACTGACGCGCCAGGCGCCGGCCCTGCTCACGGCGCTCGGCACGGCGATCGTCGCCGGCATGTCGATCTACCGGGCGGTATTCAAATCATCGTCCGACAAGGCGGCCGTCGCAGCGAAGGAGATCGATACAAAGCTGCCGGTGAATGCTTCAGTGAAGATTGAGACGCCGGCGGGCCAGCCTGACATCGTCGTGACGCCGGCCGGTAAAGTGAAGTGAGGCTAACCGGGAGGGAGGCCTCGATGATTCTCGCACACTTCCGGGCAACGTTCGCCGACGCCTTCCTTCCGCGCTTGTCGGAATGGGCGCCGGCGACGCTCCTGCTCTTCATCGGCTGGCTGCTCACGCACAATCCGGAGCTGATGAAGCCCGGCACTCGCGGCTACCAGCTTCTTCTGTCGTTGTTCGAGCAATCGACCTGGGCGCTGATCTTCTATTTGTTCGGCCTGGCGCGGCTAAGCGTCCTGGCCATAAACGGCGCCTGGCGGCGAAGCCCCTGGGCGCGTGCCATCATGGCCGGGCTCTCCTGCTTCTTCTGGACGCAGCTGACGCTTTCATTCCTCCCGGTCTTTGGCTTCGCATTCGCAGCTTATTCCACGTTCCTGGCGATGGATTTCATCAACATCTTCCGCGCCATGAGGGACGCGCGTGTTGTCGATGACGCATTCCGGTCTTCGAAGGTACACGACGAGCATGTCACCTGACTTCTGGACGAATCTCGGCATCCTGCTCGCAGCAGTCGTCGCCGGCCTGGCCGGCTACTACGGGCCGCGGCTGCGCCAGCCGCCGGCGCCGGTGAAGATCGATCCGGTCGTTGCCGGCATCGGGCTTGAGCTCGGCAACCGCCAACAGCTGGATCTTCTGATCCAAGCGGTGAACCGCGTCGCCGACGTGCTCGATGGCAAGAAGACAGCCGGCATCGAAGAGACGCTGAAGGAAATCCTCGAGCGCATGGAAGCGGTCGAGAGCCGGCAGCGGCCGCGACGGCCGCGCTAGCAGAATCCGCGCCGGCGGTGTCCGGCCAACCCGCCGCAGACGATCGCGGCGGGTTTTTCTTTGCCCGCGTTGGCGGGCAGCCTCGGAGTGCGACCTCCGAAACGACGGGCCCTAGCGCCAACCAGTTCCCGTCCGGCAGCATCGCGAGATAACCGCCGCACCCGCCAGCCTTTGCAGGCCTGTCGAGCGTCGGCGAAATCTCTTGAGAAAATCCCAATGCAGGACAGTTTTTCATTCCAGTCGGTCACGCCGATCGCGCCGCCGGCGAGCTATCTGGGCGGCAAAAAGCAGCTTGCGCAGCGCCTGGCGGCCATCATCGAGCAGATCCCGCACAATCTTTACGCCGAAGTGTTTGTCGGCATGGGCGGCGTGTTCTTCCGCCGGCGGCTGGTTCCCAAGGCCGAAGTCATCAACGATCGCTCCGGCGATGTGGCAACGCTCTTTCGCATCCTGCAGCGGCACTACGTGCAGCTGATGGACGTGATGAAGTTCCAGCTGACGTCGCGGCGGGAATTCGAGCGCCTGGCGGCGTGTGACCCTTCCACGCTCACGGATCTAGAAAAGGCAGCCCGCTTCCTCTACCTGCAGCGTCTGGCGTTCGGCGGCAAGATCACCGGCCGGAGCTTCGGCGTCGACACGACTGGCGGGGCGCGGTTCAACATCAACCGCCTCGGTCCGGTGCTCGAGGACGTCCATGAGCGTCTCGCCGGCGTGGTGGTCGAGAATCTTGATTGGTCGGTCTTCATCGATCGGTACGATCGCGGCGGCGTGCTCTTCTATCTCGACCCTCCCTACTTTGGAAACGAGGCGGACTACGGTGCCGGCGTGTTCGCGCGCGCGGACTTCACCCGCATCGCCACCCGACTCGAGCAGCTGCAGGGGCGGTTTGTTCTATCCCTGAATGACCGGCCGGAAGTCCGCGAGATCTTCCAGGCCTTCAGGATTATCGATGTGCCGCTGACCTATACGATCCACGGCGGCAAGGGCAGCGACGTCCGTGAGGTCATCATCATGGATTGGAAAGAGCCGGCGATCGCCAACCTGCCGGTCAGCGATCGCTAGACTTGTTTTAGTGCCCGCACGGTCTCCTGTACGTCCCAGGGCAATTGCGCGAGCTGAGCCTTTCCCTCGCAAACGAAGCGCAGCAGGGCATACCGCATGGCTTGCTGATGCACCGGCCGCACCGGGTTTTGCTCATATTCCAGGGCGCGGTATGAGCTGAACGGCATGCCCATCTGCTGCGCCATCTGCTCGGCCGTGATACCGGGCAGCTTTTCCCGGATCTGCGCGAAGGTCGGATAGCCTGTCATTGAACGGCGGCGCTCCCTTTGCTATATTCCGGAGTGCCGGGGAACCTTGCGGCTCCCCGGCGTCCCGCTTACCGGGTCAACATGACGATCAGGGCTGCTACCGAGACCGTCAGTTGAGAGGCTTGCAGGATAAGGCCGATAAGCTCGTAACTCATCGTCCTTTCCTCCGGTGTCTTGCGAGGCGACCATCGCCTCGCTTCGACAAAATGACTATGGCATTTGTACATAATATGTACAAGCAAAATCGTACATAATATGTAAAAAAAGGAAGCCGCCGCCGGGCGGCTTTTTTCTTTTCGGGCTGTCGTTAGTTGTCGCCGGCGAGCTTCGCCAGTTTGGACGTGCCGATCCGTCCGCTTTTTTCTTTCGGCATGGGATGGACGTCGAGAATGTCTTCGTCGTTCGGCTTGATGGTTTTCTTTGTCCCATCGGAAAAGGCGACCGTCACGCCTGCCTCTCCGACGCGCGTGATGCTCAGCCGA
>DATJTE010000026.1:0-28667 GCA_035503715.1 Rhizobiaceae bacterium | reverse complement strand
ACCGAGGCCAAAGCCCACATGGCGAAGGCGGGCCTCGCGATGCGACTCGACTCTTCGCCCGCCGCCGCCTAAACGGCCCAATGACCGCTTTCACGCTGGCTGACCTGGAAAAGATCGTTGCCGAACGGGCCCGTTCGGACGATCCGGAATCGTGGACGGCAAAACTTTACCAGCGAGGTATGGGCAAGGCGGCGCAAAAGCTTGGCGAGGAGGCGGTTGAGGCTGTCATCGCCGCGGTTGGCGGAGACCGCGAAAGCCTTGTTTCGGAAAGCGCCGATCTGCTCTATCATTGGCTGGTCGTGCTGACGATCGCGGGTGTTCCGCTGTCAGAGGTGCTGGCCGAACTGGAGCGACGCACGGGCAAGTCGGGCATTGCCGAAAAAGCCTCGCGCGGCGACTGAGAGCGGGGAGAGCGGAGGCGGATGGACCAGCTCGTTCCGACTGAACGGTATTCCCCCTATCGATTCTTCTCTGCTCGGGAATGGGCAAAATTCCGGGCTGACACGCCGCTGACGCTGACAACGGACGAGATTCAGCGCCTCTCTTCACTCTACGACCCCATCGATATCGATGAGGTAAAGCGGATCTACCTCTCGCTGTCGCGGCTTCTCTCGGCGCACGTTGAGACAACCCAACTGCTGTTCAAGCAGCGCGCGCATTTCTTCAATGCAGATGGAGTCCGCAAGACCCCGTTCATCATCGGGATGGCCGGTTCGGTCGCGGTCGGCAAGTCGACGACGGCGCGCGTATTGAAGGAACTGATGGGCCGCTGGCCATCGAGCCCAAAAGTCGACCTCGTCACGACGGACGGCTTTCTGCTCCCAAACGAGGTACTCCGCCGCGAAAACCTCATGGAGCGCAAGGGCTTTCCCGACTCATACGACGCCGGCGCCCTGCTCCGCTTCCTCGCAGCGATCAAGTCCGGGCAACCGGACGTGCGCGCACCAGTCTACTCGCATCTCACCTATGATGTGATGCCGGGCGAATATGTAACCGTCGACCGCCCCGACATTCTGATTTTCGAGGGGCTGAACGTCCTCCAGCCCCGCGAACTGCCGAAGGATGGCAAGTTCGTGCCCTTCGTCTCCGACTTCTTCGACTTCTCGATCTATATCGACGCGGAGGAGGAGCAGATTCACCAATGGTACATCGCGCGCTTCATGCGGCTGCGAGAGACGGCCTTCCGCAATCCGAATTCGTTCTTCCACCGCTACGCAACGCTGTCCGACGATGCGGCGCGCGCCATCGCCGAAGGACTCTGGCACAACATCAATCTGAAGAACCTTCAGGAAAACATCCTGCCGACGCGGCCGCGCGCCGACCTGATCCTGAAAAAAGGCGCGAACCACCTGGTCGAAGAGGTGGCGCTGAGGAAACTGTAACGTCAGCCCAAACGAAGCCTTAACGCAAATACACTAGATTGATCCAAGCGACTGGCCGCAGAGCCCGCGCTCCGAGGATTGCGTCATGGCCGAAGCCGATACTTTCGTCGCCGATCGAAACTGGCGCGAGCGCCTTACTGCCTATGTAGGCAGCCGCGACTCGCTGTTTGCCGCCTTTGCGATCGTCATCATTCCAAACCTCGTCTTTTTCCTCATTTCGCCATGGTTTCTCATCCGGCGCATGCTCAGCCCGGGGATCTACCTGATCGCCGCTATCCTGGCGCTCGTTCTCCCGTGGGGTCTTACGCCCATCATTTTTTTTCTGGCGTCGGCGCTCGACGTCTTTTTCGTCGTGGCGTTTTTGTTCGATATGCCGATCGGAGACAGCATCGAATCGCTGATGTATGTCAGCGACATCGATGTGGCCGCGTCGGCGCTCTATGTTTCAGGGATCGTCTACTTCGTCGCGTTGCCGCTTATCCTGAGCGTTGTCTTCATCAAATATCGTGACCGTTTGCGCCGTGCGTCGATGCTGCCGGCGTTGTTGCTCGCTTTGGGCGCATGCTGGTTCGACCACACCGTCAACGGTTTCAAGCCGATCGCATATCCCGAATTTGAAAGCGCTATGTCGCAAAACGGCCTGACCTCGGAAGCGATTATAGCGCGCGATCGGGATCTGCTGTTCGTGCTTGTCGAGGGCATGGGCGCGTATCGTCATCCGGAGGAGCGCGCAATTCTGGAGCAGCGGTTGAGAAAAGCGGCGGAAGGCCGCTTTACGATGAAGACAGGCACGAGCAACTATTTCGGCTCCACCACCGGCGGCACCGCACGCGAACTTTGCGGCGAGTGGCACACCTATACGTACTATCTCGCCGAAGACCGCCTGTATGACTGCCTTCCGCAGCGCCTGGCCACCGCGGGCTACCAGACCTCATCGTATCACGCGTCCTACGGCGCGCTGTTCTCACGTCCGACCTGGTATCCGCGCATCGGCATCCAGAAGCTGAATTTCCGGGAAGACATCGAGCGCGAAAATCCGAGCGCGATTCACGGGCTTTGCGGCTCCGTTTTCACCGGCCTGTGCGACGCAGACGTCGGGCGTCTCGTGCATGAGGACCTTCGCAAAGATCCGGGCAAACGGAAGCTCATGTATTGGCTGACGCTCAACACGCACCAGCCTCACGCGCCGGTTGTTGACGGTAAACTTGATTGCCGTGGCGACCACCCAGTCATTCCAGCGCTGCTGCCTTGCGAGCTGACCGAACTTTGGTCCGAAGTTTTCGATGTGGTCGCGGCAATCGCCGCGGATCCGACCTTGCCGCCGCTCGATATCGTCGTCGTCGGTGACCACAACACGCCGATGTGGCTGCGGAAGGATTTCAACCACTTCATCAACGGCAAAGTCGACTGGTATTATCTCGAAGACAGCAGAAAAGCGGCCGCTTCGAACTGAAGCCTGAAACCGACTTGCTTGAATGCCAAGCGCTAGGCTGGCCTTGTCCCCAGCGGCTCGTGCTTTCGCGATGCTGTTGCGAAGCCAACGACCCACCAGATGACGAGCCCCATGGCTGCGCCGGCAATGCCGTCTACCGCGTAGTGCCAGGCAAGGTGAACTGACCCGACGAAGATGATGATCGCGTAGGCCAGCAGCAGATGGCCAAGCCGGCGGTTCAGGCGATATCCCGCAATGACAAAGAGCGCTGCCTGGGCATTGTGCATGCTGGGCATAGCTGAGATGCCGCCGGGTTCGTTCAGCCCGTTGGCGTAGATCCACCACAGATAGTCTTTCGTAGTGCCGGATGAGAGTGGATAAAGCTGCCCGACGGACTGGAGGTACGCATTCAGCTCGGCAAATCGTGGTGCCTCATCCGGGGACAGGACAGGCAGGAAACACGGCCCTGCTGAGGACAGAAAAGTCGCTGCGCCAAGACCCACAAGCACCCACGTCGCGAGTGTCGCGGTGAAGTAATGCCGTTTGAGGTCCACCGACACGCGCTCGCTGGCGCCGATCGCGGACCAGACAATGAACATGACCGGCACCCAGGCCGCGTAAAGGACGTCAACAACGATCGTGACAACGGGATAACCGATGACCGGATGGATGAGGCGCCAGGGGTCGGTACCGAAAATTATGCGATCCCACGCCGCAAATGTCACATCCCAATCGAACGGCCTGATTTCGGGGATCATCGTTTTGCCGTAGAGGAACGCGCCCATAATTGCGGCAAGCACGAGAGCGTGAACGATGAATCGCGAGAGAAACGTGCGTGTCCGATTGTTCAGCAAGGCAGACAGAAGATAGCGAACCGGTTCGGCGTTGCGCTGTATCAGGGCGCGCAAGCTGATCGCGACCACCGCAGCGCAGCCGACCAGAGTAACGGCCCTGCCGACGCGGAGAACATACACCAGGACGAAAGCCGCGATGTCGTCGCCGCGCGAAACCGCGAGCAGCGTCGTGGCCACGAAGAAAACGATCGCCAGGAGATAGAAGCTTCTCAGCGCACGCCACTCTCCCGCGAGCCAGGCAAGGAAGCTGCCGCTATTAGCGCGCGTTTGTGCGATGGCCGCGTCGGTTTGCGCTGGGGAAGCGTCGCTCACTTTTATGCCCACAAGTTCCAGCGGATCGTAAAGGCACGGGCTTTAAGGAAGCGTTCATATCCGGGAGCTGCGGCTTACGAGCGAGAACCGCCATTTGATACCGCCCCGTCTCGATGGCGCCAACCTGCTATTCGCTGTCGATCCGTCCGCGGAGTTTCTTGATCGTGGAACGTCCCGATTTGGTTTTCAGTCGTTTTTCGATCGCTCCCCTCGGCGGCTTGGTCTTTCTCCGCGGTTTCGGCGGCGGTTCGGCCGCCTTGGCAATCAGCGCAAATAGACGATTGCGCGCGTCTTCGCGATTGCGGTCCTGGGTGCGGTGCTGACCCGCCTCGATGATGATGACGCCATCTTTCGTTGCCCGGCTGCCAGCGAGCTTGATTGCGCGCTCCCGGACATAGTCGGACAGCCCAGGCGCGTTGCGCGCATCGAACCGCAGCTGCACTGCCGTCGCAACTTTGTTGACGTTCTGTCCGCCGGGGCCCGACGAGCGGATGAATGTCTCCAACAATTCGTTCTCGCTGACGGCCGCGCCGGGCGCGATGTCGATGGTTGTCATGTCCCGAGACATGCATCCGCGCTCGGCAAAAGAAAAGGCCCGGCAGGCGCCGGGCCGATGAATGCACGCTGTTTCGGCGATGAGGTTATTCGGCGGCCTCCGCTATGCGAGGGGCCGCTCCGAGAACACTCGGGTCGGCATGATCCTCGAACTTTCCGAAGTTTTCGATGAACATGCCAACCAGCCGTTTGGCCTGGCGGTCATAGGCCGGCTTGTCGGCCCAGGTTGCGCGCGGGTCAAGGATGGCTGGATCGACACCCGGAACAGCCACGGGCACGGCGAAACCGAAATGCGGATCGGTGCGGAACTCGGCAGCCTTCAGCGAACCGTCGAGCGCCGCCGACAGCAACGCGCGTGTGGCGGCGATCGGCATGCGGCGTCCCGTGCCATAGGCACCGCCAGTCCAGCCGGTATTGACCAGCCAGCAGTCGACGCCGTGTTTGGCGATCAGGTCGCGCAGCAGCTCACCATATTCGGAAGGATGACGGGGCATGAATGGCGCACCAAAACAGGTCGAAAACGTCGCCTCAGGCTCGGTGACACCCTTCTCTGTGCCGGCGACCTTGGCCGTATACCCTGAGAGGAAATGGTACATGGCTTGCGCCGGCGTCAGCCTCGCGATCGGCGGCATCACGCCGAACGCGTCGGCGGTCAGCATGATGATGTTCTTCGGGTGGGCGGCGAGGCCGGTAGGGCTCGCATTGGCGATGAAGTGCAGGGGATAGGCCGAGCGCGTGTTTTCCGTCAGCGATCCGTCGTCGAGATCCGGCACGCGATTTTCGTCAAGCACGACATTTTCGAGCACCGTACCGAAACGGCGCGTCGTCGCATAAATCTCCGGCTCGGCCTGAGGCGACAGTCGAATGGTCTTCGCGTAGCAGCCGCCCTCGAAATTGAAGACGCCGCTCTCGCCCCAGCCGTGCTCATCGTCGCCGATCAGCGTGCGGGATGGATCGGCGGACAGCGTCGTTTTGCCCGTGCCGGAGAGACCGAAGAAGATCGCTGTGTCGCCATCGGGGCCGGCATTGGCCGAGCAATGCATCGGCATGACATTCTTCGCCGGCAAAAGATAATTGAGCGCTGTGAAGACAGACTTCTTCATCTCACCGGCATAGGATGTGCCGCCGATCAGCACGATCATACGCGTGAAGTCGACGGCAATGACAGTTTCCGTGCGGGTGCCGTGCCTGACGGGATCGGCCCTGAACGATGGCAGGTCGATAATGGTCATCTTAGGGGCAAACGCCGCGATGACGTCGAGGTCAGGACGGATCAGCAGATTGCGGATAAAGAGCGAATGCCAAGCGAATTCGGTAATAACACGTGTCGGCAGCGCGTGCTTGGGATCGGCGCCTCCGATCAGATCCTGCACGAACAGGTCTTTTGCGCCGGCATGTGCGACGAAATCGGCAAGAAGCTTTTCAAAATGTTCGCGTGACAGCGGTTTGTTGTTGTCCCACCAGACGGCGCCGTCGGTGTCTGCGTCGCGCACGATAAATTTATCCTTCGGTGAGCGGCCGGTGTGCTGCCCGGTATACGCGACCAGCGCGCCGTCGGCGGTCAGAACCGCCTCGCCTCGGCGGACGGCTTCTTCATACAGGTGGGATTCGCGCAGATTGTAGTGAACCCGGCCCGTCGTCTTGAAGCCCGCAGCTTCGATGCCGAGTGCAGGGTTGCGCTGTCCGATTTCGGTCATAGACCCCTCTTGCCGCTCTCCGCCAATCGGCGGGTTTCTCCTCAGGGTGAGGTCACAACCAGAAAAGGTGAGCAATATCAAATCATTAATCGATTTAAAGGTTTTGAAATCGTTTAAATCGGTTGTACTTTGCGAGCCGATGAAGCAGATGCTCAAGCTTCAAGCAGTGCTGAGGGAGTAACCATTCGACTGCTTCGGGCTAGGCTTGGCCGGAAAGGCGTGCCACAATTTGTACCCAATTTGTCCCCCTATACGGCGCTTCCTTGCTGCAGGAAGGGACGCCCGCTCATGAGGGAGCCGCTTGAAATGGCAACAATCGCGCTTGTCGATGACGATCGCAACATCCTGACCTCGGTATCTATCGCTTTGGAATCAGAGGGTTACCGGGTCGAAACCTATACGGACGGAGCCTCGGCACTGGAAGGTTTGGGGACCCGGCCGCCGAATCTCGCCATCTTTGACATCAAGATGCCGCGCATGGACGGAATGGAGCTTCTGCGCCGGATTCGCCAGAAGACCGACCTGCCGGTTATCTTCTTGACCTCCAAGGACGACGAAATCGACGAACTCTTCGGCTTGAAGATGGGCGCCGACGATTTCATCCGCAAACCGTTCTCGCAACGCTTGTTAGTCGAGCGCGTCAAGGCTGTTCTTCGCCGGGCGAGCGCCCGCGAGGCCGCGGCCAAGACACCTGGAACGCCGGCAAAATCGCTGGAACGCGGTCAGCTCGTCATGGACCAGGAACGGCACACATGCACCTGGAAGGGCGAAGCAGTGACGCTCACCGTCACCGAGTTCCTGATCCTTCACTCGCTTGCTCAGAGGCCGGGCGTGGTGAAGAGCCGTGACGCGCTGATGGATTCGGCTTATGATGAGCAGGTCTATGTGGATGACCGGACCATCGACAGCCACATCAAGCGCCTGCGCAAGAAATTCAAAGCTGTCGACGATGATTTTGACATGATCGAAACATTGTATGGGGTCGGTTACCGCTTTCGCGAGGCGTGATGCCCGCAAGGGAACGACCTTTGAATGACGCTTGAAGTCGAGATGAAAAAGCCTGCGGCCCTTGAAAGAGGGCCGCTTCGCTTTCCGTCAATTGCCTATTCCTGGTTGACGGTACCGCTTCGCCGGTTCCTCGGCCACTATATTTTTTCGAGCCTCACCCGGCGCATTCTTTTCCTCAATCTTGCCGGACTGGCTGTTCTCGTCGTCGGCATCCTCTATCTCAACCAGTTCCGTGACGGGCTGATCGACGCGCGCGTCGAGAGTCTGATGACGCAGGGCGAAATCATTGCCGGCGCCATCGCATCTTCGGCGACGGTCGAAACGGACTCGATCAGCATCGATCCGGAAAAACTTCTCGAACTGCAGGCGGGCGAGAGCGTCGGGCCTGGCACGGATCAACTCGACAGCCTCGATTTTCCGATCAACCCCGAGCGTGTGGCGCCGCTGCTCAGGCGACTGATCTCACCGACTCGCACACGCGCGCGCATCTATGACCGTGACGCCAACATCCTGCTCGACTCACGCCACCTTTATTCGCGCGGGCAAATCCTGCGTTACGACCTTCCGGCGATTGATCAGGAAGAGCTGGGTTTCGTTGATCAGGTGCAGAAGTTCCTGACCAATGTCTTCCAGTCTGACCTGCCGGTCTACACCGAGCAGCCGGGTGGCAGCGGCACGTCTTATCCTGAAGTGATGAGTGCCTTGACGGGCAGCCCGGCGACTGTCGTGCGCATCAGCGAGCAGGGCGAGCAGATCGTTTCCGTCGCCGTTCCGGTGCAGCGATTCCGCGCGGTGCTCGGCGTATTGCTGCTGTCGACACAAGGCGGCGACATCGACAAGATCGTCGCGGCGGAGCGCGCGGCAATCCTGAAAGTATTCGGTGTCGCGGCGCTGGTGATGGCGCTGCTTTCGATGCTGCTCGCATCGACGATCGCCAACCCGCTGCGCCGCCTCGCGGCTTCCGCCGTACGCGTGCGGCTCAGCGTGAAAAATCGCGAAGAGCTGCCGGACTTCTCCGACCGCCAGGATGAGATTGGCACGGTGTCGGTCGCCGTCCGCGACATGACGAACGCGCTCTACGCACGCATCGAAGCGATCGAGAGCTTTGCCGCTGACGTTTCGCACGAGCTGAAGAATCCGCTGACCTCGCTCCGCAGTGCGGTTGAAACCTTGCCGCTTGCGAAGAATGAATCATCGCGCAGCCGGCTGATGGAAATCATCCAGCACGATGTGAAGCGGCTCGACCGGCTCATCACCGACATTTCCGATGCATCTCGTCTCGACGCGGAGCTGGCGCGCGAAGACGCCTCGCGTGTCGATCTGAAGAAGCTGCTGGGTGACCTGATCTCAATCTTGCGTGACTCGGGCCGCCACAAGAAGCAGGTCGAGATCGAATTCAAGACGTCAAAGCTGCCAGCCGGTGCAAAGGGCTATTTCGTTAGCGGGCACGATTTGCGGCTTGGCCAGGTCATCACCAATCTTATCGAAAATGCACGCTCATTCGTGCCGGGCGAAAAGGGCCATATCACCGTCCACATGTCGCGCAGCGGCAAGCAGCTCATCATCACGGTGGATGACAATGGTCCTGGCATCCGCGCGGAGAACATCGATCGAATCTTCGAGCGCTTCTACACCGACCGCCCGGCCGGCGAAGCGTTCGGCCAGAATTCCGGTCTTGGTCTGTCGATCAGCCGGCAGATCGTCGAGGGCCATGGCGGCACGCTGACGGCGGAAAATATCCCTGGTACAAAACCCGGCGAGATTCGCGGCGCGCGTTTCGTGGTGACGCTTCCTGCCGAGGGCTAGCATCGCGTGGCCGCATCCAATTTTCACGCGACCGGCGTTGTCTTGGGAACGCGAGGACTGCTGATCACGGGGCCATCCGGTTCGGGTAAAACGGCGCTCGCCCTCGCTTTGATCGACGCGTGGCGCGCGCAAGGCCAGTTCTCGCGCTTGATCGCTGACGATCAGGTTTTGCTGTCCGTCTCACATGGACGATTGATCGCGCAGACGCCGGATGCGATCGCTGGTCTGGTTGAAGTTTTTGGCATCGGTCCGAAACCTGTCGACTACATTGGTCAGGCGGTCATCGATGGGCTCTGCGAGTTGGTGCCGGCCGTCTCAGCCCCGAGGTTCCAAGAGGATGATAACGAGGTCCTGCACGGCTGCCACGTGCCGAAGATTCGCCTCGCAGAGCTCAGTGCACATACCACAATGCCGACTGTTCTGGCATGGATTGGCGGAATCGCCGCCCGCTGAGCCGCAGCTCCAGAAGTGTCACATCTGCGTCAAAATGGCCAAACCAGCGTGAATTTGGGGCTTGTCAACGGGCTGGCGGTCGACAAGATAGCGCTCCCGGCAAATCCGGCCCCGTCGGCCTCGGCCGGCAGAGGGAAGCGCCCGTTCAGTGGCGTGCAGTTGGAGCCATGACAATATGATCGGACTCGTGCTTGTAACGCACGGTCAACTGGCGCAGGAGTTCCGTAACGCCGTAGAGCACGTCGTCGGGCCCCAGAAGAATTTCGAGACCGTGTCGATCGGCGCCGATGACGACATGGAGCAGCGTCGCCGCGATATTGTCGCGGCCGTCGAACGCGCCAATACCGGCACCGGCGTGGTTATTTTGACCGACATGTTTGGCGGCACGCCTTCAAACCTGGCCATTTCGGTCATGGATGCCGGCAAGGTCGAGGTCGTGGCCGGCATGAACCTGCCCATGCTGATTAAGCTCTCTAGCGTGCGCGCCAATGACGACATGGAGGTCGCCATCCAGGCTGCGCAGATGGCAGGGCGCAAATATATCAATGTCGCAAGCCAGCTCCTGAGCGGCAGCAGCAAGTGAGTGACGTGGCGGCGGCTTCCGGAGGTAGGCTCGTTCGCGAGGTGGAGATCGTCAATCAGCGCGGCCTTCACGCCCGTGCCTCCGCGAAGTTCGTGCAACTGGCAGCCAGCTTCAACGCATCGATCGAAGTCGAAAAGGACGGCATGTCTGTCGGCGGCACGTCGATCATGGGCCTCATGATGCTCGCGGCGAGTCCCGGTTGCTGCATCCGGATCGCCGCAAAAGGCCCGGAAGCCGAAGAGGCGCTGACGGCGCTTGCCGCCCTGGTCGCCTCGCGATTCGGCGAAGAAATCTGACCCAAAGCCGCGAAAGACATGCACGGATAAAGATTTCCTTATATCCCGTTGCCCCTTTTGCCCTGATCTGCTACTCAACCGCCAGATCGCGCCATCGCGCTTTGCGCGGACATTCCGGCGCCCAAACCAATTGTCAGGACGGAGCAGACCATGGCGCGCGCCAAGGATTATGTCGTAGCCGATATTTCGCTGGCCGATTGGGGCCGGAAGGAAATCGAGATCGCTGAAACGGAAATGCCAGGTCTGATGGCCTGCCGCGAGGAGTTTGGCGAGGCGCAGCCGTTGAAGGGTTCGCGTATCTCCGGCTCGCTGCACATGACGATCCAGACCGCGGTTCTGATCGAAACGCTGAAGGCGCTCGGCGCCGACATCCGCTGGGCGTCCTGCAACATCTTTTCGACGCAAGATCATGCGGCCGCGGCGATTGCCGCCTCCGGCATCCCGGTTTTCGCCGTGAAGGGTGAGACGCTCGAGGAATACTGGGAATACACCGACCGGATCTTCCAGTGGGAGGACGGCGGCCCGTCGAACATGATCCTCGACGATGGCGGCGACGCCACCATGTACATTCTGATCGGCGCGCGAGCTGAAGCCGGAGAGGATGTCCTATCCAAGCCGGGCAGCGAGGAAGAAGAAATCCTATTTGCGCAGATCAAGAAGCGCCTGGCCGCGACGCCCGGCTTCTTCGCCAAGAACAAGGCAGCGATCAAGGGCGTCACGGAAGAGACAACGACCGGCGTCAACCGGCTGTACCAGTTGCAGAAGAAGGGTCTCCTGCCCTTCCCGGCTATCAACGTCAACGACTCCGTCACCAAGTCGAAATTCGACAACAAATACGGCTGCAAGGAATCGCTGGTCGACGGCATCCGCCGCGGTACCGATGTGATGATGGCCGGCAAGGTTGCGGTCGTTGCCGGTTACGGAGACGTCGGTAAAGGTTCGGCTGCTTCGCTGAAAGGCGCCGGCGCGCGTGTGAAGGTGACCGAGGCTGATCCGATCTGCGCGCTGCAGGCTGCGATGGACGGTTTTGAGGTCGTCACGATGGACGACGCGGTGTCGACCGCCGACATCGTGATTACCGCGACCGGCAACAAGGACGTTCTCACCCTCGATCACATGCGCAAACTCAAGGACATGGCGATCGTCGGCAACATCGGCCATTTCGACAATGAGATTCAGGTGGCGTCGCTGCGCAATCTGAAGTGGACCAATGTGAAGCCACAGGTCGACATGATCGCGTTCCCGGATGGAAAGCGCATGATCCTCTTGTCGGAAGGGCGCCTGCTGAACCTCGGCAACGCCACTGGCCATCCGAGCTTCGTGATGAGCGCCTCTTTCACCAACCAGGTGTTGGCGCAGATCGAGCTCTGGTCGAAGCAAGGCAAATACAAGAACGAGGTCTACGTGCTGCCAAAACACCTCGACGAGAAGGTTGCCAAGCTGCATCTCGACAAGCTCGGTGCCAAGCTGACCGAACTCAGCTGCGAACAGGCGGCCTATATCGGCGTCCAGCAGAACGGCCCGTTCAAGCCCGAGCACTATAGGTACTAATTCTAGCTTCGTAGACTACAAGATATTGATGCCGGGCGCTTGACTTTCGCCCGGCTTCTTTTTTGCGCGCAGGATTCTTCACGTCGATTCGGGCAAAAGCTATTGTGCAGTGATTCGCGTTGGTGCCGGTGACGAGGGACAAGGCTGGCAGCGCGCGGCAGGCCCGTCTTCTGGCGGCGGAGAGGATAGAAAATATGCCGGGCGAAAACCCGCTTTTCGCGGGATGGGCCGCATCCGGCGGCCTTATGGATTCGGCGCGTCGCACGGCCGGGCGGACCGCTCGTGCAACTCGACTTCTTTCGAAACTCGAAGCGGCATTTCTGCGTTCGTCAGCGCTCGGCGCCACGTTGCTCCCTGGAACGGCATACGCCCAGAGCACCGCACAATCTTCGGTGATCTCCCTCAACGCACTGCAGGTCATTCAGGCGGCAATCGTCGCCGGTGTCATTGGCGCGGCGTTTGTCTCCGCGATCTGGCTGATCCGCGAGCGATCCCGCACTTTTGCTGACAATATCTCGCTGCGCAATCGCGTCGCGGATCTCAGCAATTCGCTCCAGCGCTCCGAATCTCTTCTGAACTTGCGCGACCAGCGAGCCGTCATCTGGGGTTCGGACAATAAGAAACCGGAGATCATCGGTGTCTTGCCGATCGAAACGGGCGCGCCGGAAGAACGGAGTTCGTTTCTCGCGTTCGGTCGCTGGCTGATGCCACGGTCGGCAACCGCGCTCGAACACGCGATCTCCGGACTGCGCGAAAAATCCAGAAATTTTGATCTCGTCATCGAGACGCAAAATGGTTCGCCAGTCGAAACCCAGGGCCGAAAGACCGCGCAGCATGTGATTGTTCGCTTTACCGCGCTTTCGGAAACACAGCGGGCGCATGCGCGACTAAAACTCGAGCATCAGCGCCTGGCAGCCGATCAGGAGACGATCCTTGGCCTCGTCAATGCGTTGAGCATGCCGTTCTGGCTGCGCAGCAGCGATGGCGCGTTGCGCTGGGTCAATCGCGCCTATGCGGAAGGCGTGGAGAGCCAAAGCCAGGACGCGGCGCTGCGCGACGGCAAGGAATTCCTGAGCACGCAATCGCGTGAAACGATCAGGCAGCATCACACATCGAGACCGGTCTTTGAGCAGACGCTATCGACCGTGATCAGCGGCGATCGGCGGGTTTTCGCGGTGACGGATTTTTCGAGCGGCGAAGCTTCGGCGGGCATCGCCCGAGACATCAGCGAAATCGATGCCGTTCGCGAGGAGCTGCAGCGCACTGTTCGCAACCATGCCGACACGCTGAATCAGTTGAACACAGCCGTCGCGACTTTCGACACGAGCGAGAAGCTGCGCTTCTACAACCAGGCATTCCAGAAGCTGTGGGATCTCGAGCACGGCTTTCTCGACAGCGCACCCGACAACACGCTTCTGCTCGACCGCCTGCGCAGCGAAGGCAAGATCGCCGAACAGCCGGAATGGCGCCGCTGGAAAGACGGTGTGCTCGCCGCATACCGCGCGGTGGAGCCCGTCGAGCACTGGTGGTATCTGCCCGATGGACGCACGATCCGTGTCCTTGCCAATCCGCAGCCCAAGGGCGGCGTGACCTGGGTTTTCGAGAACCTGACGGAGAAGATCGATCTCGAAAGCCGTTACCAGACTGCCGTGCGGGTCCAGGGCGAAACACTCGACAATCTCGCCGAAGGCGTGGCGGTGTTTGGTGCGGATGGCCGCGTGCGCCTGTCCAATCCGGCCTTCGCAAGCCTGTGGGGTTTGACTGCGGATCTGGCGCAACCCGGTACGCATATTTCCGCCATTCGGGCCGAATGCGAGTCGAAAGCGACCGAAAGTCCGTGGAACGATTTTGTTGCCGCCGTTACGGGGTTCGACGATGAGCGCCGCAACCGGTCGGGCCAGGCGGAGCGTGTTGACGGCACCGTGTTACGGTATGCGCTTATTCATTTGCCGAACGGCCAGGTCATGATCACCTTCGTGGATGTGACGGACAGCGTAAATGTCGAGCGCGCGCTCAAGGACAAGAACGAGGCGCTGCAACGCGCCGATCAGTTGAAAAACGATTTCGTCCAGCACGTATCCTACGAACTTCGCTCGCCCCTGACCAACATCATTGGTTTCACCGAGCTCCTTGAGTTCCCGGCGACAGGGTCTCTTAACCAGCGGCAGCGCGAATATGTAGAGCACATCGGCTCGTCGTCCGCGGTCCTGCTGACGATCGTCAACGACATTCTCGATCTCGCGACCGTCGACGCTGGAATCATGGAGCTCGACATCGGCGAAGTCCGCGTTGAGCACACGATCTCGGCGGCGGTGGAGCTCGTTGCGGACCGGCTGCGCGAGCACTCGATCGAGCTCAAGGTCGAAACGTCCGGCGCTCCGAAGAGTTTTGACGGCGATGAAAATCGTATTCGGCAGATACTGTTCAATCTCTTGAGCAACGCGGCGAACTATGCGCCAGTCGGAAGCACGGTTGTGCTTCGTTGCAGAACGACCGCGGCAGGCGTCGAGTTTGCCGTCCATGACGACGGTCCTGGTATGCCGCCCGAGGTTCTCGACACGGCGTTCCAGCGCTTTGCGACGCGCGCCAATGGCGGCCGTCGCCGCGGTGCGGGTCTTGGCCTGTCGATCGTGAAAAGTTTCGTCGAGCTGCATGGCGGCTCGGTCGAGATCGAGACGGGTGCAACGCAAGGCACCACCGTTATCTGCCGCTTCCCGATGTCGCCGAGCGGCGCGCGCGCCGCCGCGGAATAGCCGTGGGACAAAAGTCTATCGAACGCCGGCTTGCCGACGAAGCCGCGACCATACGGTTTGGCGAGGATATCGGCGCGGCGCTGCGGCCTGGCGATCTGGTGGCCCTCGAAGGTGATCTCGGCGCTGGAAAAACGACATTTGCGCGCGGCCTGATCCGGTCGCTGGCGGGTAGTGAAAACCTTGACGTTCCGAGCCCGACGTTCACGCTGGTTCAGGTCTATGATCTCAGGCCGCGCATTTATCATTTTGACCTTTACCGCCTGTCCGACGCTTCGGAACTGTCCGAGCTTGGGCTCGACGAGGCGCTTGCCGATGGCGTCGCACTGGTTGAATGGCCGTCGCGGGCCGACCAACTCTTACCCCAGCAACGGATCACGATAACGCTAACGCATGACGGTTCAGGGCGGTTGGCCTCGGTCGACGGGACGGAAGATGCACTCACCCGCACAAATCGATCGCTTCAGGCGCGCGAGTTTCTTGACGATATCGGCTGGGAAAACGCCCGACGCTCGCCTTTGACCGGGGACGCGTCCGCGCGCGCCTACGAAACCGTCACCAGGATTGGCGAGGAGCCGCGCATTCTTATGAACTCGCCGCGGCTGGTTCTCGGGCCGCCGGTGCGCGATGGAAAACCTTACGCCGAAATCGCCCATACAGCGCAGTCCATCACGGCATTTGTCGCCATTGCCCGACTGCTCAAATTGAAGGGCTTTGCCGCGCCTGAAATTCAAGCCTTCGATTTCGATCAGGGCTTCGCACTCATTGAGAATCTCGGCGATCAGAATTTCCTCGATGCCGATGGCAAGCCGGTGCCAAACCGCTACGCGGCCGCGGCCTCGCTTCTGGCCGACATGCACACGTTGAAATGGCCAAACCAGGTCGAAGCCGCTCCCGGCGTGGTTCACACCATTCCGCTCTTCGATCGCGCCGCGATGCAGATCGAGGCGGATCTGCTTCTCGATTGGTATCTGCCTGCGGTCACCGGAACGGCGGCTACAGATGATCAGCGACGCGAATATGCCTTGGCGTGGGCGGAGGCCTTCGCTGGACTGGAGGGCGCGGAATTCGGTCTCATGCAGCGCGACTTCCATTCGCCGAACATCATCTGGCGGGAAAGCAGGCGCGGCAATGACCGACTCGGTATTGTCGATTTTCAGGACGCGCTGATCGGCCCGCTCGCTTATGATCTGGCTTCGCTGGCGATGGACGCGCGCGTGACGGTATCGCCGGAGCTGGAACGGCAGACCGTTAGCGCATATTTGAATGCGCGAGAACGCGATGCCGCGTTTTCGCGCGCAAAATTCGAAGAGGCGTATGCCATCATGGCGGCGCAGCGGAACGCAAAGATTCTTGGCATTTTCGTCAGGCTCGACCGGCGCGACGGCAAGCCGGCCTATTTGAAGCATCTGCCGCGCATTCGTGACTACCTGCGCCGCGCGCTCGCCCATCCCTCACTATCCCGCCTGAAAGCCTTCACGGAAGAGAACGGCGTGCTTGCGGAGCATAGGCTGTGAGCAAAGTGCCAGAGTTCGCGATGGTGCTGGCTGCCGGAATCGGCAAACGCATGCGGCCGATCACCGAAAGTATGCCCAAACCGCTCGTCAGCGTAGCAGGCAGAACGTTGCTGGACTGGGGCCTCGATGCGCTGCGAGATGCCGGTGTCGGCCACGCCGTCATCAATGTTCACCATTTCCCGGAACAGATCATCGCGCATCTCTCGTCGCGAGCGGTGCCCCGCATTTGCATCTCCGACGAAAGCGATGGACTGCTCGATTCGGCTGGCGGCATTGTAAAGGCCTTGCCGATGCTCGGCACAGCGCCGTTCTTCATCCTCAACGCAGACACCTTCTGGATCGACGGCGGCTCCGCCTCCAATTTGAAGCGACTTGCGCTTGCGTGGGACGCCGCGCGCATGGATATTCTCCTGATGCTGGCAGACATCACGAAATCGACCGGCCACTCCGGCGGCACAGATTTTCTGCTCGACGGGGACGGGCGCTTACACCGTTCAGCCGGCGCGCCCGAGGGGCTGATCTATGCAGGTGCGGCGATCGCCGATCCAAATCTCTTTGCCGCGGCTGAAATGAAGCCTCATTCGCTCAATCGCTATTTCGATAGCGCCATTGAACGCGGCCGGCTGTTCGGCATGGAGATGGACGGTCATTGGATCACCGTCGGCACGCCTGACGCGATCCCGCTTGCCGAGGCCGCTGTCGCCCGCGCCAGGGACGGCAGATGAAAACTTCGGCGCGGGTCTTTTCGATCCCGCCCGGCGCGCCGTTTCTGCCCACGGTCGCGGACGCGCTGATCGACGGACACCTCGTCCCGGGCTTCTCGTTTGACGGCGATCCCCTGAAGTTCGCGGACGTGACGATCTTCGTTCCGACCCGGCGCGCAGCCCGCGAGCTGAGAGCTGTCTTTGCCGCGCGCATGAGGTCTGGGTCGGCAATCTTGCCAACTGTGCGTCCGCTTGGCGAATTCGATGAAGATCTCGCGGCGTTCGAGGGTGATTCCGACACCTCGCTCGCGCTCGCGCCGCCTATCGCCGCGACGGATCGCCTGTTGATGCTCGCGCCTCTGGTGCGCGCATGGAAAAAGCGGCTTCCAGCACATGTCGCAGCGCTTTTCGAGGAAGAGGTTGTCGTTCCCACCTCGGCGGCGGATTCTATCTGGCTGGCGCGCGATCTTGCGACACTGATTGACGAAGTCGAAACAGAAGGCGCTGACTGGGCGAAGCTGGCGAGCCTCGTCGAGGGCAATCTCTCCAACTGGTGGCAAGTCACGGTCGACTTTCTTCAGATCGTGACGACCGGTTGGCCGGAAATTCTGCGGGAGCTCGACCGCTCGAACCCCGCCGCGCATCGCAGCGCCCTGATCCTGGCGGAGGCAGCCAGGTTGAAGCGCCTGCCGCAAAGCCACCCGGTGATCGCCGCCGGCTCGACCGGCTCCATCCCGGCGACGGCGGAGCTTCTTTCGATCATCGCGCGCCTGCCGAATGGCGCGGTCGTCCTGCCCGGCCTGGATGCGTCACTCGACGAGCGATCCTGGTCTGCGATCAACGCGCCCTCCCCGCAGCCGCAACTTTGCGGTCATCCGCAATACGGTCTCGCCAAGCTCATTCGTGGACTCGGAGTTCAGCGGTCCGAGATCCTCGAAATCGGCAATCAGAGCAGCGCTCTTAGAATCCGTGGGGCGCTCGTTTCGGAAGCCATGCGGCCAGCCGAGACAAGTGACGCGTGGTCGGCGAACCGCGCGCGCTTGAATGATGCGGACCTGAGTGAAGCGCTCTCCGGCGTGACATTGATCGAGGCAGCTACTGAGCGCGAGGAAGCGCTTGCGGCGGCAGTGGCGCTACGCCGCGCGATTGCCGAACCGGAAAGCCGCGCGGCACTGGTTACGCCCGACCGCGAACTCGCGCGTCGTGTCGCGGCCGAACTGCTGCGGTTCGGCATCAAGGCAGACGATTCCGGTGGAACGCCTCTGACAAGGACACCGCCGGCAGAGCTGCTGACTCTGCTCGTCGAGGCGGCATTTCGCCCGGGCGGTCCTGTTCCCATCGCAGGCCTGCTGAAACATCCTTTGCTTCAACTTGGCCTCGATAGGGCACTGGTGCGGCGTGCTGCCGAGGCGATCGAGCTGATCGTTTTGCGCGGCAGCCCGGCGCGTCCCGATATCCTGACCTTGGACCAGCTTTTCGAAAGCCGCCTGGCCGCGCTCAGCGTTGCGGTTCGAACACCCTTTTGGCTGACGCGCCTGAGCACCAGCCGCATCGAAGAATGCCGAAAGGTCTTGCGCCGGCTCGTCGAAGCCATTGCGCCGCTCCAGGCATATCGTTCTGCCGGAGAGGCGCAACTCAACGACATCCTTACGACGACAGTCAAAAGCTTCGACGCGCTTGGCCGCAGCCCGTCGAGCAGCCTTGACGAACTCTACAAGGGCGACGCCGGCGAAAAGCTTGCCGACGTCTTGCGCACTCTAGCCGGCACATCGGCGCGGTTCGATTTCCCGGCGGCCGACTGGCCGGAAGTACTTGCCGCCCTGCTCGCGCCCGAGATCGTGAAGCCGGCGCGTGGAGGCGACGGACGCATCGCGATCTGGGGGACGCTGGAAGCACGTCTGCAGACAGTCGACACGCTTGTCGTGTCCGGCCTCAACGAAGGAAGCTGGCCACGCCGCGCTGAAGCGGACCG
The DNA here is from genome assembly GCA_035503715.1 of Rhizobiaceae bacterium. Lineage (GTDB taxonomy): Bacteria > Pseudomonadota > Alphaproteobacteria > Rhizobiales > Rhizobiaceae > OAS926. Next base: position 9,795 of record DATJTE010000026.1, on the reverse strand, counting down.
CTTCATGTCGCGCATGATGAAAGGCGGGCTGGAGCTTGAACCGCCCGAGCGGCGCATCGGTCTCGCCGCGCACGATTTCATCATGGCCATGGGCGCGCAGAAGATTGTTCTGACACGCGCGGCGCGGGCCGGCGATGCGCCCGCCACGCCGTCCCGCTGGTTGCAGCGGCTGACGACGTTCATCGGCGAGGATCATGCGAACGCGATCCGTGCCCGCGGCGGAGAGGTGATCGCCTGGGCCAGAATGCTTGATACAGGTGTGACGGCGCGACGGTTCTCGCGCCCTGACCCCAAGCCGCCGCTTGAGGTGCGCCCAAAAAGCTTTTCGGTCACCGATATCGAGAAACTGCGACGAGACCCCTACGCGATCTATGCGCGCAAAATTCTTGACCTCAATCCGCTTGAGCAGCTGGTGCGTGATCCGGGTGCCTCGGAGCGCGGCACGCTCTTCCACGAAATCCTCAAGCGCTTCACACAAACGTGCCCGGACCCGACTGTGTTGGACGCTGAAGCCGCGTTGCTGGCAGCCGCCCGCGCCGTGTTCGCCGAAGCGGCGTTGCCGCCCGACGTGCACGCCGTCTGGTGGCCGCGCTTCATGGCGCTGGCGACGGGTGCGGAGGGATTGCTCAATTGGGAGCGCGAGCGCGCCGCGAATGTGAAATCACGGCACGCCGAAGTCCGGGCCATTGCCACTGCGGTCGGAAAAACCGGAACGACGCTGTCCGGGTTCGCGGATCGCATCGATATTCTCGCGGGCGGCATGGCCGACATTCTCGACTACAAGACTGGCAGTACGCCGTCGAAGGCGCAGGCGCACACGCTGATCGCGCCGCAGCTCGCGCTCGAAGGCGCGCTTCTGGCTCGGGAGGGTTTCAAGGAAATCGGCGCGCGTGAGCCGTCGCAGCTTGCGCATGTCAGGCTCAAGGCCAACGGGCGCGTCGAGGAAGAATCGATCCTTGAGCTGCCACGCAAGCCGGCGAAGTCCGCGCGGCAGCTATCCGAGGAGGCATGGCGGCGTCTCGACGAATTGCTGACCGCTTATCGCGATCTGTCGCGCGGCTACATTTCCCGCGCGCTGCCGTTCAAGGAAGGCGACACCGACGGCGATTACGACCATCTCGCGCGCGTGCTCGAGTGGTCGGCAGGCGGCGAAACGGACGAGTTCGCCGAATGACCAAACCGCGTATCATCCCGGCCGAGATTCTGGAATTGCAGGCGAAAGCTTCGGACCCTGCGCAGTCGGTTTGGGTGTCGGCCAATGCCGGCTCGGGGAAAACACACGTTCTGTCTCAGCGCGTGATCCGGCTGCTGCTCAACAATGTCGAGCCGTCGAAGATTCTCTGCCTGACATATACGCGTGCCGCCGCTGCAAACATGGCGAATCGCGTCTTCGGGCAGCTATCCGAATGGGCGACCCTCCCCGACGAAGAATTGGCGAAGCGGATCACGACAATCGAGGGCCGCGAACCGGGCCATCGAAAACTTATCCGTGCGCGGCAACTGTTCGCCGATGCACTGGAGACGCCTGGCGGGCTGAAAATCCAGACGATCCACGCCTTCTGCGAAGCGATCCTGCATCAGTTCCCGCTTGAGGCGAACATTGCCGGTCATTTCGAAATGCTCGACGGAGCGATGGAAGCGGCGCTGTTCGGCGAGGCGCGCCGCGACGTGGTCAGCGGCGTTGTTGCCGCAAATGATCTGACTCTTGAGGATGCCTTTGCGACAATCCTTTCGCGCGCCGGCGAGTTCGGGCTCGACACGCTGCTCTCAGAGATCGTGGCGAAGCGCGACCAGCTCCGCGTCTTTCTGGATGCGATTGCACCTGTCGAGGATACGAATGCCCTTCTGGAAGAATTCGGCTTCGATGCTGATGAAACCGCCGGCTCGATCGCGGCCACGGCGTGGCCTTTGCCGGGTTTTTCGGCGGGTGAGTTTTCCGCACTCGTCGCCAACGCCAATGCAACCGGTGCGACGCAGGTCCTGAACAATATTATTCCAAATGCCGAGCGGGCATTTCGCGAGACCGATCCCGAAAAGCGCCTGAGCTATCTCGTTCTGGGTTTTCTGAAGAAGACCGATGACGAGCCCTATGCCGCCAGCACCTTCAAGAAAGCGCTTCTTGCTCGCATGCCTGATCTGCTCGATCGGTATGCGGCGGCCGTAAACGCAATCATGAAGACGGCCGACCGTCTGGCGCTCTTCCAGATGCTGGAGGGCACGAAAGCCGCGCTCGTTCTCGCCGATCGCATGATCGGCCGCTACGAGAGGCTGAAGAGCGCGCGCGGCTTTCTTGACTTCAACGATCTGATCAACCGCACGGTGCGGTTGCTGGCACGCGAGGATGTGGGGCCGTGGATCCACTACAAGCTGGATCAGGGCATCGATCATATCCTGCTCGACGAAGCGCAGGACACGAGTCCAGACCAGTGGCTGGTCGTGCGCCGGCTGGCCGAGGAGTTCTTCACGGGTCTTGGAGCCAGAGAGAGAGTCAGTCGCACGGTCTTTGCTGTCGGCGACGAGAAGCAGTCCATCTATTCCTTCCAGGGTGCCGATCCTGCGGGCTTCGACGAAAGCCGCCTGCGCTTTTCGGCAAAGGCACAAGCGGCTCGCGCCTCGTTCGAGGAAGTGAAGCTGACATGGTCGTTCCGCTCGACGGATGACGTCCTGTCGGCGATCGACACGGTCTTTGCCAATGCTGCCGCGCGTCAGGGACTGACGCACGATCCGCTGCCAATCGGCCACCGTGCGATCCGCGCCGGTGAGCCGGGTTACGTCGAGCTTTGGCCGTCGATCGGCGCGACCACCGTGCAGGAGCCGGAGGATTGGCGCGAGGCCGTCGATCATGCGAGCGCGCCGGCCGTTCGGCTGGCGGAGCACATCGCGCTCACAGTGAAGTCTTGGCTCGACAAAGGCGAGATGCTCGAAGGTCAGGGCCGAAAGATCAGCGCGGGCGATGTGCTGGTTCTGGTGCGCAAGCGCGATCGTTTCATTCATGCATTGTCGCGCAGTCTGAAGGACAAGCAGATCGCTGTGGCGGGCGCGGATCGTCTCAGCCTGCGCGGACATATCGCCGTTCAGGACATGATGGCGCTTGGTCGCTTCGTCGTGCAGCCGGAGGACGATCTGTCGCTCGCCGCACTGCTGCGCAGCCCCGTCTTCGGCCTGAGCGAAGAGCAGCTTTATGCACTCGCGGCGAAGCGACCGCGGGGCATGTCGCTCCATGCCTCATTGAAACGCAGCGCCGAAGGCGACCTGATCCTTCATCCGATCGCGGCGCAACTAAACGCATGGCAGAACGAGGCGGCGTTCAAGCCGGTCTTCGAGTTCTACGCCGGCGTGCTGGGGCGCGATGGCATCCGTCGCAAGATGATCGCGCGCCTCGGGAATGATGCCGGGGACATTCTCGACGAGTTCCTGAGCTTCTGCCTGGCCGAAGAGAAGACGGGACTTCCCGGTCTGGATGTCTTTCTCGAAACGCTGGAAAACTCGGCGCCGGAAATCCGCCGCGAGATGGATCAGGGGCGTGACGAAGTTCGCATCATGACGACCCATGCCGCGAAAGGCCTAGAGGCGCCGATCGTGTTTCTGGTCGATAGCGGCAGTGCGCCGTTCAGCACGCAGCACCTCCCACGGCTCATGCCGATGCAGTCCCGCAAGGGTGTCTGGGACGGTGACGGCTATGTCTGGCGATCCGGTGTCGACGTCAAGAACACGCATTCCGAGGCGGCGGAGGGCGCCGTCCGCGACAAAGCCGAGGAAGAGTATCGCCGGCTGCTCTATGTCGGCCTCACGCGCGCCGAGGACAGGCTGATCGTTTGCGGTTACCACAACCAGCGGCCTCCGGCGCCAGGCAACTGGCACAGCCTGGTGGACATCGCCTTGCGGGGCTCGCCGCATGTGACGGAGCATGTCGATCCGATTTTTGATGGCTCCGTCCTCAGATATCGCGTGAGTGAGGCAAGCGATATTGTGCCGGCAAATCAAAACGCGGGAGACGCCCGTCCGGCAACTCTTGCCGCGCCAGTCTGGTTGGCGACGCCACTTCCACCCGAGCTCATATTTCCGCGCCCTTTGTCGCCGTCCGGCGCTTCGGCGCTTATCGACGATGCGGTCATTGCGACGGTGTCGAAAACGTCCCCCGTCCTTGATCCCGTCGAAACGCCGTCCTTTGCGATCGAGCGTGGGCTTGCGATCCATAAACTGCTGCAAGTCCTCCCCAGTTTGCCGGTGGAAATACGCCGCGTCGGGGCTGAGCGTTATATCGCTCGGGTCGGTTCAACCTGGGACGAGGCCGAGCGTGTTCGTGCCGCGGAATCGGTTTGGGCACTCCTCGAAGACCCACAATTCGCGCCGATTTTCGCGGAAACGTCGCGCGCGGAAGTCTCGGTCATGGGCCATTTGCCGATACTCGGCGCCGAACGCGCCGTCTCCGGTACGATCGACCGTTTAGCCATCACGGCCGACGAAGTTCTGATCGTCGACTACAAGACCAACCGCCCGCCCCCGAAAGAGCTGTCCGAGGTCCCCGAGGCTTACGTGCTTCAGCTCGCGCTCTATCGGGCCCTTTTGCAGCCGCTGTACCCGGACCGCAGGGTTTCAGCCGGGTTGCTTTTTACCGAAAGCCCCAGCCTGATGGCAGTGCCGTCCGAAGCGATGGAGGCCGCCCTTGCCCGACTCACATAGCCGTGAGACAAGACCTGCTTGAAGTGGGCACGCCCATACACCACATATCGCGCGACCCGCGAAATTCAGAGGATTCCAGCATGGCCACCGTCAAGACCGACAACAGCAATTTCCAGGCAGACGTGCTCAACGCAAAGGAGCCGGTCGTGGTCGATTTTTGGGCGGAATGGTGCGGCCCCTGCAAGATGATCGCGCCCGCACTTGAGGAGATTTCCGCCGAGCTTGGGGGCAAGGTGAAGATCGCCAAGGTGAACGTCGATGAAAATCCGGAGCTGGCCGCGCAGTACGGCGTGCGTTCGATCCCCATGCTCGTAATGTTCAAGGGCGGCCAGGTCGCCGACCAGTCGATCGGCGCCAAGCCAAAGACGGCGCTGTCGCACTGGATCAACAGCGCTGTCGCCTGATTGTCCTGAGCCAACGGAATTCGAAAGCCCGGCCATCGCGCCGGGCTTTTTGTTTGGGTTCACTTGCATGAGTTTTCACACAATAGGAGTGAAACCATGTCCGGCTCCGCCAAAGCCACTGTCTTGATCGACAATGAGCGGGTGATTGTCACGGAGTATCGCTTCCAGAAAGACCAGAACACGGGCTGGCACCGCCACGGCCACGACTATGTGATCGTGCCCTTGATGGACGGGAAGCTGAAGATCATCAGCAAGGATGGTGAGAGCCTTGCCGAGATGAAGGCGGGCGCGCCGTACTTTCGCAAGGAAGGCGTCGAGCACGACGTCATCAGCGCCAATGACGGCGAGTATGCCTTCATCGAGATCGAGCTGAAATAGCTAGACTGGCGGCGTCCCGTTCTCGTCCAGCACTGCGCCCGCGAGATAAAGCGACCCGCAGATCAAAATGCGCGGCGGCGTTTCCGCATCGTCCCAAGTGTCGCGCAGCAGCATCAGCGCACTCGCGACGGAGCTGACGGGCTCGGCCGACAGGCCGGCTTCCGCCGCGCGCGTTGCGAGTTCCGCTGGAGGTACGCCGGCATCGCTGTTTTCGACCGGCACCGTGTAGACGTGTCGCGCCATGCCGTGGAAGGCGCGGAAGAAACCGGTCTGATCCTTGGTGCTGATCATGCCGCAGATGAGAAACAGCGGCCGCGGGAATTTTTCTTCCTGCTCGGTGAGAGCCTCGGCGACAACGAGACCGGCGCCAGGGTTATGCCCGCCATCCACCCAGATCTCCGCGCCCGACGGCGCCAGACCTGAAAGCACACCCTGCGGCAGCCGTTGCATGCGGCCCGGCCAATCGACGTTGATCATTGCCCTATCGGCGGCGCGATGCGTGAGATCGAAGCCGGCGGATTTGACCGCTGCGATTGCAGCGGCCGCGTTCGCGAACTGATGCCGGCCCGGAAGCTTTGGCGGCGTCAGGTCCATCAGCCCATGATCGTCCTGATAGATCATCCGGCCGTTTTCCTCGAAGGCGAGGAAGTCCTGACCATAGATCAGCATCGGCGCACCCAGCCGCTCGGCCGTCTCGATGAGCACCTGCTGCGCCGCGTCGGACTCCTGCGCGCCGATGACGACAGGTCGCCCCGGCTTGATGATGCCGGCCTTCTCCGCCGCGATCAGTTCGACCCGGTCGCCGAGATGCATTTCGTGGTCGAGCGACACCGGCATGATGACCGACACCGCAGGCTTGGCGATCACGTTGGTCGCGTCGAAGCGGCCCCCGAGCCCGACCTCGAGGATCGTCGCATCGGCCGGATGTTCCGAGAACAGGATGAAGGTCACCGCCGTCAGGATCTCGAAGACGGTGATCGATTGGCCCTGGTTCGCGTCGGCGACACGCGACACGGCGTCAGCCAGAATGTCGTCGTCGACGAGCTTGCCACCGCCCGGCGCGGCCATTCGGTAGCGCTCGTGCCAGCGCACGAGATGCGGCGACGTATGGACATGCACGAGGCGACCCGACGCTTCGAGCAGCGCGCGCGAAAATGCGGCGGCGGACCCTTTGCCGTTGGTGCCGGCGATGTGGATGACTGGCGGCATGCGATCCTGCGGATTGTCGAGCCGTTCCAGCAGCCGCTTAATCCGATCAAGCGAGAGATCGTAGCCTTTCGGGTGGAGCGCCATAAGACGCTCGATCTCCCGGTCGGCGGCGCGCAGTGTGGTCACGGGTAATCCTTTCGACTTCGCTCGTCGTCGGCGAAGTCAGCGGGCTCGTCGGCTCAAGCTTGCGCCCGCGCTTCGCTCGGTATCAGCGCAGGCGGCAGGATTTCAGGCTCGTTTGCGGCGGGCGCAGGCGTTTTGAGCAGAATTTTCAGGAGCCGGCTGATCGTCGGACGAAGCTCCAGTCGAGACACAACCATGTCCACCATGCCGTGCTCCATCAGATATTCGGAGCGCTGAAATCCGTCCGGCAGCTTCTCGCGGATCGTCTGCTCGATGACGCGCGGGCCGGCGAAACCAATCAGCGCGCCAGGCTCGGCAATATGGATGTCTCCGAGCATTGCATAGGACGCCGTCACGCCGCCGGTCGTCGGGTTGGTGAGCACGACGATATAGGGCAGCCCGGCTTCTTTCAGCCGGTCGACGCCAACCGTGGTGCGCGGCAATTGCATCAGCGAGAGAATGCCCTCCTGCATGCGCGCGCCGCCGGACGCGGCGAACAGCACGAGCGGCCGTCGCTTTTCCAGCGCCACCTCGAAGGCGCGAATAATCGCCTCGCCTGCCGCCATGCCGAGCGAGCCGCCCATGAAGGTAAAGTCCTGGACGATAGCAACGATCGGGAGGCCTTCGACCTCGCCAAGCGCGGCGACGATAGCATCTTCGAGGGAGGTCTTGTTCTTCGCGTCGCGCAGCCGGTCCGTGTAGCGCTTCTCGTCGCGGAATTTCAACGGATCGATGGCGACCTTCGGGTTTTCCAACGTCTCATATCGGCCGCCGTCAAAGAAAAATTTCAACCGCTCCTTCGCCGAAATCTTCATGTGGTGACCGGACGAGGGGATGACGAACTGGTTCCCTTCGAGATCCTTGTGAAACACCATCTCGCCCGTCTCGGGATCCTTGATCCAGAGATTTTCCGGCATATCGTTGCGCCGGCCGAGCATCGAATTGATCTTCGGGCGAACGTAGTTGGTGATCCAGTTCATGGCGGGCTCCCGTTCAGATCAAAAGATGGGAGGGAAGTCAGGCCGAAGCAAGGCGTGCGGAGCGCACGCCCTGCGACAGTCCGGTGACGAGTGTGGCGACGGCTTCGGCCGGATCGGCTGTCTTTTCGCCCTTCGGACCCAGCACGTTCGCGACCGCGTTGACGATCGCGGTGCCGACGACTACGCCGTCCGCCGCCGCGCCGATCACCTTCGCCTGCTCGGCCGTCTTGACGCCAAAGCCGACGCAGATGGGAAGGCTTGTGTGGCCCTTGATGCGTTTCACAGCAGCGGCGACCTTGCTGGTGTCGGGAAGTGCGGAACCGGTGATGCCGGTCATCGAGACGTAGTAGACGAAGCCCGATGTGTTCTCGAGCACCTTGGGCAGACGCTTGTCGTCCGTCGTCGGCGTGGCGAGGCGGATGAAATTGATGCCGGCTTTGATCGCCGGCAGGCACAGCTCCTCGTCCATTTCCGGTGGCAGATCGACGATGATCAGACCGTCGATGCCGGCATCGACCGCGTCGGTCAGAAACCGATCGACGCCATAGATATAGATCGGATTGTAGTAGCCCATCATAACGATCGGCGTGTCGGGATCGGTCTTGCGAAAATCGCGCGCGAGATCAAGCGTCTTCGCCAGCGTCTGTCCCGCCTTCAGCGCACGCAATCCAGCAGCCTGGATCGCAGGGCCATCGGCCATTGGGTCGGAGAATGGCATCCCCATCTCGATCACATCGGCGCCGGCTTTTGGCAGCGCCTTCATGATCGACAAGGACGTTTCATAGTCAGGGTCGCCGCCCATGAAATAGGTGACAAGCGCCGGCCGGCCCTCGGCCTTCACTTTCTCGAAGCGGCGATCGATGCGCGTGGTCATGTCAGATCTCCATGCCCATCATCTTCGCGACGGTGTGCACGTCCTTGTCGCCGCGGCCGGACAGGTTGACGATGACGATCTCGTCCTTGCGCATCTTCGGTGCGATCTTCATCGCGTGCGCGATGGCGTGCGCGGATTCCAGCGCGGGGATGATGCCTTCGGTCTTGGTGCAGACCTGGAACGCGTCGAGCGCCTCGTCGTCGAGGATCGGCACGTATTCGACACGGCCGCTGTCCTTTAGCCAGCTGTGCTCCGGCCCGACGCCGGGATAGTCGAGGCCGGCAGAGATCGAGTGGCCGTCGAGAATTTGCCCGTCGCTGTTCTGCAGCAGATAGGTGCGGTTGCCGTGCAGCACGCCCGGCTGACCGGCATTCATCGACGCGCAGTGCTCGACGCCTTCGAGACCGCGCCCGCCGGCTTCGATGCCGATGATCCTCACATCGCGATCATCGAGGAATGGATGGAAGAGGCCGATCGCGTTCGAGCCGCCGCCGACGGCGGCGATGATGACGTCCGGCAGACGTCCTTCCTGCTCCTGGATCTGCGCGCGCGCCTCGATGCCGATCACCGACTGGAAGTCGCGCACCAGCTCCGGATACGGATGCGGGCCTGCCGCCGTGCCGATCAGATAATAGGTATCCTCGACATTGGTCACCCAGTCGCGCAGCGCCTCGTTCATCGCATCCTTCAGCGTGCCATGACCGGAATGCACGGGGCGAACTTCGGCGCCGAGCAATTTCATGCGGAAGACGTTCGGCTTCTGACGCTCGACGTCGGTGGCGCCCATGTAGACGACGCACGGATAGCCGAAGCGCGCGGAGACGGTTGCCGACGCGACGCCGTGCTGGCCGGCACCGGTCTCGGCGATGATGCGCCGCTTTCCCATACGCTTGGCGAGCAGGATCTGGCCGAGGCAGTTGTTGATCTTGTGGGAGCCTGTGTGGTTCAGGTCCTCGCGCTTGAAATAGATCTTCGCGCCGCCGAGATGCCGGGTCAGGCCTTCGGCGAAATAGAGCGGCGACGGCCGGCCGGCATAGTGCGCATTGAGGTCGCCGAGCTCGGCATGGAAAGCCGGATCGTTCTTCGCCGCCTTGTAGGCTTCCTCCAGAGCGAGGATCAGCGGCATCAGGGTCTCGGCGATGAT
>DATJTE010000025.1:0-45789 GCA_035503715.1 Rhizobiaceae bacterium | reverse complement strand
GAGCTGGGTTCGGTTGTCAGTCGGAGTATTATTCGTCTCATAAAGGACAATCCTTCATATGGCTGGGTCAAGGGCGACAACATAAGCACGGATGCAGCCAGAGAAGAGATTCTCAAACTCAAGCTTAAGATCGACGATCTTGAATCTCAGTTAGAGAGTGTCTCAGTAATTGATCCGGAGATACAAGCGAATCTATCTCGAGGAAATGACGATTTGATCTTGAAGGGGGTTCTAACTCTTGGCGAGCCCAGTAGCTGGCAAACCACCAAGTGGTGGCACGACGTACGTGTAACTTGGAACGAACTATTTGCTCAAATCTCGCCACTTCTCATCGATGAAGGCTCGAAGCAGGAGATAATTAGGAGAGTTCAAGATTTTCTAATTGAGAAAGACGGAAACGCCATGAGCTCTTTCGCTCAAGAGAAAGGAAAAAATTATCGAAGCTTCGAGCTCTCTGAGTCCTCCATTGATATGTGCATAGTTCAGTTTATCGCACTCAACTATATCGAAAAGGGCGTGAAACGTCGGCCTATTCAGGACAAAAATACATACTGGCGAATGACCACTCTCGGTGAGAAGGCGATGTATGAACTCCGTGCAATCCGGCGGCTTGCTCATCCGCAGCTTTCGACGCCGGAATCGGAGATGGAACCAAAGCTGGAGATGGAAGCTGATCAGCAAACAGCTGCTCATTCTTAGCCCATTTTTCGGAGATGATAAACGGGACGGTGTGCTCGCCTCAACTGACACCCACTTCTAAACCACGGGAGCCCCCTCATGCGCCGCTTCCAAATCGGCTTGGTCGTGGTCCTCGCGTTGCTCGCGGGCGGGGCGTATTTCGCCGCGCCGCCTTCGGTGCCGGAGGAGGCGATCCAGAACGCCGTGACGCGCACGCCCGCGCTGATGGAGCAGGCGTTCGCGCTACCTGTAGCGCAATCCGTCGGGCCTGAAATCTCCTGGCAGTCGAACGCGTCGCGCTGCGGCCCGGCGAGCGTCGCCAATGTCTATCGCTCGTTCGGCGAGGAGGAGGTGACTGAGGATGCCGTGCTCGACGGCACCGGTTTTTGCTGGACCGGCTGGTGCATTGTTGGGCTGACGCTCGATGAACTGGCGCAGGTCGCTGAGGCGCATACCGAGCGCAAGGTGACTGTGCTGCGCGACCTCTCCGAGGATGCGTTTCTGGAGCAGCTGAAGAAGGCCAACGACCCGGCGCGGCGCATAATAGTCAATTTCCGCCGCGCGGAGATTTTTGGCGCGGGCGCCGGGCATCATTCGCCGGTCGGCGGCTATCTCGAGGCGGAAGACCTCGTGCTGGTGCTCGACGTCAACGAGACATTCAAGCCGTGGCTGGTGGAGCGCAAGCGGCTCTACGACGCGATGAACACGGTGGACAGCGACGGCGGCAAAAAGCGCGGCCTGCTGGTGATCGAGTAGGGCGTCAGTTCGGAGCGCTGTCGGCTAAAAACGCCTCCACCCTCTCCATCACAACCTCCGCCGCCTCAAGCTGCGGCAGATGCCCGACGCCGAGGAGCGTTTCCCACTCCGCGTCCGGGATCAGCGCGTGCAGCGCCTTGCCGCGCGCCAGCGGGATCCAAGGATCGTCCTCGCCCCAGATGATTTTTACCGGGCAGCGGATTTTCCCGAACAGCGGCTCGATCTCGGCGGTGAATTTTTCGTCGGCTTGCGCGAACTGTTGGTAGAAGCTCGTGCGGCCTTCCTCGGACAGCCACGGCGCGGCGAGCTGTTCGAAATCGCCTTGGTCGATCGCGTTGACGAGCGCGCCCTTGATGTAGGCTTCGACGAGTGCTCTGTGGATGTGCGGCGGCAAGCCGAGAAACGCCTCCACATGGCGGCCGACATGGGTGAAAAAGTCCGAGCCCCACGGCCGCATTGCGACGACATTCATCAGCACATAACGCTCGAACTCCGCGCCGTGCAGCAGATGCGCGCGCAGCGTCGTCGCGCCGCCCATGTCGTGGGCGATGACGAGCGGCAGGTCGGGCGGCCGGTCGAGCCGCCAATGCGCGAGCATCTCGACGAAGACCGCGCCCTGCACGTCGAGCCCGGTGCGCTGCCCGGCGCGCATGGTGGAGCGGCCATAGCCCGGCATGTCGTACCAGTGGACGCGGTATCGCCGCGCGAGGCGCGGGATGATGCGATGCCACGAGAAGGACGACCACGGCCAGCCATGGGCCAGCACGAGGGGCGGGCCATCGCCCGCCTGGCCGGCCGCGACTGCGCCGGCGGAGGTTTCGACGCGCTGGTCGAGGTTCCATGCCATCACGGCTTCAATACATCGCAGAGCATGGCGATCAATTCGCCGAACGCTTGAGCTTCATCCGGCGCGTGGTCCGGATTGACCTCAGTGACGGTGAGCGCGCGCCAGGCGGGCAGGGCGATGAGCGGCTCCAGCAGGAGGCCAAGCTCCGCAAGGCGCAGGCCGTCGCAGCGGCGCGTGTTCTCGGCGATCGGGAAATGCGCGAAGGACAGCACGTCGACATCGAGGTGGACGAGCACCGTGTCGAATTTTTGCGCCCACGCGGCGGCCTGGTTTGCGGCGGCGGCGGGATCGCGACGGACTTCGGCGAGCGGGATGAGGGTGATATTGCGGTCCGCGATGTCCTTCGCCTCGTGCTCCGTGAAGTTTTCGGTGGCGAGCAGGAGGACGTCGGATGCGCCGAGCATTGGCCGGCGCGGGCCGAGTGAGGCGAGGCGCTGATCGGCGCCGGGAATGTCGAGCAGATGCGCGACGCCCGTCCAGTCCAGCGCGCCGTCGCTGTTTTCGGGTGCGTTCAGGTCGGCGTCGAAGTCGATGTAAACGAGGCCGACCGAGGTGCCGTGGCGGAGCGCGCTCGCGACGGTGCCGAGCTCGACCGTGCAGTCGCCGCCGAGCACGAGGGCGGCGTGGCCATCGGCGAGGGCGGCGGCAACGAGTGAGGCGGTGCGTTCGGCCGTGTCGGCGACCGCGTCGCGATTCATCGCCATCGGATTGGTGAGATCGGGACGCCAGCGGAAGAGAGGCGTGTCGCTGCGGTCATGGGTATCAATGCCGGCGGCGCGGAGCTTTTCCACCAGGCCGTGGCGGCGGAAGGCGGCCGGCGCCTTCTCCTGTCCCGGGCCATAGGCGCCGGCGGAGGAGGGCGCGCCGATGATGGAAAGAGGGCGGGTCATGGTTCACTACCGTGGTTTTTTGCGCGAACCTCGCACAAGGTAGCGGCGTGGGTCGTGAAGTCACCCCCTCTCCGCCTCGCTTGCGACGGCTTTGCCGCCGCGCTCGGCACCTCTCCCCCACTCCGTGGGGGCGAGGAACCCAAGCTGGAGTCTGCTCGGCGCCAGGTGGACGATTGGCACTGCCATAGCAGCAGCGCTTCCTCTCCCCCGTGAAACGGGGGAGAGGTGTCGAAGGCGAAGCCTGACACGGAGAGGGGGCAGGCAACTAGCAGCGAAGCAGGCGCTCTCGCGAAATTTGCACCCTCACACCGGCCGGACGAAGCTCTCCAGCACCTTCTTCTGGCCGGCCTTGTCGAAGTCGATGGTGAGCTTGTTGCCGTCGATCGCCGCGATGTTGCCGTTGCCGAATTTCTGGTGGAAGACGCGGTCGCCGACCAGGAAGGCGGAGGGCGTGTCGGAGACGGATTTGGCAACGAGCTCGCCGTCGATGGTGCGGCCCTTCACCGAGCCGCGGCCGGCGCCGAAACCTGAATCGACCTCGCCATAGCCGATGCGTTCGACCTGGTGGCCGGAGCGCGTGCCCCAGTTCCGGTCCGTCGCCTCGGTGCGGTTCGCCTGCGCGCGCTGCCAGCCGGGCGTGGCGTAGGTGTTGGAGAAGCTGCGGCCAGACTCGGAGAAACCGCGATCCTTGCCGGACTGGTCTCCACGCGCGCCATACCCGCCCGACGGCGAACCCATAGTGTCGAAGCGCGACGCGCCATAGGGGTTGCGGCGATCTCCGTAGCCCGAGCCGTAGCCGCCGTACGAGGATGAGCTGTCGTCGACGTCGACATGGTCGGATGGCAGTTCGTCGAGAAAACGCGACGGGATGGTCGATTGCCACAGGCCGTGGATGCGGCGGTTGGAGACGAACCAGATGTGCAGGTCGCGCTTGGCGCGGGTGACACCGACATAGGCGAGGCGGCGTTCTTCCTCTAGGCCGGAGCGGCCGCCTTCATCCAGCGCGCGCTGGTGCGGGAACAGGCCTTCCTCCCAGCCGGGCAGGAAGACGGTGTCGAATTCGAGACCCTTGGCGGAGTGGAGCGTCATGATCGAGACGGCGTCCTGGCTCTCGTTCTGCTCGGTGTCCATGACCAGCGCGACGTGTTCGAGGAAGGAGCGCAGCGACTCGTATTCCTCCATGGAGCGGATCAGCTCCTTCAGGTTTTCGAGCCGGCCGGGCGCTTCGGCCGAACGGTCGTTCTTCCACATGTCCGTGTAGCCGGATTCTTCCAGGATGATCTCGGCAAGTTCGGTATGGCGCGTCGTGTCGATCATCGACTGCCAACGGGTGAAGTTGGCGAAGACCTCGCGCATGGCAGCGCGCGGTTTCGGCTTCAGCTCGTCGCTCTCGGCGAGCTTACCCGACGCTTCGAGCATGGGCACGCGGAGCGCGCGCGCGGTGTGGTGAATCTGCGCGATTGCCGACTCGCCGAGGCCGCGCTTCGGCACGTTGACGATGCGCTCGAAGGCGAGGTCGTCCGCTCCTTGAGCGACCACACGCAGATAGGCGAGCGCATCGCGGATCTCCTGGCGTTCGTAGAAGCGCGGGCCGCCGATGACGCGATAGTTCAGGCCGAGGGTGACGAAGCGATCTTCGAACTCGCGCATCTGGAAGGAGGCGCGCACCAGGATCGCCATGTCGTTCAGGTTCACGCCCTTGCGCTGCGCCTGCTCGATCGTCTCGCCGACGGCGCGGGCTTCCTCTTCCGAATCCCAGGCGGCATGGACCAGCACCTTGGCGTCGTCCGGATCGGCGCGGTCGGTGAATAGTGTCTTGCCGAGACGGCCTTCATTGTGGGCGATCAGATGCGCGGCGGCGCCAAGGATGTGCGCGGTGGAGCGATAGTTACGCTCCAGGCGGATGACGGCCGCGCCGGGGAAATCCTTCTCGAAGCGCAGGATGTTGTCCACCTCCGCGCCGCGCCAGCCGTAGATCGACTGGTCGTCGTCGCCAACGCAGCAGATGTTGACGGTGGAAGAGTGGCGCGGATTTCCCTCCCCCTTGCGGGGAGGGTGGCCAGCCGCAGGCTGGCCGGGTGGGGTAGCCCGATCGTCGAGCGCTTCGTCGTTTACCTGCGTTGGCGCGCTGCCTGAACCTACCCCACCCCGATCCGCTTCGCGGATCGACCCTCCCCGCAAGGGGGAGGGAGGGGTGGCGCCCGGCCGCTGCGCGATCAGCCTCAGCCACATATACTGCGCGGTGTTGGTGTCCTGGTACTCGTCGACGAGGATGTATTTGAAGCGGCGGTGGTAATCGGCGAGCACGTCCGGATGGGCGCGGAAGATGCGGATCGGGTGGCAGAGCAGATCGCCGAAGTCGCAGGCGTTCAGCGTCGAGAGCCGGTCCTGATACGCCTTGTAGAGCTCGCGGCCCTTGCCATTGGCAAAGGCGCGCGCGTCGCCTTCGGGAATCTCGGCGGGGCCGAGGCCCTTGTTCTTCCACCCGTCGATCATCTGCGCGAAGGTGCGCGGCGGCCAGCGCTTGTCGTCGAGGTTTTCGGCCTGGATCAACTGGCGCAGCAGGCGAATCTGGTCGTCGGTGTCGAGGATGGTGAAGCCGGATTTCAAACCCGCGAGCTCGGCATGCCGGCGCAGGATCTTCACGCCGATCGAGTGGAAGGTGCCGAGCCACGGCATGCCCTCGACATTCTCCTCGCCGATGAGCGCGCCGATGCGCTGCTTCATCTCGCGGGCCGCCTTGTTGGTGAAGGTGACGGCGAGGATCTGCGATGGGTAGGCTTTGCCGGTGGCGAGGATGTGGGCGATGCGGGTGGTGAGCACGCGCGTCTTGCCGGTGCCGGCGCCAGCTAGAACCAGCACCGGGCCTTCGGTCGTCTCGACGGCCAGGCGCTGCTCGGGGTTCAGCCCGCGCATGTAATCCAGGTTGGCGTTGCCGGCGCGCGCTGCCATGGCGCGGGCGGCAAGGCCGGACCCGCCGCCGCGCTGGGGAGCGTCCGTTTTTGGGCGCACGGAAGCCGGCCGCGGAGCGGGCTCCTCGTCGAAGAACGGCAGATCGTCGGGCAGGCCAACCATAACTGCCCCGAATGTAGTGATTCGGGCGGGAAAGGCCAGCAGTGTCTACGATTTGTTCTCATCGGGGGAAAAGTGGCGCCAGCCGTGAAAACGCTGCAATTCGAGCCAAGAACCGCGGCAATCCCAAGGGGCGATCCATGCGACTGAATCCAGTCAACCAGAGACTGCGTATCCATGCCGTGCAGGCGGCAGCGCTGGCGGCGGCCGCGATGCTGCTGTTGGTGCAGCCGCGGTTGCACGGCGAATGGCACGAGCTGATCGAGATGACCGGCGTCGGGCTGGTGCTTGTCTGCATCGCCGGGCGGATGTGGAGCATCCTCTATGTCGGGTCGAAGAAGAACCTGGAGCTGGTGACGTCCGGGCCGTATTCGCTGACACGCAACCCGCTCTATTTCTGCTCCATGCTCGGCGCGGCCGGCATCGGGCTGATGCAAGGGTCGGTCATCGTCGCGCTGGCGCTGGCGGCGCTGACCTATGCGATCTTCGCCATCACCGCGGCGAAGGAAGCCGACTATCTCCGGACGGTCTTCGGCGCGCGCTACGACGCCTACGCCGCCGAGACGCCGATGTTCTGGCCAAAACTGTCCGGCTATCGCGATGCGCCCGAAATCGCGTTCTCGCCGCGGGCGCTGAGGCGCACCTTCCTCGACGGGCTGGTATTCCTCGCCGCATTTCCGGCGATCGAGGCGATCGAGCATTTGCAGGCCGCCGGCTACCTGCCGGTCATTGCGTCGATCTTCTGATCTGCCGCCAGCTTGACGGCCGCGCCGCACCGGCGCTAGCTTTGCCATACGGCTGGGACTGCCGGCAGCCCGCGCCCGAAAGGGCATGGCGAAAGTTCCGATCCTTTCTCACCGATCCCTTTCCGAACGGCGAGACGGTCAGCAATGCGGGCGCTGAACGCTGCCCTCGCCTGTCACGGAAGGATTGAACTTTCATGCGTACCGCCCAAGATGCAAAGGCGATGGCGAAAGCCATCCGCCAGTCGCTTGCCGAGAGAAACATCGAGATCAGCCACAGCGAGGCGCTGGAGCTGGTCGCGCGGCAATTCGGCTTCGACACCTGGAACATTCTGTCGGCGAAACTGGAGAAGGACGCGGCGGTGCCAGCGTCAGGGGCTGGTCCCGAGTTCACGCAGCCGGTGCCGATCTTCCGCATTTTCGACGAGGCGAAGGCGCGCGAGTTCTATACAGGCTTTCTCGACTGCACGATCGACTGGGAGCACCGCTTTCATCCCGGTGCGCCGCTCTACTGCCAGGTGTCGCGCGGCGGGCTGAAGCTGCATCTGTCGGAGCATTCCGGCGATGCGAGCCCGGGCGCGACCTCGGTCTGCTACATGAAGGGCGTCGAGGTGTTCCAGAAGGGGCTGCTCGCCAAGAACTACAAATACAACCGGCCCGGACTTGAGAAGCAGGACTGGGGTCTGGAGTGCACGGTGATCGACCCGTTCGGCAACCAGATCCGGTTCATGGAGCAGTAGAATCAGGATAACGAAGCGGCGCGCAGGTTTGCAAGCCGCTTCATTCCCCGGAGGAATGCTTGGCCAGGACGATCGATCTCATCTTCTCGGTGCTGTTGCTAATCGGCGCTGCTTTGCATGGATATGGCACGTTCGACGGTTACGAGGTCGGGAGCGAAGTCTTCGTGTGGTCGCTATCGGGCGTGCTGGCGGCGGCACTCGTTGCTGCGCTCAATCTGCTGAGGCGCGCACGGCCTGGCGACAAGACGATCGCATGGCTGGCGCTTTTCGGGAGCGTCGCGTGGGTCGCGATCGCGCTGATGTTCGGATCGGCGATAGGGAACATCGCCGACCCGCGAGCGGTCTGGCACGTGATTGCCGCGCTGGCGCTTTCAGGCTTCAGCCTGCAAGCGGTGCTGAGGTGAATCCCTATTTCGCCGGAAGCTTCGCTTCCAACTTCAGGCCTTTCGCCGTGCGTTCGCCAAAGCCTTTCCAATAAGTGTGCTCGGGCTTGAAGGTGCCGTCCTCGTTGCGGGCGAAGATTCCGGCCTCGGAGTCCGGTACGAGCTTCAGGTAGTCGTCCATCGCCGCGTCCTGCTTGACGTATTTGCCGAGGAAGGCGGTGACGAAATGCTGCGCGATATTGTTCATGCGCACCGTGTCCCAGACCGGATCGGCGTAATGGTCGAAGGGTGGATAGCCGAGCTTCTCGGATTTCGCCCACGATTCCACCGGGGCAGGGATGGGCGCGGCGGCGTTGTGGTTGGCCTTCTCCAAGGTGAGCAAATAGGCGTCCGCGCCCGTCGTGCCTTCCCACATCGCACGCACGCCTTTCTCGTAACCTGAGACGTCGTCGACGCTGCCGGCGACGTAGAAGATCGGCTTCTTGATGCCGGCGAGACCGGCGGCATCCCAGAAGCCGGTCGTCATGCCCCAGGGCGCGAAGGCGACGACCGCCTTGAAGCGCGGGTCGGGCAGCGCATTGTGGGTTTCGGAGCCGGCCTGGTTGACGGCCAGCGTCTTTTCCTTCGCACCCCATTCGAAACCGACGGAGGCTTCGGTGACGCCGGCGCCGGCCGAGATGACGGCGCCATAACCGCCCATCGAATAGCCGATGAGTGCTGCATTGTTCGCGTCGACGAGGCCGTTCAGGAAATGGCCTGTCTCGCCGGAAAGGCGCGCGATCTCGTTCAGCACGAACTTCTGGTCGAGCGGGCGGTTGACGAGGGTCGAGCCGAAAGCGGTCTGGTCGTCATAGGTCGAATCCTTGTGGTCGATCGAGGCGACGACATAACCTTTGGACGCGAGATTCTCGGCGAGGTGGCTGAGCAGGAAGCGGTTGCCGGGAAAGCCGTGCGAGATGATCGCCAGGGGATAAGGATCGCCGTCGCCGGAGAGGGCAGGGGCGGCGTCGCGCGCGGCCTTGCCGTGCAGCGTCACCTTCGTCACGCCGTCGCGCAGCAGCACATCGGTATATGGCGTCGGTGCAGCACCCGCTTCGGCCGGATACCAGACTTCGACCTTCAGCGGCCGGTCGTAACGCGGCAGCTCCTTGCCGGCCTCGATCTTGGCGACGTCGATCTGGTCCTTGTTGACGAGCTCAAGCGTGCGCACGCCAATGGCGTGCTCGCCATACGGCGCGAGCTTGGGCGCGTCGGGCCGGACGAGATCGATGCGATTTTCCTGAGCCACTGCTGCAACGGTTGCTGCGCCGAGTGCGAGCACGGCAGCGAGTATCCTGTTCATTCAAGGCCTCCCGGTTTTTTGGTCCCCCCGGCCGAGAGCACTCTAGGAGCGGGTTTTGGCCGGGGCAATTGCAGATCGAGAGGCGAGCGTAGGTCGCGTTCACGAAGAGCGCTTGACAAGACCGGCCTTCTATTCGATAACCAAAAAGTTCTGAAACCTTTCGGTTATGAAATGAATACGTCCGACCGCCTCGACGCCACCTTTCTTGCGCTTGCCGATCCGACCCGGCGGGCAATTCTCACGCGGCTGGCCAAGGGCGAGGCGTCGGTGGCCGAACTGGCAGAGCCCTTTGCGATGAGCCAGCCAGCCATCTCGAAGCACCTCAAGATTCTGGAGCGGGCGGGGCTTGTCTCGCAGGGACGCAGGGCGACCAGCCGGCCGCGCAAGATCGAGGCCGCGCCGCTCGCCGAAGCCAATCAGTGGATCGAGCGCTATCGCGAGGTCTGGGAGAGGAGCTTTTCCAAACTCGACAGCCTGCTGGCGGAGCTTCAGGCGCCGGCGACGGACACGAAAAACTAGGAGCCGAACAATGCCCGCACCGCTTTCCGTTGAACTGCCGAGCGACCGCGAGATTCTGATTACGCGCGACTTCGACGGACCCGCCGATCTGGTGTTCGCCTGCTGGACACAGCCGAAGCTCGTGCGCCGTTGGCTGACTGGACCGGACGGTTGGGAGTTTGTCACCTGCGAGATCGATTTGAGGGTCGGCGGGAAATACCGCTTCGTGTGGAAAAATGTCGACGGCGTCGTCATGGGCATGGGCGGCACCTACCGGGAGATCAAGCCGGCGAAGCGGCTCGTCTCATCGGAACTATTCGACGAGGACTGGACCGGCGGCGAGACGATCTCGACGATCGATTTTATCGAAGAGGGCAAAAGAACGCGGACGCTGAACCGCATCGTCTATTCATCGAAAGAAGCGCGCGACGGCGCACTGAAGACCGGCATGGCCGACGGCATGGAGGCCGGCTACCGGCGGCTCGACACAATGCTTGCCGACGGCCCGGCAAAAGTTTGAATCAATCAAAAGAATTGGAAGGAAATTTTCATGCAGAAGATCACGACCATGCTGTGGTTCGACGGGCAGGCGGAAGAGGCGGTGAAGCTCTACACGTCGCTGTTCAAGAATTCGAAGACGACGACCGTGTTCAGGCCGGACCCATCGCAGCCGCCGCTGACGATCGCGTTCGAGCTCGACGGACGCAAATTCGAAGCGCTGAACGGCGGACCGCAGTTCAAGTTCACCGAGGCGATGTCGCTGGTCATTCATTGCGAGGACCAGAAGGAGGTCGACCATTTCTGGAGCAAGCTCACTGCCGACGGCGGCGCCGAGAGCATGTGCGGCTGGCTGAAGGACAAGTTCGGCGTGTCGTGGCAGGTGGTGCCCAACCGGCTGATCGAGCTGCTGACGGATAAGGACAAGGGCAGGGCGGATCGCGCGATGCAGGCGATGCTCAAGATGAAAAAGATCGTGATCGCCGATCTGGAGAAGGCGGCAGACAGCGCTAACTAGGCTGGTGTGCGTCAAGCGCAATCGTACGGGCTGCGCAAACGCGGAGAGAAGAAATGCTTCGATCCTTGATGATGGCGGCCATCGTTTTTCTCGCCGCGCAGATGCCGATGACTGGCCATAGTGAGGAGGCAGCGCCGATGCCCAACAGCGAGGACCGCGTCGCCGTCAACGGCGTTGAGCTCTATTATGAAGTGCATGGCAAAGGTCCGCGTCTCGTGATGCTGCACGGTGGCGTCAATCCATCCGACATGTTCGGCAAGCCGCTTGCCGAGATGGCCAAAACGCATGAGGTGATTGCAATCCATCTGCGCGGGCATGGATTCAGCACCGATGCGGACGCCCCTTGGAGCTATGAGCAGATGGCTGACGATGTTGCGGCGCTTCTGGGTAAGCTCGGCATCGACAAGATCGACATCATGGGCTGGTCCACCGGCGGCGGCGTCGCGCTGCAGACGGCCATCCGGCATCCTGACCTTGTCGACCGGCTGATCGTCATCTCCATGAATGTCCGCGACAGCGGCAACTTTGACGAAATCCAGGCCGAATTCGATGCGATGCCCGGCAAAGCCACCGAGTACGCCGAGGGTGTCAAGAAATCGCCGTTGGCAAAGCTCTATCCCGATGTCGACTGGGAAACTATGTTTCGCAAGACGGGAGAAATGAACCAAGGGCCGTACGACTGGTCAGCGGACGTTGCCAAGATCACGTCGCCGACTTTGCTGATCTTTTCCGACGCCGACATGATGCATCCTGAACATATGGTGGAGATGTACAAGCTGCTGGGTGGCGGCACGCAGGACGCGGGGATCGACGGCTCCAAGCGCCCGACGCAGAACCAGATGGCGATCATTCCGGGAACGACCCACTACAATCTGATGCTGGAAGCCACCAAGCCCGCGACCGACTTTGCGAAGGCGTTTCTCGCGCGGTGATCAGATATGGGTTACCCCTCACCCGGATTGCCAGCCGCTCGGCTTGGCCTCGCGGGGCAATCCGACCTCTCCCACAAGGGGCGAGGTAACGCCACCGCGCTTCCGCGCGACATAAATCGGATACAGTTGGCCCCGATATGCCCCTTCAATCGCGGAATCGACCGAATCCCCGGTTCGCGGTAAAAGCATTTCGCCTGAAGGGCTAAGGGGCACTCAATGAGCAATAGTTTCACCGTCACGACGCACACGTCGTGGTTCACCCGCATCAAGAATTCCGTTCTCGGCGTTTTGTTCGGCCTGATCCTGGTGGTCGCCACCGTGATCGGCCTGTTCTGGAACGAAGGCCGCGCCGTGCAGACCGCGCGCTCGCTGACCGAAGGCGCCGGCGTCGTCGTTTCCGTCAAGGCTGACGGTGTCGACCCGGCGAATGACGGCAAGCTGATCCACGTGACGGGCGACACGACGACGACCTCGACACCGTCCGACACGATGTTCGGCATCTCCACGCCGGGCATCCGGCTCGTGCGCAATGTGGAGATGTATCAGTGGAAGGAAACGTCGAAGTCCGAGACCCAGGACAAGGTCGGCGGCGGGCAGGAGACGGTAACGACCTATACCTATTCGAAAGAGTGGAGCGACGATCCGCAGGACTCGTCCGACTTCAAGCAACCGGCCGGACATGAAAACCCGCCGATGGAAATCCGCACGCAGCGCTTCCAGGTCGAAGACGCAAAACTCGGCGCGTTTACGCTGTCGGAGAACGTCATCTCAATGATCGGCGGCGAAAAGCAGCTGACTGTATCGCCCAGCCAGACCGAGGCGATCGACGCCGCCTATCAAGGCAACAAGCGCGTGACGGTGGCGGAAAACCGCATCTATCTCGGCTTCAACTCGACCTCGCCGGCGGTTGGCGATTATCGCATCTCCTACGAAGTCGCGCCGACCGGTGCGACGAGCATCATCGGCAAGCAGGCGAATGGCGGCTTCGAGCATTATCAGACCAAGGCCGGCGACGCGCTGCTGATGGTCGATGCGGGCACCGTGTCGGCCGAGCAGATGTTCGCCGATGCGCAGAGCGCCAATGTGGTGATCACCTGGATCCTGCGTGCGGTCGGCCTGATCGTCGCGATCATCGGCTTCTCGCTCATCATGGCGCCGCTCTCGGTGCTTGCCGCCGTCATCCCGCCGCTCGGCCGGCTGGTCGGCTTCGGCACTGGCATCGTCGCATTTGTCCTCGGCATCGTGCTGACCTCTGTTACAATCGCGGTGGCATGGTTCTGGTACCGGCCAATCGTCTCGCTGATCGTCATCGTCGTCGGTTTCGCGATCGCCTACGGCATCATCTGGCTCGGCCGGTCGCGGCAGAAGGCGGCCGGCGCCGTGCCGACGGCGGCGGCTGCGCCCGCCGCGTGATCGAATCGCGATCGAACAACAAGACGGGCGCCATTGGCGCCCGTTTTCGTTTTCGCACCGAGTGCTCACGGCTGTTTGAATAGACCTGACAATCGCTGACTTTATGGTGCCGCTCGGGCCGACGGCGAAGAGGAGCGAGACATGACCAAGCAGACGATCACCCAGGCGATGATCGACGCCTATGACGAATACACGCATCTGACGCTCGACCGGCGTGGTTTCATGGAGAAGCTGACCAAGCTTGCCGGGTCAGGTGCCGCCGCCGCCGCTATAGCGCCGATGCTCGCGGCAAGCTCCGCCCACGCGGCGATCGTCGCGCCGGACGATGCACGGGTGAAAGCGGAAGACATCACCTATCCAGGCTCATCCGGCGAGATGAAAGGATATCTCGCGGCGCCCGCGGATCACAGCGGCAAGCTCGGCACGGTCATCGTCATCCATGAGAACCGCGGGCTCAATGACCACATCAAGGACGTGGCGAGGCGCATGGCGCTGGAAGGTTTCGTAGCGCTGGCACCCGACCATCTGTCCCCGGCCGGCGGCACGCCAGCGGACGAGGAGAAGGCGCGCGAGATGATCTCCGCGCTCGATCCGACTGTGCGCATTGCCGACGGCGTCGCGACCGTGGCGTTCCTGGAAAAGCACGAGGCCAGCAACGGCAAGGTCGGCGCGGTCGGCTTCTGCTGGGGCGGCGGCGCGGTGAACGATCTCGCCGTCAACGCGCCGAACCTCGATGCGGGCGTCGCCTATTACGGACGGCAGGCGAGTGCGGAGGACGCGGCAAAGATCAGTGCACCGCTGGTTCTGCATTATGCCGGTATGGATGAGCGCATCAATGCCGGTATCGATGCCTACAAGGCAGCGCTTGAAGCGGCCGGCAAGGAGTTCGCAATCCACATGTATGACGGCGCGCAGCACGCCTTCAACAACGACACGTCCGAGGCGCGCTACAACAAGGAGGCGGCGGACCTGGCCTGGGGACGGACGGTCGCGTTCTTCAAGGAAAAGCTCGCCTAGGCGCACGCCTGGGTTGCTTGGAACCGGCGCTTCGCCGGACCGTTTCTCGCACTCGCATCGGGCACGGCGGATGTATATGCTGCCTTGCTAAAGCAGTCGCGGGAAAAGGCATGGCAGTCGAGCTTACGGAAACACAGCGCCGGTTTTTGAAGCGCGTCGCGACAATCACCTACGTGCCATGGAGCGGCAAGGTCGAAGCCTTCGACGCCGCCGGCAAGAAGATGCGGATCTCGAAAGCGACCTTCGAGCTTCTGAAGAGCGACAATCTCATCATCCGTGAGCAAAGCTCGCTGACGACCGATACGTATGTTCTCCAGCCGCCGCCGGTGGTGACAGCCGAGGTGGCAGCGGCGCAGCAGTAGCTGCTATTCGGGCAATTGTTCTGGCCGTGGCTTGTGCACAGCGACGCCCGCGACGACCAGAGCGATACCAAGGACATCCGTCGTGCTCGGGAACTGCGCGAGCACGATGATCCCGATGATCGTTGCCGTGACTGGCAGGATCGACATCAACAGCGCAAAGCTGGCGCGCGGTAGCCGCGACATGGCAAGCTGGTCGCACACATAAGGGATGACCGACGAGCAAATGCCGACGCCGATCGCCGCGCCCAGGAGGAGTGGCGCGGTGAAGGCGACACGCGCCTCGCCCAAGCCGAAGGGCAGGACGAACACGAAAGCGATCGCCATCGCCGCGCCGAGATTGGCGACGCCGTTCGATGCGCCGGACCGTGCGAGCCTGTGACCGAGCACGATATAGCCGACAAAGCAGACGCCGTTGAGAAGGGCCCAGAACAGGCCAACAGGATCGCTCGACCAGCGCACGTCGAGCAGCAGGAAGGTGCCGAGTGCGGCGACGACCAGCGCGGCGAGATTGCGAAAACTGCGCAGGCCGAACAGCGCGACGCCGATCGTGCCGACGAATTCGATCGCCGCGACGAGAGACAGCGGCAGCGTCTCCAGCGCGAGATAGAAGGACGAATTCATCAGCGCCAGGCAGGCGGCGAAGGCGAAGAGCAATCGGCGCTGTTGCGGATCGGCCGCACGAAGTGTGCGCCACGGTTTCGTGACGGGCGCGAAGATCAGCGCGGCGGACGCTATGCGCAGCCAGGCCATGCCGAGCACGCCGACATGCGGGAAGAGCAGAACGGCGAAGGCTGGGCCGAGATAATGAAAAACCGCGCTGACGCCAAACCAGGCGTGCGGCGGGACCGCATCGGCGAGGCGGGTGAGGGAGGCTGTCGCGTGTGGGGCATCGACCCCCACTCCGTCACCGCTCGGCGGTGAAACCTCTCCCCCTATCAATGGGCGAGAGGAAGACCGGCCGCAAATCTGGTTCCCCGCTTGTGTCTCCATGCATGGACTATCGCAAAGGGTTGACATAATTTGCATGCATGAGAGAAGCCCAGCAAAGCATATTTCCTTCCGAGGCAAGGCATTGATGGCGAAAAGCCTTCGAATCGAAAATGCAGACTTCGACGCGATGGACGCGAAAATCCTGCGCATCCTGCTCGACGATGCGCGCACCAGCGTCGCCGAGATCGCCCGTCAGGTCGGCATGTCGCCCCCAGGCGTTTCGGAGCGCATCAAGCGGCTCGAGGAGCGCGGGACGATCGAAGGCTATTCGGTGCGCATCAATCCCGGGTCACTCGGCCTGCCGCTGTCGGCGTGGCTCAGGATCCGGCCGGTGCCCGGTCAGCTGAACACCGTCGCCGACATCCTCAGGGACATACCCGAGATCGCGAGCTGCGACCGCGTGACGGGCGAGGACTGTTTCATCGCGCGCGTGCATGTGCGCTCGATCCTCGACCTTGAACGCGTGATCGACCGCATCATCCCGCACGCGATGACCAATACAGCGATCATCCAGTCCTCGCCGGTCGAGCAGAGATTGCCGGCTTCGTCGGGCGCTTAAAATTTCATGATGCTAATGTGAGGCCGCGCCGATAGTCTGACGTTCATGGCGAGCGAAGCGCAGACGAAAATCTTCGAGCCGACCGGCGGCATCCCGAACAGCCGGCTGCCGCTGGTGTTCTGGAGGGACCGGCTGCCGCTTGATGCGCGCGACGGCGTGAGGGCGCAGGAACTGTTCCGGGCGAATGACTGGCAGGGGACCTGGGTCTACACCGTCTTCCCGTTCTGGCATTTCCACACGCAAGGGCATGAGGCGCTGGCCTGCGTGTCCGGCACGGCGCGGATCGGTTTTGGCGGCGATGCGGGGATCGAAGTCGATGTCGTGCAGGGCGATGTCTGCGTGATCCCTGCCGGCGTTGGCCACAAAAAGCTCAACGCCTCGGCGGATTTCCTGATGGCAGGCTGCTATCCGCCACGGCAGGAAGGCAATATCGTCCGGCCGGGCGACCTCGACGACCAGCGCATCGCGCGTGAGATCGAGAACGTGTCGCTGCCGGCGACGGACCCGATCAGCGGGAGGGCTGATGGTGTGGTTGCGATTTGGCGAGCCGTCGCGTAGTTGCGGTGATGATTAGCCCAAACCCCATTGAGACGCGTAGCTTGGCGCTAGCGCGAAGCCAACAGGCCTGGACGCGATCGGCGGCGGTTTACGAATGCCTTCTTGGACGAAGCGGAGACAACCGACGAGGCCATTCACGGTGTAAGGTTTCGACATGACGCCACAGGCACCGGCAAAATCGTCGGGCACGCGTTTCGAATTCGCGGTCAGGAAGACGACGATAGTGGGCTTCTCAGCCTTGATGTAGGCGGCAACGTCAAGCCCGGTCGGGCCGTCTGAAAGATGAATGTCGACAAAGGCCAGGTCAGCGTCGGTCTGGTCGACAAATTTGCGGGCCTGCGCGGACGACGTCGCCCAACCGACGACCTCGTGTCCGGCTTCGGCGATCAAGCTTTCCAGTTCCATCGCCAGGAGCGCCTCGTCCTCTACGATCAGGACCTTGAGGGGTGCGAGATTACTCATCACAGACGCTCCGCTTTCTCCTTGGGTGAGCCTTTCTCGACCGGCATTGTCACCACGACCTTTGTTCCATCGCCGTTCGATTCCCAACTGACCTTCGCTTCAAGTTGGCGCGCCAGTGCCCGAACCAAGGTCGTACCGAACGATCCGCTTCGGATGTCGGGCGGCATGCCCGCGCCGTTATCATTGACTTCGAAGCGATAGTGCCCATCCGGCTTGGCAACCTTGACGCCGACGGTACCAGGGCGGCCGTCGACGAATGCGTGCTTGATGGCGTTGGTGACGAGTTCATTGACGATGAGCGCTACTGGCGCGGCCTGCTGCGCCGGGATTTCGACCTCGCCCAGCTGGAACGCAGCTTCGATATCGTCGCGGCCGGATGCTGCGACCAGGTCGCGCACCAGATCCCGGACGAAATCGCCGACATCAAAATGCGTGACGTCGTCCGTCTGGTAAAGGCGGCGATGCACCGTGCTCAGCGCCTCGACGCGCTCCAGCATCGAACGGAGCGAATTCTTCACCCCTTCATCCTGGATGTTTCGGCTTTGCATGAGGATCAGCGAGGAGATCATCTGAAGGTTGTTCTTCACACGATGATCGACTTCGTGGAGCAGCATGGTGCGCGCTTCCAGCGCATCCTCAAGCTCGCGCGTACGCTCCTTGACGGCGCGCTCGAAACGCTCGCGTTCGGCCTCCGCGTGCAGCTCCGACGATTTGCGGTTGGTGACGTCGAGCTGCGAGCCGAAGAAGTACTGCAGATTGCCCTGTTCGTCGCTGACGGGGCTCAGATAGAGCGCGTTCCAGAACGGCTTGCCGTCCTTGCGATAGTTCAGGATGTCGATGTTGATGTTCTTGCGTTTCTCCACAGCTTTACGCAGAGCCGCTACAGCGTCCGGGTCTGTGTCCTTTCCCTGCAGAAATCGACAGTTGCTGCCGACGACCTCGGAGCGTTCGTAGCCCGTGAGACGCAAAAATGCGTCGTTGGCGAAGATGATCGGATTGTCCGGTTTCTTCGGATCCGTGATGATCATCGCCATGCGGGTGGCGCGCATCGCGGCTGCAAACGGGTCCGCCTTGCCCTGAGGGGCATGAAGGTCGTCTGTCATATGCCAGTCGTGCGCACTGCTCTTGGTCGGTTTGTCGTTCATTTACCCAAGCCGTTGCTGTTGCACCGGGTCGGAAAACGCATTTCGGGCGATTTGGTTCGCCTCGATGCGACCTTAAGCTGTGGACGAATGTCGCAGGAGCAGGTCTAGGCGGCGCTCTTGCGCTTGATGCCGATGGAGCGGCCGGCATAGTCCGATTTCGGCAGGCTGGCGTGTGCGGCAACCATGGCCTGAACTTTCTCGGCAATGTCCGGCGGCATCGGCGCGACCTTCGGGCCAGCCATATCGACATGCAGGGAAAGGACTTCGGCCGTTGCGGCAAGCCAGCCGTCGGAGTGACGAATCTCCTGATAGAAATGGAAGCGCTTGGCGTCGGCATCCAGCATCTGCGTCGAGACCGTCACCTTGTCGCCGAGATGCAGTTCGCGCACGTAGCAGACGTGGACCTCCGCCGTGTAGGTCGTCAATTTGCGCTCCTTCGCGTAGTTCGGCCCAAGCCCCATCGCTTCGAACGCATCGTCCGCGCCGCGGTCGAAGATGACGTTGTAATAGGCCATGTTGAGATGGCCATTGTAATCGATCCAGGCTTTCTCCACCTCCATCACGCGGGAGACGAAGGGGGCGGGGAAGGTCATCGAAATCTCCTGACTGGACAAAAGGTGGCGCGCGGGCAGACTGCGGCCAAGGTTTAAGGCCTCGGCGCGACTGTCGATAGCCTATTCGCGGAGGAAATCATGGCTTTAGGCGACCTCGTCCGGGTCGAGCGCAATGAGGAGGGGATCGCCGCGGTGCTCGGTATCCTCAAGCAGCGGCTCGGCGAGCAGTTCCAGACGGGGCAGGCGATCCGCGAGCAGCACGGCCACACCACGACCTACATCCCGAACCAGCCGCCGGACGGCGTCGCTTTCGCGCGCGAGGTCGGCGAAGTCGAGGACATCGTGAAGGTGTGCGGCGAGCACCGCGTGCCGGTGATCGCCTTCGGCGTCGGCACGTCGCTGGAGGGCCATGTGAATGCGCCGGGCGGCGGTGTGTGCATCGACTTCTCGCAGATGAACCGCGTGCTGCAGGTGAACGCCGAAGATCTCGACTGCACGGTCGAGGCCGGCGTGACGCGCGAGCAGCTCAACACACATCTGCGCGATACCGGCCTGTTCTTTCCGATCGATCCGGGCGCGAATGCGACGCTGGGCGGCATGGCGGCGACCAGAGCATCCGGCACCAATGCGGTGCGCTACGGTACGATGCGCGAGAACGTGATGGCGCTGACGGCGGTGATGGCGGACGGCCGCTCGATCACCACCGCGCGGCGGGCGAAGAAGACATCGGCCGGCTACGATCTCACGCGGCTCTTGATCGGATCGGAAGGGACACTCGGCATCATAACCTCGGTGACGCTGAAGCTGCAGGGCATACCGCAGGCGATTTCGGGTGGCGTGTGTCCGTTCCCGTCGGTCGAGGCGGCGTGCAACGCGGTGATCGAGACGATCCAGATGGGCATTCCGGTGGCGCGCATCGAGCTGGTGAACCAGTTGCAGATGCGGGCGATGAAGAACCACTCCAAGCTCGACTATCCGGAGAGCCCATGCCTGTTCGTGGAGTTCCACGGGACCGAGACAGGCGTCGCCGAACAGGCGGAGCTGTTCGGTGAGATTTCATCGGGACATGGCGGCGGGCCGTTCCTGTGGACCAGCGTTGCCGAGGAGCGGACGAAGCTCTGGAAGGCGCGGCACGAGGCCTACTGGGCGTCGTTGACGTTGCGGCCCGGCGCGCGCGGGCTCTCGACCGATGTGTGCGTGCCGATCTCGCGGCTTGCGGAGTGCATCATGGAAACCGAGGCTGACATCGCGCGCATGGGGCTGGTCGCGCCGATCGTCGGTCATGTCGGCGACGGCAATTTTCACGTGCTGGTTCTGATGGACGTGAATGACCCCAGCGAGATCGCGGCGTCGGAGGAGTTTGTTGCGCGGCTGAACGACCGGGCGATCCGCATGGACGGCACCTGCACCGGCGAGCACGGCATCGGCCAGGGCAAGATCGGCTTCATCGAGAAGGAGCACGGCGCCGGCGCGGATTTCATGCGCACGATCAAGCGGGCGCTCGATCCGCTGAACATCATGAATCCGGGGAAGATCTTGCCGACAGCGGCAGGCAGTAGGCAGTAGGGCAGTAGGGCAGTAGGGCAGTAGGGCAGTAGGGCAGTAGGGCAGTAGGGCAGTAGGGCAGTAGGGCAGTAGGGCAGTAGGGCAGTAGGGTCTGCCTTCACATATTGCCTTACTCCCCTACTGCCTTACTGCCATTGTGATTTGCCACTTTATCGACACGCTGATCGGGGTACACTGGCGCCGGTTCGAGGCAAATCAATAAAGAGACCATCGGCGGGAGATCGGTCCTGGCGCGGCTTTTCGTACTCATAGGCGGCTTGATCGTGCTTGCGCTGACGCTGGCGCTGGTCGGTCCCTATTTCATCGACTGGACGAACTACCGCGCCGAGTTCGAGCGCGAGGCGAGCGCCATCCTCGGCCGCAAGGTGACGGTCGAGGGCTCGGCCAAGGCGCGCATCCTGCCTTTCCCTTCGGTCACGTTCACCGACGTCACGGTCGGCGAGGGACCGGTGCCGGTCGTCACCGTCGAGGAATTCTCGATGGACGCAGAACTCGCGCCGCTGATGGGCGGCGAGTTCCTGATCTTCGACATGCGCGTGGTGCGGCCGCGGGTGAACCTCGCGATGGATGCCAACGGCCGGCTCGACTGGGCGCTCAGCCCCTCCGGGCCGTTCAATCCGGGCAACGTCACGCTCGAAAAGGTCACCGTCACCGAAGGCCGCATCGCGATCCGCGACGCGGCGAACGACCGTGAGCACCTGATCTCCGAGATCAACACGGACATTTCGGCGCGCTCGCTGCGCGGGCCGTGGAGGATCGACGGAACGATGCGGCTCGACGGGCTGCGGACAGCGCTGTCGGTCTCGACCGGAACGATCGAAGAGAGCGGCGCAATCCGCGTGCGGGTGCGCGCCCAGCCGGCGATCTATTCCGTCACGCTCGAGAGCGACGGC
Source organism: Rhizobiaceae bacterium (assembly GCA_035503715.1). GTDB lineage: Bacteria > Pseudomonadota > Alphaproteobacteria > Rhizobiales > Rhizobiaceae > OAS926. The sequence continues at coordinate 24,374 of DATJTE010000025.1, read as the reverse complement.
GACATCACGCTCACTGATGGCAAGCCGGAATATGAGGGCACGTTCAAGGCCACCGAGAACGTCGAGAAGACGGCGGAACTGCGCGGCACGGACGGTCAGATCGTCAAGACGACCGAAACCAAGCCCGTGCCGGCTTACCGCGTCAACGGCGCGTTCGCGTTGAGCAGCGAGCGGCTCGATATCGGCGAATACCGGCTGGAGACGGGGCCGCTCGACGATCCGTATACCGCCGATGGCAAGGCTTACATCGACCTTGGCGCCGCGCCGCGCTTCGCCATCGAGGCCGACGGCGCGCAGGTGCGCTTCGACGAGGCGCTCGACGTCGGAGCGCAGGGGGCAGGGCTGACGCTGACGGACCGGGCGCTGGCGATCCACAATGCGCTGATCGACTTTCCGCGGCCGGCGATCCCGGGAACGATCGACATCGACCTGCCGGCAGTCGTTGCCGGCGACACGACGATCCGCGACGTAAAAATGTCGGCGGAGCCGGCGGAGACGGGCTGGCAGATCAACACGATGTCGGCGGTGCTGCCAGGTCGTGCGACAATCGAAGGCCAAGGGTTGCTGCGCACCGGCGAAACCGATTTCGGCTTTTCCGGCTCGATGCTGCTCGCCATCGCGCAGCCGTCCGGGTTCGCGGCGTGGCTGTCGAAGGACGTCGACGACGCGATCCGCCGGCTTCCGGCGGCAGGCTTCAACGCCAAGGTCGAGATGACGCCGACGCGGCAGAGCTTTCGCGACGCCGAGCTGATCCTCGGCACCGCGAAATTTCGCGGCGAACTGGACAATCGCAACGATCCGGACACGCGGCCGTCGCTGACGCTGAAACTCGACGGCGACGCGCTCGATGTGGACGGCATGGCGGCATTCGCCTCGCTGTTCGTCAGCGATCAGGGTGCGGCGCGCTTCGCCGACCGCGACGTCGACATCGACGTGCAGGCCGGGCCGGTGACGGCGTCAGGACTGACGGCGGATTCGGTCGATACGCGGCTGCGCTTCCGTGGCGGCACGCTGGAGATCGACAAGCTCTCGATCGCTGGACTTGCCGGCGCATCGGTCAGCGCGACCGGGTCGCTCAAAGATTTCACCAAGAGCCCGGCCGGCAATTTCGACGCGTCGATCGTGGCGCCCGATCTGGCGCCGCTCTTTTCGCTGCTCGGCGCGCAATATCCCAAGAACCAGATAATCGCCGGAATCAATCGCCGGGCAATGGCCTATCCCGGCCTGTTCGAGGACACGCGGTTCGACATGGATGTCACCGCGGTGAAGAATGACGATGCGACGACCGGGCTGGCGCTCAGCGCCAAGGGTGTCAGCGGCGGTACGAACTTCACCGTGTCAGGCTCCGGCAATGGCGACGTCAATGCGCTCGAAACCGCCGACTTCAAGCTGACGGTGTCCGCCGACGGACCCGACGCCGGCGCGCTCATGGCGCTTTACGGCCTTCGCGCGTTGCCGCTCGGCGTGGCCGGGCAAGGGCAAACGACGCTGATGGCGGAAGGTTCGCTTGCCGACGGCATCGCGACGATCGCCGACATCACCGGCACGGATGCGCAGGCCGGCTTCGACGGTTTCATATCCTCGGACGAAGGCAAGCTCGCGGCACGTGGCTCGCTCAGGGTCGAGGCGGCGGACATCGAGCCGTGGCTGATGACGTCCGGCGTGTCGATCCCAGGCATGGGGCTCGGACTGCCCGTTTCGCTGACCGCCTATGCCGATCTCACCAATGGCGTTCTGGCGCTCTCGGATATTGAAGGCGAGGTGGCTGACGGGCCTGTCGCGGCAAATATCAGCGCTGAACTCAAGGAAGGCGTGCCGCATTTCACCGGCAATCTGTCGCTCGACGCGATGGATCTCGCACAGGCGGCTGCCGCGGTGCTCGGCGAAGCGGCCCTCGATTATCAGGACGGTTATCTGTCTGACACGCCGTTCGCGCCGAACGCCGTGCCACCCTTCACGGCGGAGCTCGAGCTTGACGCATTATCGCTCGCGGCCGGCCCATTCGGCGTGCTTGACAACGCACGTATGGAGGTGCGGGTCGAGAAGGACGGGCTGAAGCTGTCCGACCTGAAAGGCGAGGCGTTTGGCGGCACGCTGTCCGGTCTGATGGAGATTAAGAACAGCGGCGGCAACGCGCTGTTCAGCACCCAGCTCAAGCTTGCCGGCGCCAACATCAATACGCTGCTGGGGGCAACCAGTTTCGGCGGCAAAACCGATGTCACGGCGAGCCTTACGGCAAACGGCAAATCGGCGAGCGGCCTGATCGCATCGCTTGCGGGGTCGGGCACGGCCACGGCGAAGGAGATTGTCGTGCCGGGCATCAACCCGTTCGCGCTGCCGACGCTGATCACCGAGGCTGACAGGATCGGCCGTGACATCGACGCGGCAAAGACGGCCGGTTTTGCACGGGCGATCGTCGGCAACGGAACGTTCGCGGCCCCGGCGGGCGACATCGCCTTTACGGTCGCGGGCGGCATTCTGCGCGCGCCGCCTATCACGCTGCAGAACCAGAACGCCGCGATGACGGCTGAGATACGCTTCGACGCGAACGAGTCCACTGTCGCGGCAGACGGCTCGATCACCTACGTGCCGGGCGACGATGCACTTGTCGGCTCGGAGCCGGTGGTCGGCTATCAGCTTTCCGGGCCGCTCGGTGAAACCACGCTCGCCTTCAACACCGAGCCGCTGGCGCAGTTCCTGACCCAGCGCGCGCTCGAGAAGGAGCAGGAGCGGGTCGAGGCACTGCAGGCATCGCTGCTCGAGAAGCAGAGGCTGCGCCGCGAGGTCCGCTATTACGCAGCACTTCAGACCGAGCGCGACGCCGCTGCCGAAGCGCTGCGGCGCGCCGAGGAAGAGGCGCGGATTGCAGCCGAGGCCGAAGCAAAGCGCAAGGCCGAGGAAGACGCCAGGAAAGCCGCCGAAGAGGCGGCGCGGCTGGAAGCCGAGCGGGTGCGTGCGGAAGAGGAAGCACGCAAAGCAGCCGAGGAGGCGGCAAGGCTGAAGGTAGAGGCGGAAGCAAAGGCACGCGCCGAAGAAGAGGCCCGTAAAGCAGCGGAAGCCGCGCGGCTCCAGGCCGAGGCCGACGCAAAGGCGAAGGCGGACGCCGCGCAGCGTACGTCGGAAGAAGCGGCACGGCTGCAGGCTGAAGCAGACGCCAAGGCGAAGGCTCAAGACGAAGCCCGCAAGGCGATGGAAGAGGCGGCACGGATATCGGCGCGGGAGGAGACCCAACGCCTGGAAGCGGAAGCCGCGGCGAAAGCAGCAGCGGATGAGCGGCGGCAAGCCGAAGATGCCGCCGAGCGCAGCGCGCCCAATCAGCGGCGAATCAATTTCAACGATCTTCCCGGTGTGGAAAATCCGGCGCGCGTCGGGAAGAAACCTTCGGCCGACGCGACGGAACCGCTGCCGCGCGACGATTCCGGCCCGCTGGGATTGGGTATTCTTAAGCTGCTCCGGCCAGATCCGAACTAGCCAAGCCCGAACTAGCCGGCAGGCGCGCTGCCGGACTTCGCTTCCTCCAGAACGAAAACCCTGAGCGCCGACGACAGATTCGCGCCGCGCGGACGGTTCGCATCGACCTCCGCTACGAGTGCCGCGAGCGGCATGTTCCGTTTGGCAGCGATCGCGGCAACGGCGTCGAAGAAGGGCTGTTCGAGGGAAAAGCTGGTGCGGTGGCCGCGGATCGTCACCGAACGTTTGACGACATAGGCCAAGCGTCAGTTCGCGTCGCGCGGCGCGCGCTTGTGGCCGGCGATGAATTTCTCCGCCTTCGCGGTTTCCATCCGGTCGCGACGCTTTTCCTCGCCGGTACGGCCGTGGCGGGTGCGGTTCTCGGCTGCGGTCTCTTCGCGCACGGCGCGCTCGACCCGCTTGCGGGCGAGTCTCAGATTGATGATCTCGGCCACGACTATTTCTTGCGGAAAGCGTCGAGCGAAACGACGTCCGCGCCCTTGCCCGGCTTTTCGTCCGCTGGTGCGGCAACCGGAGCTGGCGCGGGCTTCACCGCCTCAAGCTTCTTCTTCGGCTCGGGTTTGGGATCGGGCTTCTTGGCGCCGGCTGTCGGAAGCTTCGCCGGCGGATTGTCGGACTTCCGCTGAACCGGCTCGGCCTGCACGGCCTCGGGCTTCACATCGAACTCGAGCTCAAAATTGACGGACGGGTCGTAGAAGCCGCGCACGGCGGAGAAGGGGACTTCAAGCTTCTCGGGTACATCCGAAAACGAGAGGCCGACCTCGAAGCCGTTGTCCGTCACTTTCAGGTCCCAGTACTGGAACTGGAGCACGATGGTCATCTGCTCGGGATAACGCTCGCGCAGGCGGCTCGAAATTCGAACTCCGGGGGCGGTGGTCAGAAAGGTGATGAAGAAGTGATGATTGCCCGGCAAGCCGGTGCGCGACACCTCGGCCAGCACTTTGCGCATGACGCCCCGAAGGGCGTCCTGGGCAAGAATGTCGTAGCGGATGTGATCGTCTGCCATTAAGCGCCGCGCCGTTGAATCGCCCCTTACCTGTAATGAAGCTTGGGGCCGCCGTAAACGGGATATAGGCGCTGCGACGATCAGGTCATCGGCGATTTGGCGAAATCAGATTCAACCGTGACGATCAGGCAACTTTCCTGCCATAAGCCCTGAGGAAGGTCTTCACCGCCTGCGCCGCGGACGCTTCCAGTTCCGCTTCGGTCAATGTGACGCCGAGCATCATCGACATCTGCAGATCGGCGTTAACCAAGGCCAGAAACTGGCGGGCGGCGAGATCGGGGTCGTCGAGATCAAGGTGACCGGCAAGCGCGAGCCGCGCGAAGCGCGCGGCAAGTGCTGCCCAGGTCTTGCCCGGACCTTGCTCCCGCCAGGTCTCGAAGAGCCCCGGATAGCGCTCGCCCTCGCTCTGGATCAGCTTGCGCAGGAATTTGCCGTCGCGATTGCAGATGCAATTGCGCATCAGCCGCATCGCGAAGGCGGACAGGTCCTTCTGCAGGTCGCCGGGTTTGTCGGGAAAGGTGCCAAGCGTCTCGAAGAACTCGACATTGATGCGCTCGGTGATCTCGCGCACCACGGCCTCGAAGAGCCGCTCCTTATCGCCGTGATGGTTGTAGACCGTCTGGCGGGACACGCCGGCTTCCGCCGCGATCAGGTCGATGTTCGAGCCGCCGAAGCCCTCGCGGCAAAAAACCCTGGCGGCAGCATCAACGACCGATTCCCGTTTGGCCATATGGCTTCGGGGCAGGGCGATGTCAGGAGCGTTGGCAGTTCTCATCAAAAAATCATATAGCAGCGATTGACGATTTGGACAAGTCTGTCTAAAAATCTGGAGACCGGTAAGAAATTTCGAGTGGAGGAGTCGAAATTTCGAGTCGTCAATCGTCGAGGGGTCAGAGGCCTGAAATGCGGCCCGAACCGCTCAAGAATGAAAGCGAAGTCCCATGACCGCCAACTTCCTCCGTCTTGCCATTGTGCTCGGGCTCGTCTCGGCCATCGGCCCGTTCGCCATCGATATGTATCTGCCGGCCCTGCCGATCATCGGCGCCGATCTCGGCGCCAGCGACCTGTCGGTCCAGATGAGCCTGGTCGTCGTGTTCCTGGCCTTCGCGGTCGGGCCGCTCATTGTCGGGCCGCTCGCCGATATCTATGGCCGCAAACCGATCCTGTACGGCGGCCTGATCGTTTTTGCGCTGGCCAGCGTCGGCGCGGTGTTCGCGCCGAATGTCGGCTGGTTGATCGTCTTCCGCCTGGTGCAAGGGCTGGGCGCCAGCACCGGCATGGTCGTGCCGCGTGCCGTCGTTCGCGATTTGCACACCGGCGCCGAGGCGACGCGGCTGATGTCGCTGCTGATGCTGGTGTTTAGCGTGTCGCCGATCCTGGCGCCGCTTGTCGGCAGCTTCATCATCGATGCGTTCGGGTGGCGCGCCGTCTTCTGGGCGGTGGCGATCGCGGCGGTGCTCGCCTATGCCCTCATGGCGCTGGCGCTGGAAGAGACGCGGCCTGTGGAAGCGCGCGGGGGCAGCTCCTTCGCCTCGTCCTTGCAGGGCTACAAGGTCCTCGCCAAGGATACGAACTTCCTCGGCCTTGTGCTGATCGGCGGCTTCGGCATAGCGAGCTTCTTCGTCTATCTCGCGAACTCGTCCTTCGTGCTGATCGATCACTACGGCCTGTCGCCGTCGACCTACAGCCTGTTCTTCTCGCTCAACGCGGTGTCGTTCTTCGCGGTGTCGCAACTGAGCGGCTGGATGACTGCGAAGTTCGGCCTGCGCCGTGTCGTGCGGCTGGCCGTGTTCGGCTACGCGGCGGTGATGGCTGGGATGTACATCGTGATGGCGTCGGGCTTCGAGTCGCTGACCTTCATGACGATCGCGCTGTTCTTCGGCTACGGTTTCCTCGGTCTGGTCATTCCGACGACGTCCGTTCTGGCGATGGAAGACCACGGCGAAATCGCCGGAACGGCCTCGGCGCTGATGGGAACGCTGCACATGATCACCGGCGTTGCCGCGATGACGGTGACCAGCCTGTTCGCCAACGGCCGGCCGATGCCGATGGTGACGGGCATCGCGGGCGCCGCCGCGATCGCCTTCCTGCTCACGCTGCTGACGCTGCGCGGCGAGGCGAGGGAAGCGGACGTCGAGGAAAATGTGGAAACGGTGCAGGTTCCAGCTGAATAGCCGGCGCCGCGCAGATCACGAGCCGGTTCTTTCCAGCACGAAGCGCATCCGCTCCTCCACGGATGCCAGCGGCAGGAGAACCGGCTCGTAGCCCAAGCGCTCATAGGTTTCGACGCAGAACTCGAAGGTGCGCACCGCTTCCTCCCAGCTCTGCCGCCGCTCGTTATCCTGGACGTAGATGCCTTCCCACGGCGGCGCGACGAAGACGCTGCGATTGTAGGTCCAGATCTCGGCGGCGCGCTCGAAATGATCGGGCGACGGCTTGCCCATCATCGGCAGGAAGCCGGCAAGCTCTGGAACGCCGCGGTCGAAGAAGACCGGACCCTGGCCCTTCATCGCTGCACCGTGCGAGCGGATTTCCCACAGAAGCATGAGTTCAGCGTAGAGCCGCGGGTCGGTGAGCGGCGCGTCGACCTTGTTGCGCGCGGCGATGATCGCGCGGCCGGCTTCCGGCATGGTCCGATGGCCGGCTTTGGCCAAGGCCTTGATCAGCGTCGTCTTGCCGGCGCCCGGGCCGCCGGTGATGATGAAAAACTCGTCGGTTCGCATGAAGATGCGCTCCTTGGTGAGGTGTTGCATTGGTTGTGAAGGGAAAGAGTGTTAAGCTGACAGCTCGCGTTCGACGACGGCGCGGAGGTCGTGGAGGCCTTTGGCAGTTTCCCATATTCGCCAGGCCAGAACGCCGTCGTAGCCGTGGCGATAAATATTCCCAGCGCCTGCGATTTCCGACCACGGAACGTCCGGGTATTTTGTCTTGAGCTCTTCAGGCAAACGTCCCGATGCCTCGGAGATGATCTCGAGACATCTTACCACTGCACGCAACCGCAATTCGTCGGCAGAAAACTCTTCCAGCGAGAGGCCCGCCACCGCTCGTTCGGCAACATCTATCTCGGTCAGGATGTGGCTGAGATAATCGGCCGTCCGGTCAGAAGGCATAGACCAGCTCGCGCTCAACAGTCTCGCGTAGGTGCGGCCTGAGCGCGGCGCGATCCACAACGTCTACCTCGCTGTTGAACAGATCGGAGACGGCGATCTTCACGCCGGACAAATCCCACAGTGTCCTGACGACGCGGTCATCCAGCTCCACCGCAATATCGATGTCGCTGTCTGCCCGTTCCTCGCCGCGCGCGACGGACCCGAAGACAGCCGCGTGCATCACGCCGCGCGGACGCAGCGCGGGCTCGGCTTTTCTCAGCGTGTCGAGAACCTCTGCGAGTTTCATGGCCGCCAAAATATCATGAAAAGGTGAAGGAAGTGGAGGCTTCTGTTGCCAGGTGCCTCCGAACCCCGCCTGGAAGTGCTACCTCCCAGGGCTTGAATTGAGACTATCGCGCTGCATTAAGCAGCGAGACGTGCCTCAGCATAGTTGTCGTTGGCAACTATAAGTTTAGCCCGATAACGGTGGTACAATGCCGGGCAAAAGTCCGATCTTTACACCCTCGTCGATCCTATTTCGCCCCCATCAGAAACCGCTGCCATTTCAGCGGCTTGTGGTGGAGGCGCCGGGTACCGCCCCCGGGTCCGAATGGCTTATTACATCGGCCGTTTATCGCCATAGTCAGGACAAGCCTGACGAGGCGAATATAGGTGCTGGAGGCCCGGTTGTGAAGCGTCGGACCGAAGCGTCCGCAATTGCGTAACGTCAATCATTGCCGCCATCCTCCGGCCATGTCTCTTGCGCACGGGGCGAAACGGAGACGTTTTTGACGATTCGGGGACAATGCGCAGGAAATTGCTTTATCTCGCGGGCTTCATCGCGGCGGCCTATGTCGGCAACGCTTCGTGGCGGGTGTCGCCGCCGGACGATCCGCAGCTCAGGCTGATCGCGCATCGCGGCGTGCACCAGACCTTCAGCCGCGAGAACCTCGACAACGATACGTGTACGGCGAGCCGGATCTTTCCGCCGACACATGATTTCCTGGAGAATACGATCCCGTCGATGCAGGCCGCCTTCGCGGCCGGCGCCGATGTCGTCGAGCTCGATGTGCATCCGACCACCGACGGGCAATTCGCCGTCCTTCACGACTGGACGATCGACTGCCGCACGGACGGCAAGGGCGTGACGCACGAACAGACGCTGGCGGCGCTGAAGGCGCTCGACATCGGCTACGGCTATACGGCCGATGGCGGTGCGACGTTTCCGTTCCGCGGCAAGGGCGTTGGCATGATGCCGACCTTGCCGGAAGTGTTCGAGGCGCTTCCCGACCGGCGATTCCTGATCAACTTCAAAAGCAATGAAGAGCGGGAAGGGGATATGCTGGCCGCGCTGGTCTCGGAACGGCCGGCATGGCGGCAGGCGGTTTGGGGCGCCTATGGCGGCGATGCGCCGACGCTGCGCGCCGGCGGTCTGATCGAGGAAGCGAAAGTGTGGTCGCGGCGCGGGCTGGTCGACTGCCTGACGCGCTATATCGGGCTCGGCTGGACGGGTTACGTGCCGGAGGCCTGTCGCGACACGATGGTGATGGTGCCGGTGAATGTCGCGCCGTGGCTGTGGGGTTGGCCAAACCTGTTCCAACAGCGCATGCGCGACGCCCGCAGCGGGATCATCCTGCTTGGCCCTTACGGGGCGGGCGATCCCGGTACGGCAGGCATCGACACGCCGGAGGATTTTGCCCGCGTGCCGGAAACGTTTGACGGCTATGTCTGGACCAACAAGATCGAGCTGATCGGGCCTCTGACCGGCCGCTGAGGCGCGTCGCCGCTGGGGATGGCGCTCGCTTTGGCGGTAGGCGCGGGAGGAGCGGTGCTCTATTATATGGCCCGGTAGAATCGGCGGGTGTCATGCGGCAATATCTCGATCTTCTGAAACACGTTCTCGACAACGGCGCGGACCGCCCGGACCGTACTGGGACGGGGACGCGCGGCGTGTTCGGCTACCAGATGCGGTTCGACCTCGCGGACGGCTTTCCGGTCACGACGACCAAGAAGCTGCATCTCAAGTCGATCGTCCACGAACTGCTCTGGTTCCTCGCCGGCGACACCAACATCAAATACCTGAACGACCACGGCGTCACGATCTGGGATGAATGGGCCGACGAGCACGGCGAACTCGGCCCCGTTTACGGCAAGCAGTGGCGCTCCTGGCCGACCAAGGATGGCGGCGAGATCGACCAGATCGCCAATCTGCTCATCCAGATCCGCAAGAACCCGAATTCGCGGCGGCTGATCGTTTCGGCGTGGAACCCGGAGGAGGTGGACCAGATGGCGCTGCCGCCATGCCACTGCCTGTTCCAGTTCTACGTGTCGGACGGCAAGCTCTCGTGCCAACTCTATCAGCGCTCGGCGGATATTTTCCTCGGCGTGCCGTTCAACATCGCGTCCTACGCGCTGCTGACCATGATGGTGGCACAGGTGACCGGTTTGAAGGCGGGTGAGTTCATCCACACGCTGGGCGACGCCCACCTCTACCACAACCATTTCGAGCAGGCGCGTGAACAATTGCGGCGAACGCCGAAGGCATTGCCGACGATGTGGATCAATCCGGCGATCACCGATCTCTTCGCTTTCCGCTATGAAGATTTCCGGCTGGAGAACTACGTGGCGGACGCCAGGATCGCCGCGCCGATCGCGGTCTGATCCGCCGCAATACCGCCTTGCTCGTGATGGCAGATCGATGAGGCGATCAGGGATCGCTGGCCGCGGCGGGCGGCCGGAATCAACAGAGGCTTGGCCGCATGCGCACCCTACTTGCCGTGTCAGTTCTCACCTTGTCGGTCGCGCCGGCGCTCGCCAATGATTCCACCGCCGAACTCGGGACCGGCGGGCTGATCCTGTCGCGCAGCGACGTGATCTGGATGGAGAAGGAAAACCTCTCCATATCGATGGACAAGGTCACCGTCGACTATGTGTTCCGCAATCAGTCGGATCAGGATGTCGAGACGATCGTGGCATTCCCGATGCCGGATATCGAGGCGAATGAATATGTTTCGGTCGGCATCCCGCAAGGCACGGGCGACAACTTCCTCGGCTTCACGGTGACGGTCGACGGCAAGCCGGTGAAGCCGGAGCTTGAACACAAGGCCGTTGCCGTCGGCATCGATGTGTCGAAGGATCTGACCGCACACAACGTGCCGTTCTTCCCGTTCACGGAAGCGGCCTATGCCGCGCTGGAAAAACTGCCAGAGGGCGTGGCGGTTGACTGGCAGAATCGCGGCATCATCCAGATCATCGAATATGACGACGGGTCGGGCATGAAGGCGCATCGGTCGCCCTACTGGCAGCTCAAATCGGCCTATTGGTGGAAGGCGACCTTCCCGGCGCAGAAACAGGTGAAAGTCGCGCACGAGTACCAGCCGAGCGTCGGCGGAACGGCTGGCATCACGTTCTTCTTCGACGGCGAGTTCGGAGGGAACTACGAGAACTACAAGCTGAAATACTGCATCGACCGCAATGTCGAGCGCGCGATCCTCAAGGCGGCGAAGGCCAATCCCGACGGTTATCCGCAGCTCACCGAGGCGCGGCTTTCCTACGTGTTGACGACCGGCGGCAACTGGGCGACCGGCACGATCGGCGATTTCATGCTGACCGTGGACAAGGGCCGGCCGGATGCGATCGTGAGCTTCTGCGGAACCGGTGTGAAGAAGATCGGCCCGACGACATTCCAGATGAAGGCGACGGATTATTATCCGGAGCGCGACGTCGATGTGCTGATCCTGCAGCCTTACAGTTTTGATGCGCCCGCACAGGCGCCAAAAGGCTCGGCCGGCGACGTGCCAGCGGCGCGCAAGGCGGCGGGCCGCAAGGCGGGGGCCGAGCAGTGAACGTAGCCATCTACGTAGCGATCGCGAAGAACGGGGTGATCGGCCGGGACGGCGGATTACCCTGGCGGCTGTCGACCGACATGAAGCGCTTCAAGGCAGGCACGATGGGCAAGCCCATCGTGATGGGGCGCAAGACCTGGGAGAGCTTTCCCAAGCGGCCGCTGCCCGGACGGCAGAACATCGTGATCACCCGCGACAAGGATTATCGCGCGGAAGGCGCCGATATCGTGCATTCGCTCGACGACGCGCTGGCGCTCGCGCGGGTGCGCGGTCGCTGCGCGCCGGGCACGGACGAAATCTGCATCATCGGCGGCGGCGAAATCTACGCCCAGGCGCTGCCGGTCGCGGACACGCTTCATGTGACGCACGTCATGGCCGAGCCTGATGGCGATACACGCTTTCCGGCAATCGATCCTGCCGTTTGGGAACGTGTCAGCATGGAAGAGATACCGGCCGGCGAGAAAGACAGCCATGCGACCGTGTATGCGGTTTACCAACGGCGCCGAAAGGTGCAATGAGTGGCCTGAGGCGGCCGGAATGACGGTTTGGCGGGCGAGCCAAGCGGCGAGGTTGCGTTGAAAGCGCGCCACCGCATGCCTATAGAAGATCGAAAGGAAGCGAGCGGGGGCGCGTAAGGCCGCGCCGCGCAAGCGTTTTCACCGAAAGGACTTTTATGCCCTGGAACAATCAGAGCGGCGGTGGCGGCGGCGGCCCTTGGGGTGGCGGCGGCAACAATAATGGCAGCGGCGGCCCATGGGGCCAAGGCCCGCGGCCAAGCGGCCCGCAAGGCTCTCCGCCCGATCTCGAGGACATTATCCGCCGTGGCCAGGACCGGCTGCGCAGGGCGTTGCCCGGCGGCGGCCGCGCCAATCCGGCGCTTTTCGGCCTGATCGCGCTGGCGCTCGTGGCACTTTGGTTCTTCCAGGCGATCTATACGGTTCAGCCGGACGAACTCGCGGTCGAGCTGCGCTTCGGCAAGCCGAAGCCCGAGATTTCCGAGCCGGGCCTGCACTTCCACTGGTGGCCGGTCGAAACGGTCGAAAAGGCCAACACCGCTGAAAAGCTGGTCAACATCGGCGGCGGCAGCGCGGGAAGCAATTCCGGCCTGATGCTCTCGGGCGATCAGAACATCGTGAACGTCGTGTTCTCCGTGGCTTACGCGGTTTCCGACCCGAAGAATTATCTCTTCAACGTTTCGGACCCGGACGAAATGCTGCGCCAGGTCGCAGAGAGCGCGATGCGCGAAGCGGTTGGACGCCGTCCGGCGCAGGACATTTTCCGTGACGATCGCCAGGGCATCGCGGATGCCGTGCGCGTGATCATCCAGAACACGCTCGACGGCTACGGCGCCGGGCTTGCCATCAACGCGATCTCGATCGAGGACGCGGCGCCGCCGCGTGAAGTGGCCGACGCGTTCGACGAGGTGCAGCGCGCCGAACAGGACGAGGACCGTTTCGTCGAGGAAGCCAATCAGTATTCCAACCAGCAGCTCGGCCAGGCGCGTGGTGAGGCTGCCCAGGTCCGTGAAGAAGCGGCTGCCTACAAGAACCGTGTCGTCCAGGAAGCCGAAGGTGAGGCGCAGCGCTTTGTCTCGGTCTACGACGAGTATGCGAAGGCGCCGGACGTTACCCGCAAGCGCCTGTTCATCGAAATGATGGAGCGGGTGCTGAAGGACTCCAACAAGGTGATCGTCGAGCCGGGTTCGAACGGGCAGGGGGTCGTGCCCTATCTGCCGCTGCCCGAGCTGCAGAAGCGCGCGACGGGAGGAAACAACTAATGGCGAACCGTCTCCCGATCATCGGCGTCTTCGTCGCCATCATCCTTTTCCTGGTCTATTCATCCATCTTCGTGGTGAACGAGCGCGAACAGGCGATCGTTCTTCGCTTCGGCGAGATCGTGAAGGTGGAGACTGAACCTGGCCTTTACTTCAAGGCGCCGTTCGCTTTCTTCGAAGCGGACAATGTCCAGATCATCGAAGATCGCGTGATGCGCTTCGACCTGGATGACATCCGCGTCCAGGTTTCAGGCGGCAAGTTCTACGAGGTCGACGCCTTCGTCGCCTACCGCATCAAGGACGCGGCGGTCTTCAGGCAGGCGGTTTCGGGCTCCATTGCGCTTGCCGAACAGCGGCTGCGTACCCGTCTCGACGCGGCGCTGCGCCGCGTCTACGGCGTGCGCGGCTTCGAAGCGGCCTTGTCGGAAGAGCGCGCCGCGATGATGCGCGAAGTCGCCGTGCAGCTTGGCCCCGATGCGACTTCCCTCGGTCTCGAAATCGAAGACGTGAAGATCCGCCGCACGGATTTGACGGCGGAGGTTTCGCAGCAGACCTATGACCGCATGAAGGCCGAACGCCTGGCCGAGGCCGAGCGGCTTCGCGCCCGCGGCCGCGAGGCGGCGCAGCGCATCCGCGCCCGCGCCGACCGCGAGGTGGTCGAGATCATCGCCGAAGCGCGCAAGGAATCGGAAATCCTGCGCGGTGAGGGCGAAGCACAGCGCAACGCGACGTTCGCCGAGGCCTTCCAGCGCGATCCGGAATTCTTCGAGTTCTACCGCTCAATGAATGCGTATTCGCAGGCGTTGAACCCGAATGGAACGACCATGGTGCTGTCGCCCGAGTCGGAGTTCTTCCGCTACTTCCGCGATCCGACCGGCGGCGCCGGAGGAACGGCTCCAGCGCCGGCGCCAGCGTCCGAACCGGCTGCCACCGGCTCTACGACAACCGCGCCTGAAAGCGCCCCCGCGCAGTAACGGGAGCCGGGCGTGACCGACTTCCTGGCCGCGCTCGGGCTCGTTCTGGTTGTGGAGGGGCTGGTTTATGGCGGCTTTCCCGGCATGGCGAAGAAGCTGGCCGAAGAAGTGCTGTCGACATCCGAAAATACACTAAGGATCGCCGGCCTCGTCGCAATCGGGGCCGGCGTTCTGATTGTATGGATGGTGCGCGGATAGGCCGATCCCGCGTCACGCAGGGTCACGGAGGTTTTATCCGAAGCCCGTGGCTGCGCCCCAAACACGCCCTATTTCTTCGAAACATCATCCGGTAATAGATGCAGTCTTCGCGCTTCGATGCGCGATTCAGGGATTTCCGGGAGCCACCATGCCGATGATGTCGCCAACGCCCGTGCTGCGGATCACCCTTTTTGCCGCCGCGCTCCTGATCGGAACGAGCGCGGTCGTGCTCGCGCAGGACGCGCAGGCGCCGGCGACCGCACATAGAACGATGGGTGGTCCGGCTTCCGTGGCCGACCTCGCCGAGGGCCTGCTCGACGCGGTGGTGAACATCTCCACATCGCAGACCGTGAAGGGCACCGAAGGCCAAGGCACCGTACCGATGCCCGAACTGCCGGAAGGCTCACCCTTCCAGGATTTCTTCGACGACTTCTTCAACGATCCCGGTAACGGCCAAGGCGGCGGCGACCGCAAAGTGCAGTCGCTCGGTTCCGGCTTCATCGTCGATGCCGCGGAAGGCATCGTCATCACCAACAATCACGTGATCGCCGACGCCGACGAGATCGAGATCAATTTCGCCGACGGCGGCAAGCTGAAGGCCGAGCTGATCGGCAAGGACACCAAGACCGATCTCGCGGTGCTCAAGGTCGATCCGACGCTGAGAAAACTGACCGCCGTCAAGTTCGGCGATTCCAACACCATGCGCATCGGCGACTGGGTGATGGCGATCGGCAACCCGTTCGGGCTCGGCGGCACCGTGACGGTCGGCATCATCTCGGCGCGCAACCGCGACATCAATTCCGGGCCGTATGACGACTTCATCCAGACCGATGCCGCGATCAACCGTGGCAATTCGGGCGGGCCGCTGTTCAACATGTATGGCGAGGTCATCGGCATCAATACGGCGATCATCTCGCCCTCGGGCGGCTCGATCGGCATCGGTTTCTCGATCCCGTCGCAGCTTGCGCTGGGTGTCATCGACCAGTTGCGCGAGTTCGGCGAGACGCGGCGCGGCTGGCTCGGCGTGCGCATCCAGCCCGTCACCGACGAGATCGCCGAAAGCCTCGGCATGGATACGGCCAAGGGTGCGCTGGTCGCCGGCGTGATCAAGGGCGGACCGGTCGACAATGGCGTCATCCAGCCCGGCGATGTGATCGTTACCTTCGACGGCAAGCCGGTGAAGGACATGCGCGATCTGCCGCGCGTCGTCGCAGAAAGCCCGGTCGGCAAGGCTGTCGACGTGCTGATCATCCGCAAGGGCGTCGAGCAGACCGTTAAGGTGACGCTCGGACGGCTGGAAGACGGCGAGAAGCTCGCCGAGGCTGAGACGCCCCAGCCGGCGGCGCCCGACAGCGGCGTGGTGTCGACGGCAAGCGTACTCGGCATGACGATCGGCGAGCTGAATGACGAGACGCGCACCAAGTTCACGATCGGCAAGGACATCAGCGGCGTCGTCATCACCGAGGTGGCGGCGAATTCCGCCGCTGCCGAGCGAGGCATCCAGGCGGGCGAGGTGATCACCGAAATCGCGCAGGAGTCGGTCTCCTCGCCGCAGCAAGTGGTCGACCGGATCTCCGCGCTGAAGGAGCAGGGCCGCAAGAACGCGCTGCTGATGCTGGCTTCGAAGACGGGCGAGCTGCGTTTCGTGACGATCCGAATGGATTAAGCGGCACGTCCAAGCGCCTGAAATGGAATAAGAAAAGGGCGGCTACCGAGCCGCCCTTTTCTTATTCGACCAATCCTCGCGCGAGAGCCGATAGAAGGCGTGCCGCTTTAAATGCGGGTGCGTGTCGGGCACCTTCGGGTGATCGAAATCGCTCGATGGATCGCGGCGCATGCCGAGACGCTCCATCACCGCCGTGGAGCGGTGATTGGCAGTGACGGCGAAGGACACGATCTCGGGAAGACCGAGTTCGTCGAAGCCGAAATCGAGCCAGCGGTTCGCGGCTTCGGTGACGTAACCCTTGCCCCAGTATTCGGATGCGAGGCGCCAGCCGATCTCGACCATGTCGTCAGGGAAGCGCGGTGCGAGTTCGGCTTCGGTGATGCCGGTGAAGCCGATGCATTCGCCGGTCGCCGCAAGCTCGACCGCGGCGAAGCCATAGCCATATTCCGCGATCTCGCCGCGGATCAGGTCGAGGAACGCGTCGGCCTGCGCACGGTCGCGCCGGTGGCCAAAAAACTCCATCACCTGGTCGTCGGAATTGATGCGATGGAAAAGATCGCGGTCGCGATCCTCCCAATTGCGCAGGATCAGCCGTTCGGTGCGCATCGGCTTCATCGAACGAACTCCTCGCGGCGATAGCCCTGGATGTAGAGGAGCGCGGTGAGGTCGCCATGGTCGACGCGCATCCGCGCCGCCGCCGCGACCGCAGGTTTGGCGTGCAGCGCGACGCCGGAACCGGCGAGCCGCAGCATGTCGAGATCGTTGGCGCCGTCGCCGACGGCGATCGCGTCGGCGGGCGAAAGGCCGAGGCGAGCGGAGATTTCGTGCAGAGCCTCGGCCTTGGCGGCGCGCCCGAGGATCGGCTCCGCGACTTTGCCGAAGAGGCGGCCATCGGCTTCCAGCAGGCGGTTGGCGCGGTGCTCGTCGAAGCCGATCTTTTCCGCCATCGGGCCGGTGAAGGATTCGAAGCCACCGGAGACGAGTGCCGTCCATGCGCCGTTGGCGCGCATCGTCTTCACCAGCTCCAGCGCACCGGATGCGATCGTAATGCGCTTGGCGATGATCTGACCGATGACGCGTGCCTCCAGCCCTTCGAGCAAGGCAACCCGCTCGCGCAGCGCCGGCTCGAAGGCGATCTCGCCATTCATCGAGCGCGCGGTGATCGCCGCGACGCGCTCCTTCAAGCCGACCTCATCGGCGAGTTCGTCGATGCACTCCTGGTCGATCATGGTGGAATCCATGTCGGCGATCAGGATCTTCTTGCGGCGGGTCGTAGCCTCCTGGACGACGATGTCGACCGCCTGGCCGGCAAACACCGAACCAAGCGCTGCTTCGGCGTTGGCGCACTCAGCGTGCTGCGGCAACACCAGATCACAAGCGACATTTTCGGCGAGCCAGCGCGTTTCGCTTGCGCCGGCAGCCTCAGCGGCCATATTCGCAAGCGACGGCGAGAGGACGCCAGCGTCGGAACGGGAAATCAGCGTGGCGACAAGCGGCATGGGAAGGGAAGCCAGCGGCGAGGGAAGCGTGAAAAACGCGATCCTGATAGCGGGGCCGACTGCCAGCGGCAAGTCGGCCTTGGCGCTGGAGCTTGCCGAGCGCGAAGGCGGCGTCATCGTCAACGCCGATTCCATGCAGGTCTATTCGGAGCTCGACGTGCTGACCGCGCGGCCGAGCAAAGCTGACGTGGAGCGTGCCCCGCACGCGCTTTACGGGCACGTACATCCGGGAACGGCCTATTCGACCGGCGCGTGGTTGCGAGAGGTGGAGCAGTTGGTCGAAACGGGCCGGTTTGCGAAACAGTCGCTGATTTTTGTTGGCGGGACCGGGCTCTATTTCAGAGCGCTCCTCGACGGCCTGTCGGAGATGCCGGACATACCTGCTGAAATCCGTAACCGCTGGCGTGGCCGGCTGACGGAGGAAGGCGCCGAGCGGTTGCATGCGCTGCTGACGCGGCAGGACCCGATAGCGGCGGCGCAACTCCGCCCCTCGGATGGGCAAAGGATCGTGCGCGCTCTGGAGGTGCTGGAGGCGTCCGGCCGGTCGATCCTAGAGTGGCAGCTCGCACAAGGGCGGCCGCTGGTCGATCACGCGTCCGCAAAACTTTACGTGATCGAGCCGGACCGGGCAGAGCTGGTCCGACGGATCGAAACCCGGTTCGACCGGATGCTCCAACAGGGCGCTCTGGAAGAAGTGCGCGCGCTGGCCGCGCTCGAGCTCGATCCGATGCTTCCCGCGATGAAAGCGATCGGTGTGCGCGAATTGACGGCGGCGGAGGCCGGCGAGATCTCGATCGATGAAGCGATTTCGCGATCAAAGGCCGCGACGCGGCAATACGCCAAGCGCCAGGCGACCTGGTTTCGCCACCAACTCGGTCCCCGGTGGGAGCGGCTGGGCATGGATTTCCGGCCTGTCACTGGCGGCAATCCGCCGCAGATTTAACACGCCAAGAATACACGCACTTAAACGTGCCGTTTGCGTCAATACTCTACTATTAGTTGTTCAAGTTAACTTCCCGTAAGTGCGGGCATGACATAAGCGGAACCGGGTCGCCGTGTCTGGGTTCGTATGCGTTTCCACAAGTCGGAATCGGCTTTTTTCGTCTTCATAACCGTCATCCTGGCCGCTGGTCTGCTGACGGCCCACTCCTATCGCGTGCTGACCGGCGGGGCCGATCTCTTTCAGCCGACCGGAGCGGAGATGGTCAGCTATCTGACCCGGCTGCTGTTCATCACCGGCGTGCTGCTCGCCACCGCGCTCGTGTTCGGCGTGTTCCTGATCTATCCGCTGATTCGCACGCAGGTAAAAGAAGGCGGCAAGCTTCGAGAAATGACCGAGACGCTTTCGCAGCACTCGGAAACGCTGAAACACGCGGCGCTGACGGACAGCCTGACCGGCATGCAGAACCGGCGCTATTTCGACGACGCGCTGAAGGAATATCTCACCGAATTCGGCCGGATCGACAAGCCGGTCGGACTGATGATCCTCGACCTCGACCATTTCAAGCAGGTCAACGACAATCACGGGCATGATGTCGGCGACGAGGTGCTGCGCGCCGTCTCAAATTGCCTCAAGGACATGACGCGTTACCACGATGTGGTCGCACGGCTGGGCGGCGAGGAGTTCGCGGTCGTGGCGCCGAACATGGACAGCGATCTGCTGATGAAGCTCGCCGAACGCATCCGCAAGGCGATTGCCTCCATGCCGGTCGTGTCCGGCAACATCAGGCTGAAGATAACGACCAGCGTCGGGCTTGCGGTCTGGAACGGTCGCGAAACCGCCGACCAGTTCTACCGGCGCGCGGACACCATGCTCTATCAGGCGAAAAAGCTCGGCAGAAACCGGGTTTGCGCCTGAGGGCGCCGGACAATCAAAAGCAGGGGCTGTCGTCTTCGCGTCGCGTGTGACTGCGGCTCAGTCGCTCATCGGGCGATAGCTGGTGAAGCCGGCGCGCGAGGAAAACCGGTCATTGCCGGTCTGATGCTGCTGTGACTGCGGCTTGCGATAATCGGCTTCGCCAGCCTGACGAACCGGGCTGACGGCACTGCCAAACGTTGCGCCCGGTTCCGCCTTCGGCACATTGCGCAGGCGCTCGACGATCTGAACGAGATCGATGTCGCGTTCGTCGCCGGCGACCTCGGTAGGCCCGTATTTCTTGCCAGCGCCTGGCAGCAGGCTCACATCCAGCCGCTCGAACTTCAAGCGCATGGTCGTCGCCACGCCTTCGCCAAAGGCGATCGCCTCGCGCTGGCCCATTGAAGACAGGAAGTTCAAGGTCGAGGCCGACGAGTCCGCGATCGCCGATTTGATGATCGCTTTGTCCACCTCGTTGGCGAGGCGCATGGCGAAAACCGTCGAACATTGCGACAGGATCGTCGGGTCGAGTTCACCCGGCCGCTGCGTCACGACGCCGAGGTAGCAGCCATATTTGCGGCCTTCCTTGGCGATGCGCGACAGCGCATGGCGAGTCGGCGCGAAACCCAGACGCGGGTCGGCAGGCATGTAACGGTGCGCTTCCTCGCACAGCACCAGCAGGCGCAGATGTCCTTCGCTCCAGAGGGCGAGGTCGAAGGCAAGGCGCGCCAGCACCGAGCAAACCGAGTTCACGACTTCCGACGGCATGCCGGCCATCTCGAAACAGGTGACCGGGCGGTTGTCGTGCGGCACGCGGAAGATGCGCCCGATCGTCTCGTGGATAGAATCCTCGATCAGGCGCGAATTGAACATGAAGCGGTAGCGCGGATCGTTGATCGCGGCTTCGACGCGGGTCTTCAACTGGCGAAAGACCGGCCGATCGTTCTTGGAGTCGAGCAGGCCCATCTTGTCGTCGATGAGCTTCAAAAGATCCGCCATGCGGTACGGCACCGGCGTGTCGGCGGTGAGCGCATCGCCGCCCTTGCGCAGATAGGCGCCGGTGTTCGGATTGCGGTACTGGTGCTTCGCCTGCGGGATCAGATCGCGCAAAACGTCCAGCTCTTCCGGCACGGTCTCGCGGCCACGGAACAGCACTTCCGCGAATTCTTCCAGCTTGAAGAGCCAGAACGGCAGGTCGAGCGAATTGGTGTCGATGCGGATCGCATAGTCCGGCAGTGATGGTGCGAACTCGTTGTGCGGATCGAGGATCAGGATGCGAAGATCCGGCCGTGCCTCAATCGCCTTTCTCAGCAGCAAGGAGACGGCGGTGGATTTGCCGACGCCGGTCGTGCCGAGAATGGCGAAGTGCCGGTTCAGCGTGTCGTCGATGGCGATGTTGGCGTCGATGCCTTCGTCCTGCGAGAGCGTGCCGATCGTCACGCTGCGGCGGCCGGCGAGGTCGTAGACCGCTTCGAGGTCGCGCGAGCGGATGCGGTGCGAGATGGCGCCGATATAGGGATAGGTGGTGATGCCACGGTCGAAGATCGGCTTCTCGCCCGGGCCGCCGTCGCGGACCTCGCCGATCAGCTCGACGCTGACTTCGATCGGATTGCGCCCGTCGGTGTTCCACTCCTGGCCCGCCGTCCGGGAGATTGCGTAAACCAGGCCGACCGTGCGGGTTTTTTCGAGATTGATCGAGACGAGCTTGCCGACCGTCCAGAGACCGGTGACGGCACCGTCGGCGTTATCCGCGAAGGCTGCGATCGTCGCGCGGGCGCCATCGCATTGAACGACGTGACCCATGACCCGGTGATCGGGCTGAGTGTCGCGCCTCTCCTGCGAGGTCGTTTCGCCGCCGACCTTTTCCCGGTCAACAAACATCAAAGTCCGCCCCGTATGTCCCGCTATCGGCTCAATCTAAAGATCGCGAGTTAAGGTCGGGTGTGACCGTATGGTGGAGGGATAGTTAAGCTCTTGCTGAAAAATCGAGATGTCCAATTGCGCTTTTCAGGTTGTCTTATATATTGGACAAATGGATGCGATAGCGGATACCATATCGGGCGGGATTGCCAGCCGGGTGAGGCTGGAGCGCACATCGCGCGGCTGGTCGCTCGCCGAGCTGGCCGAAAGGTCCGGCGTCTCCAAGGCGATGCTCTCGGCGATCGAGCGCGGGGAGGCGAGTCCAACCGCGGTGCTTCTGGTGCGCGTCGCCACCGCCTTCGGGATGACGCTGTCGGCGCTGATCGCGCGTGCCGAATCCACCGCCGGAGGACTGTCGAAAGCCGCCGCGCAGCCTCGCTGGACCGACCCCGATACCGGTTATATGCGCCGGCACCTTTCGCCGCCGACGGATATGCCGCTGGAGC
This sequence comes from Rhizobiaceae bacterium, assembly GCA_035503715.1. Classification (GTDB taxonomy): domain Bacteria; phylum Pseudomonadota; class Alphaproteobacteria; order Rhizobiales; family Rhizobiaceae; genus OAS926. The sequence continues at coordinate 2,631 of DATJTE010000025.1, read as the reverse complement.
TGATCCGCGTGGAATTGCCTGAAGGCGCCACGGTGAAGCTGCCTGCGGCGTCTTATGCCTTCATCCGCCAGCAGATATGGCTGGTGGCGGGCAGGCTCGATTTCAGCGAAGGCGAGCTGACGCATCACATGGAGGCGGGGGACTGCCTGGCGCTCGGCTCGCCGATGGATTGCACATTCCACGCGCCCGGGCCTGGTCCGGCGCATTATCTCGTTGCTGTCATGAAGAGCTGACATGCGCCGCATCACCCGACGCGACAATGGCGGCCCGCCGCTCGACGATTACAAAGGGCCGGACTGGGGAAAGGGCGACCCGCACAAATTCCTCAACTGGAAACGCGCGCACCGCGCCGCGTGGAAGCCGAAATCGCACGACATCGCGCTGTTCAGGCTCGCGAAGGCGGAAGCGGTCGGCCTGACCTACGAGGAATATACGCTCGAGATCCTGGAGCGCGGCCGCTTCCTGCAAACAGACGACGCCGTGCGGGTCGACGAGATCAAACGCGGCCGCAAGCGCAAACGCTTCAGCCATCTCGGGTAACAAGCATGCAGCAGATCGAAATCAGGCCGCTCGAGGCGTCCGGCGATACTGTCGGCCAATTGGCGCAGATCATCGTCGAGGTCGTCGCCGGCGGCGGATCGGTGAGCTTCATGCATCCGCTGGCGTTCGATAAAGCATGCAGGTTCTGGGAGACGTCGCTCGCCGCAGCAGCGCGCGGCGAGCGCGTCGTGCTCGGCGCCTGGGACGGTGCGATATTGGCCGGAACGGTGACACTTCTGCTCGACTTTCCGGTCAACCAGCCACATCGGGCCGAGATCGCCAAGATGATGACGCGCATCGGTCACCGGGGCAGAGGCATCGCCATGCGGCTGATGCAAAGAGCAGAAGCGGTGGCGGTGGAGCGCGGCAAAACGCTGCTTGTCCTGGACACGGCGACGAGGGACGGGGCAGCCGGACTCTACGAAAAACTCGGGTTTACGCTGACCGGCGAAGTGCCCGACTACGCGCTGACGCCGGACGGAACACTGTCCGGGACGCTGATCTACTGGAAGCGGATCGGGGAAGCGGCCGCCGCGTGAAGCCTGTTGACAGGCTGCCCGGCCCGCACTTATTGTCCGCGCCGATGAAAATGGCACTCATTCTCGTAGTAGGAAGGCGCGTGGGCAAGGCGGTGTAACCGCCGGGCGAAATCCACTCACGCGCAGAACGCAGGCTCCCTCCGGGGGCCTTTTTTTATGGCCTGAACACGACTAGACGAGCAGCAACCGCCGGAAATGGCGCAAAACATCGCTCAAAGAGCGACGGAAAATGGAACCAGACCGATGAAGACCCCAGATAGCGAGCGGCGCGAGATGACAGGCGCCGAAATGGTGGTGCAGGCGCTGAAGGACAACGGCGTAAAGCACATTTTCGGCTATCCGGGCGGCGCGGTCCTTCCGATCTACGACGAGATCTTCCAGCAGGATGACGTCCAGCACATCCTTGTGCGCCATGAGCAGGGCGCCGGCCATGCGGCGGAAGGCTATGCGCGCTCGACCGGCAAGGCGGGCGTCATGCTGGTGACATCCGGCCCGGGCGCGACCAACGCGGTGACGCCGCTGCAGGACGCGCTGATGGATTCGATCCCGCTGGTGTGCATCACCGGCCAGGTGCCGACCTCGCTGATCGGCTCGGATGCATTCCAGGAATGCGACACCGTCGGCATCACGCGGCCGTGCACGAAGCACAACTGGCTGGTGAAGGATGTCAACGAGCTTGCCGCCATCATCCATGAGGCTTTCCATGTCGCGACAACGGGGCGGCCGGGACCGGTGGTGGTCGACATCCCGAAGGACGTGCAGTTCGCCAAGGGCACCTATGTCAGCCCGCAGACCGCGCCGCGCATGAGCTACCAACCCAAAGTGCAGGGCGATCTCGAGAAGGTGAAGGAAGCCGTCGCGCTGATGGCGGCGGCGAAAAAGCCGATCATCTATTCCGGCGGCGGCGTCATCAATTCCGGTGCCGAGGCGAGCCAGCTCCTGCGCGAACTGGTCGAACTCACCGGCTTCCCGATCACCTCGACGCTGATGGGGTTGGGCGCCTATCCGGCAAGCGGCAAGAACTGGGTCGGCATGCTCGGCATGCACGGCACCTACGAAGCCAATATGGCGATGCATGATTGCGACGTCATGGTCTGCATCGGCGCGCGCTTCGACGACCGCATCACCGGCCGCATCAACGCGTTCTCGCCGAATTCGAAGAAGATCCACATCGACATCGATCCGTCGTCGATCAACAAGAACGTGCGCGCTGACATCGGCATACTGGGCGATGTCGGCCGGGTGCTGGAGGACATGGTGCGGCTCTGGCGCGCCTCGGCGAAGCACGACAAGAAGCAACTCTATCCGTGGTGGGAGCAGATCGCGAAATGGCGGGCGCGGGATTCGCTCGCCTACAAGAACAACAATGACGTGATCATGCCGCAATACGCGATCCAGCGGCTCTACGAACTCACCAGGGACAAGGACGTCTACATCACCACCGAGGTCGGCCAGCACCAGATGTGGGCCGCGCAGCATTTTCATTTCGACAAGCCGAACCGCTGGATGACCTCGGGCGGTCTGGGGACGATGGGCTACGGCCTGCCTGCCG
>DATJTE010000024.1:0-2472 GCA_035503715.1 Rhizobiaceae bacterium | reverse complement strand
GAGGGTGCGACGATCGACAAGCGGCGCCGATAGGTCTCGTATCGCGCCCTCTGGTTACGCCTGTCGATCAGGCCGAAGCGCCGGTCGCGGTTCATCGACACCAGGCCGAAATTGTCTAGGATCGAAAGGGATGGAAAAATCCCATTGGCGCGCCTGTCGCGCGCCATATAGGCGACGCCGTGCCGCACAGCCTGTGGGAAGCTCGTGACGGGGACGGAATGTCGGTCGGCCTCGACCATGACCCGGCCCGAAGCAGGAGGATGCAGGCCACAAAGCGCCTCGAGGAACGCTTCCTGTCCGTGGCCGTCCAGCCCAGCCAGTCCGACGATCTCGCCTGCGCGCACCTTTTCGTCGACCGGCTCGACGGCAGGCGAGAGAGCGAGCGCCTCAATCAGCAGCCGATCGGGGGCCTCGGCCTCATCAACGGCCATGAATAATCTCTTCGGCTGCCGCAGGGGCCATCAGGCTGAGCATCTGCTCAGGCGATAATGACGCGCGTTCAAGCGCGGCGGCCACCACGCGGCCGTTGCGCAGGATGGTGACGCGGTGGGCCAGGCGCACCACTTCGTCCATGCGATGGGAGATGAACAGGATGAGGCCGCCCGCGCGGGAGAACGCCTCCATAGTCTGAAATACCGACTCGCGATCGGCGAAGTCGAGCGCCGCCGTGACCTCGTCCAGGATCAAAATGCGCGGCCGCCTTACCAAAGCGCGCGCTAGAACGACGAGCTGCCGTGCGGCGAGAGGCAAGCGGCCTGCAGGAGTATTGAGATCGAACGACGTTTTCGCAATCGAGCTCAAAAGGTCCGCGGCGAGACCGGGCCGCCGCGCTCGCGGCACGCGTCGCTGGATCAGTCCGTCGTAGCCGAGAAAGATGTTCTCCAGCGCGCTTCGATCGGGAGCAATCAGAACTTCCTGAAAGACCGTCGCCAGCCCGAGCCGTTGAAACACCGACGGAGAGAAACGATTGATCGGTTGGCCGTCGACGCGTATCGCGCCCCGGCTCGGCGGCGTCACACCCGACAGAAGCTTGACCAGCGTGCTCTTGCCGGAGCCATTCTCGCCAAGGATCGCGTGAATGGCTCCGGGAGCGAACGTTAAATTGGCTCCGTCGAGCGCGACCGTTTCGCCGTAGGTTTTGGAAAGATCGTCAACTTCGAGCATCAGCGTCCGCGTCGCGCAAGCCGGACGCGGACAGATCCCAACCCTAAGGCCGTTGTCCGCGCGAGCTCGGCGCTCAGGTCGGCGTCACCTGCCGGCGCACGGATCGGGCGCGTCGGCGTAGTTATAGTCGGCGATGGCCGCGGGCTTCTTGAAATAGGCGTCTAGGTCCTTCGCCGAAACGGGATCGGTCGGCGGCGACGGGAAGACGGACACCGCAGCCGGAGTCATGCACGCTTTATACCATTTGCCGAGATCGGCCTGATGCACGGCAGGAATTGGAATCAACAGCGTGCCCAACTTCGGTTGCTGTCCTTCGAGGAGACGCACCGCGACACGGAAAAGCGCCTGGGAGTTCCAGCCAGGCAGGACAGCCTGGCCTTCGAACCGATAGCCGTCCGGATGCGCCTTCCAGTAACCGAGCGCATCGCCTGAAATCGAGCCTGTGATCAGGGGTTGCGGCCGATTGGCCTCCGCGAACGCCTCGGCGACGACGCGGGATTCGCTGCCGGTCGTCCAGACCGCGTCGATCTTTTGCGGTGTGGTCGCAAGGGCCTGCAGCACCGCCGTCTTGGTGACGTTGGCCGTCCAGTTGCCGTTGACCGAGCGCACTTCCTTGATGTCGGAGCCCTTGAACGCTTTTTCCGCACCCGCCCGCTCCAACGCCACGATCGGCGCGCCGGCGATGCCTTCGACCATCAGCACGTTGCCTTTCCCGTCCAGGGCCTTCTTGATCGCGGAGCCCATGTCGTAACCCCACTGCGCATAGTTGGAGTCGACGTTGATGGCGTAGGGGCTCGTGACCGAACTGGAAATTGTCACAACCGGAATTCCCGCCTTGTAAGCGGCCTCGATCGCGTCGTTGAGACCGGTGGACGAACCTGCCACGGCGGTGATGATCGAGCACTTCTTATCGATGAACGCGCGGATCTGTGCGATCTGCCGGCTGGTGTCGCTGTTCGAGTCGGAAAGCTCGAAATCGCTGACCTTGCCTGCCGCCTTGTAGACGTCGACGAGGCGCTTGAGTTCGTTGGTCAGCGCCACGCGCCACGGGTTGCCTTGATAAGACTCTGAGTGGCACCACTTCCACGGCGGCGGAGGCATCTTGAAATTGTCGTAAGCCGAAGGCTGCAAGGCGTCGGTCGCGCCCTCGTACAGGGGTTTGAGATTGTCGGGCAGACCCTCGAGCAGGTTTTCGCTCGCCGCCTGGGCCCCGGCGCCGCAACCTACGATGCAGGCGATTGCGACGGCGGCCGCTACTCTCGCCGTCTGAACCCGCATTGCGCTATTGCTCATTTCCTTCTCCCTTTC
>DATJTE010000023.1:0-59534 GCA_035503715.1 Rhizobiaceae bacterium | reverse complement strand
CGCCAGGACCGAAGAAGACACGCGATCCGATCGTGACATGGGTTGCGATGTAGCAATTCGATTCGATCTTCACGAAATCGCCGATCTCCACATTTCCATCGATCACCGTGTTCGTGCCGATGACCACATGGTTCCCGGCCTTGGTCTTCTCCCGGATCATGGCGTTGTGACCGGTCTGGAAATAGTCGCCGGTCTGGACGGAATGATAGATGATGGTGCCGAGCCGGATCGTGCAATTGGCGCCGAGACGGGTCCGCGTCTCCGCCGACGCTCCATAGCCGACCGTCGCGCCTTGATCGATTTTGGTTTGGCTGCCGGCAACATATGTCGCCGTTTCGGCCCTGCCATGATTGTCGCCGTTGACCATCGAAGCCTGTTGCGAATTGGTTATGAACGGCGGAACCCGCCTGAAATATGCGGCCCGAGGCCTTGCGGCCTTCCTATCCGCATCTTGGCCAACCGTAAAGCTAAGCGCCGGCGAGCCTGAGCGCGCCGCCCTTCTCTTCATAGCGTTCGCCCGTTCTTGGGCACACGAGCGTTTCGCCGAGGATCTCCCCTGCCCGCGACACCCAGCCGATGCGCTTGGCCGGTACGCCAACCATCAGAGCATAGGCAGGCACCGGTTTCGTCACCACGGAGCCTGCGCCGATCATGCAATATTCACCAAGTTCATTGCCGCACACGATCGTCGCGTTTGCGCCAATGGTGGTGCCGCGCCGCACCAGCGTCGTACGGAATTCATCCTTGCGCTCAACCTCGGCACGCGGATTGAGCACATTCGTGAACACGCAGGATGGCCCGCAGAAGACACCCTGCTCCAACTCCACGCCTTTGTAGAGCGCGACATTGTTCTGGATCTTGCAATTGTCGCCCACGGTCACGTCCGGCCCGATCATGACGTTCTGCCCGATCGAGCAGTTCCTGCCGATCGTCGTGCCCTTCAGGATATGCGAGAAGTGCCAGACCTTCGTGCCTTCGCCGAGCACCGCGCCGTCATCGACATAGGAGCTTTCATGCACGAAGGTCTTTGAAGTCCCGCCGGTCATTTCTCCGCGCCCCGCTTGTCCGCGAGATTTTCCTTTAGCGCTGCTTCGGCGCGTGCCAGCACCCTCAGCACGCGAACCCCTTCCGAGCCATCCGTGCGCGGCTGCAGCCTCTTGTCGATGCAATCGACGAAATGCGCACACTCAGCCTTCAACGGCTCCCCCTTCGGTACAATGATTGCCTCCGCTTCGGCTTTAACCGGACTAGGCACGGCACCGCTCGTATCGATCATGTGCCGGTAGAGTTTCAGCTTGGCGTCCCAATCGGGAGTGCTGTCCTCGAATACGGCCATCGCCTTGTCACCGATCACAACCAGCCGCTGCTCCTTGAAAGGATGCATCCAGCATGCCTGCACATGGGCGCTTGCGCCGCCGGCGAAATGCATTTGCACGGTCACGATGTCGGCAATGCCCGGCGTGTAAGTGACGCTACCCTGAGCGGTGACGCTCGTTGGTTCTTCGCCGATCAGGCCGAGGATCATCGATATGTCGTGCGGCGCGAACGACCAGAGCACGTTTTCCTCGGTGCGGAATTTTCCGAGCGAGAGCCGGTTCGAATAGACGTATTGGAGCCGCCCCAATTCACCGGCCTCGACCAGTTCGCGCAGGCGAATGTAGACCGGATGGTACTGAAGCAGGTGACCGACCATCAGCGTAAGGCCAGCTTTGTCCGCAATCGCGGCGAGCGTCTCAGCGTCCTTCACGTCGAGCGCCAGAGGCTTCTCGACGAAGACATGCTTGCCTGCGTCAAGTGCCGCCTTGGCTTGTGCAAAATGCAGCACGGCCGGCGACGCAAGCGAAATGCCGTCTATCGCAGGATCAGCCAGCGCATCCTCAAATGAGAGCGCGCGCACGCCGAAAGCGTCGGCACCCGCCTTCGCCGCCTTTGGATCGAAATCCACGACCGCGGCGAGAACCCCAAGCTCCGCAAAATTGCGGGCGAGGTTCTTACCCCAATAGCCGTAACCGATATGCGCGATCGAGGCCATGCGGCTCAGGCCTTCACGACCTTGTCGTGCGGCTTGCGATACCGGCCGCGCGTATCGACAATCAGTTGCGCGTGTTCAAGCACGAGATCGTAGTCGAAGTCGGAATGGTCGGTGAGCACGACGACGCAATCATAGGAGCGGATGCCCTCGGGCGTCAGTTCGACCGACTTCAGATCGAAATGATGCTCACGCATCTTCGGGAACAACGGCACCTGAGTGTCTGTGTACTCGATTACCACGCCGCGATCGCGCAAAAGCTCCATGACGCGTACAGCAGGCGACTCGCGCATGTCGTCGACATCGCGCTTGTAGGCGATACCGAGTGCCAGGATGCGGCTACCTTTCAGCGACTTGTTGCGCTGATTGAGCGCTTCAGTGATCTTCTCCACCACCCAGTTCGGCATGGTCCGATTGATGTTGCCGGCCAGCTCGATGAAGTGCGTGTTGAGTTCGTATTCGCGCGCCTTCCAGGTGAGATAGAACGGGTCGATCGGAATGCAGTGGCCGCCAAGTCCAGGACCAGGATAATAGGGCGTGAAGCCAAACGGCTTCGTCGCGGCCGCTTCGATCACCTCAAAAATGTCGATGCCCATCTTGTCGGCGATGGTCTTCATCTCGTTGACAAGGCCGATGTTCACGGCGCGATGGATGTTTTCCAGCAGCTTGGTGAGTTCGGCAACCTGCGTCGACGAGACTGGCACGACCGTATCGATCGCTGCGCCATAGAGCGCCTCACCCACCTCGCGGCAGGCGGCCGTCGTGCCGCCGACGATCTTCGGAATGTTCTGGGTGCCGAAATCGCGATTGCCCGGATCCTCGCGCTCGGGCGAATAGACGAGATAAAAATTCTCGCCGATTCTGAAGCCGCGCTTCTCGATATAGGGCTGCAGCACTTCGGCCGTCGTTCCGGGGTAGGTTGTGCTCTCCAGCGAGAGCACCTGATCCTTGCGCAGATGCTGCGCAATGGAATTCATCGTGCCGGTGATGAAGGAAAGGTCCGGTTCACGGTGTTTGCTGAGCGGCGTCGGCACGCAGACGATGATGGCATCCGCTTCGGGGATGCGGGCGAAGTCGCCGGTTGCCTCGAAGCCAGCCTTGCGCATCGCGGCAATGTCGCCGGATGAAACATGGCGGATCGGACTCTTGCCGTCATTCAATCCGGCAATCCTGGCCGGATCGATGTCGAAGCCCAGGACGCGAAAGCCTGCGCCGGAAAAGCGCAATGCAAGCGGTATACCGACATAGCCAAGGCCGATGATGCCGATCACTGCCGACTTCGTCTGAAACCGTTGCAACAACGTCATTGAGATGCATCCCTCGCGCTCCGCCCAGGGAGCGCGAGGCCTACTAGGCCGACGAATGGCTGGAAATCAAGCAGACGGCGTTGCTCTAGCGCCGCAAAGCCCAGGCAGCCGGCAGCGCCAGCGACGCAATCGCCACCTTGATCAGGTCGGGCAGGATGAAGGGTACCACACCGCCGACCCAGGCCTTCTCCACCCCGATCAGCCCAGCGAGGTACACAAAGCCCAACCCCAGGATGACGACTTCAGCGAGAAGCACCGCACCGGCGAGCTTTGTTACCGAGCGGTCCCAGCCGCGGTCGGCAGCCCAGCCGACGATACCGGCGGCGAGCACGAAGCCGAGCAAATAGCCGCCCGTCGGGCCTGCCATGTAAAGCAGGCCTGCGCCCTCACCCTGAAATACCGGCAGACCGGCCGCGCCTTCGGCCATGTAGAGCAGCAGCGTCGCCACGCCCAACCGGGCGCCGAACACACCACCGACCAGGAAAACGGCGAGCGTCTGCAGCGACATGTCGACAAAACCGAGTTCGACCTTGGTTTTGGCCGCCAGCGTCAGGATCAGCGTGCCGGCCAGCGCCAGGCCAATCTGAACAAGAAGCCGCGCCGTCGGGTTCTGGGGCAGCGCGTAGGAGATCATTGGTTGCGCGATCGATGCCGAAGCCATGTTCTGTCCTATCGTTGGAAGCCAGCGTCCCGTACCGGGCGGTTTTCGTATAGTCAGTTCCATGTTAAGCGGCAACCGCTTTTGATCCCCAGCCCGAGGCCGCGCATCCGTATGGATTTTGACCTTAAGTTCGAGCCGGCGCATGGCCAGGCGGTGCCGGTCGTCAAGAGCGTATTGCGGCTCACCGCCAACAATCCAAGCCCCTTCACGTTTCACGGCACGAACACCTACATCGTGGGGGAAAAGCTCCTTGCCGTGATTGATCCGGGGCCAGCGGATGACAAGGCGCATCTCGATACGATCCTGGCGGCGATCGCCGGCCGGCCGGTTAGCCATATCTTCATAACCCACACGCATCGCGATCACTCGCCACTCGCGGCGCCGCTGAAGCGCCTTACCGGCGCACGCACGGTGGCGGAAGGCCCGCATCGCCCGGCGCGACCGCTTCGCATTGGTGAGGTGCATCCCCTCGACGCGAGCAGCGATGTGGATTTTGTTCCGGATATTCGGCTCGGCGATGGCGAGAGCGTCGTCGGCGAAGGCTGGGCGCTGTCCGCAGTGTTCACGCCTGGCCACACGGCCAATCACCTTGCATTCGCATTGGAAGGCAGCGGCATTTTGTTTTCGGGCGATCATGTGATGGGCTGGGCGACGTCGATCGTCGCGCCCCCTGACGGCGCGATGACCGACTACATGGCGTCGCTCGACAAGCTGCTTGAACGCCACGACAAGATCTACCTACCTGGACATGGCGGGCAGGTGAAGGCGCCGCATCGTTTCGTGCGCGGGCTCAAAGCCCACCGCAAGATGCGCGAACGCGCGATCCTCGAGCGCATTTCTGCTGGCGACCGGACCATCCGGAAAATCGTTGAGGCGATCTACCGCGACACCGATCCGAGGCTCCACGGCGCCGCCGGCCTGTCGGTGCTCGCGCATCTGGAGGACCTCGTCGCGCGCGGCCTCGTGCGGAGCGGCGGCGACGTCGCAATCGATGCCGAGTTCAGCCCGGCTTAACCCTCTGGCGTCGTCGTATCTGCGGTCGGCGCGTCGCCTGCCGGCGGTTCGCTCGGCACGGGCGGAGCAGCGGGTGGTGTCGCCTCGCCTGGCATCGGTTCTTCCGCGTCAGGTGGAGCGACCTGTGCCGCGACGACCGCGTCGAGGTCGGTCAGAAAGCGCAGGATGCGCGCGGCATTATCCCCAAAATCGTGCAGTCCATAGCGCGACGAGGAGCGCATATCGACATAGGACGACGTCTCCTCATCCGTCAGCCGGACGGCGACATCAGCCGGCAGGTTGAGCAGGAAGGAACCAGCCGCTGCCTCGATCGTGATTTCGGCGCCTTCGGTGGGCGGCGACGCAATCCGGTACATGCGCCAGCCGCGTTCGGCTGTCAGCGTCACGATGCTCTCAAACACCCGGTCGGATGGCGCGGCGTAGCGCCGTCCGGTCACCAGCGGATAACCTTCCTGCTGCCGGGCGGCATCCGTCCCGCCGATCGGACCTAGCGCATTCATTTCAGCCGTGCGATTTTTTGCGGCCTCCGGCATGGCCGGCGGATCGGTCAGATCCGTCGAAATGTCGTGGAGCCGCGGCAGGGTCACGACCCGATAAGCCGAGATCGCGAACGGCGCCGCTGCAACTATCCCTATGACGAGGCCAATCAGCGCATCCTGGCCTGCCCGCTCGCCATAGTTCCAGAGCCGGTAGAAGCCATAGGCGGAAAGCCCCAGCGCCACGATGGTGAGCGTGCCGACAATGCCTAGCACCCAGAAGAAGGGGACCGTGTCCAAGAGGTTGTAGCGGTGAGACAGGCCCGCGACGAGGAAAAGCGTGAGAGCGAAGGCAGAGAGCCGTGTCGACCATTCGGCGGCCTTCGACGTTCGCCGTTCCGGAAAAGCCGCCATGAAAATTGCCGAATCCGCCTCCGATGAGGGGTTCCATACCGGCTCCGGTAAAGCCGGTCAAAGGCTGGGCGGGTCAGCCTGATGCTGTTGGCAGCTTGTAGCCCTTGAACTGCTCCCGCAGCGTGATCTTCTGGATCTTGCCTGTTGCCGTGTGCGGGATTTCGTTCACGAACGCCACGTCGTCCGGCATCCACCACTTCGCGACCTTGCCGTCCATGTAGGTCAGGATGTCGTCCTTCGACGGCTCTTTGCCCGGCTTCTTGACGATCACCAGCAGCGGCCGCTCGTCCCAGCGCGGATGCGGTATGCCGATGACCGCCGCTTCAGCCACGTCGGGGTGCCCGACAGCGAGATTTTCGAGGTCGATCGATGAAATCCACTCGCCGCCCGACTTGATCACGTCCTTGGCGCGGTCGGTAATCTGCATGTAGCCGTTCGGGTCGACATGCGCGACGTCGCCCGTGTCAAACCAGTCGTCGTCGTCGAACTGCTCCTCGCCGGCGCCGCCATAATAGGCGCGGGCGATTGCCGGCCCGCGCACCTTCAGCCGGCCGAACGTCTTGCCGTCCCAGGGATGCTCGCGATTCTCATCGTCGGTCACCTTCATCTCGACACCGAAGGGTGCGAAGCCCTGCTTTTCCTGAATGTCGAGGCGCTTGTCGCCGGTGAGCGAGGCGTATTCCGGCTTCATGGTGCCTAGCGTGCCGAGCGGGCTCATCTCGGTCATGCCCCAGGCATGGATCACTTCCACGTCGTAGTTCTCCTGGAACTTCTTGGTCACGGCGCGCGGGCAGGCCGAGCCACCGATGACGACCCTCTTCAGATAGGGCAGTTTCTTGCCGGTCTCTTCAAGATGTTGGAGCAGCATCAGCCAGACCGTCGGCACGGCCGCAGTGAACGTCACCTTCTCGGTGTCGAGCAGTTCATAGATCGACGCGCCGTCCATCTTGCCGCCAGGCATGACGAGCTTCGCGCCGATCATCGGCCCCGACTGCCCGAGCCCCCAGGCATTGGCTTGGAACATCGGCACGACCGGCAGCACCGTGTCGCGCGAGGATATACCCATCGCATCGGGCAGGCAGGCGATCATCGCATGCAGCACGTTGGAGCGGTGCGAATAGAGCACGCCCTTCGGGTCGCCCGTCGTGCCGGAGGTGTAGCACATGCCGGCCGCTGTGTTCTCATCGAACGCCTTCCAGGCGAAATCGCCATCCGCTCCGGCAATCCAGTCTTCATAAGCGACAGCTCCCGGAAGCGCGGTTTGCGGCATGTGCGCACCGTCCGTCAGCACGATTACTTTCTTCAGCGATTTCACCGACGGCGCGATCTTTTCTAGGATCGGCAGGAAGGTCAGGTCGATGAAGATCGCCTTGTCCTCGGCGTGGTTCATGATCCAGGCAATCTGGTCGGGAAAAAGCCTCGGGTTCAGCGTGTGGTAGATCGCGCCGATCCCCATGATGCCGAACCAGGCTTCCAGATGCCGTGCCGTGTTCCAGGCAAGCGTCGCGACCCGGTCACCAAGGCGAAAGCCGTCGCGTTCCAGCAGTTGCGCAACCTTGAGCGACCGCATCCGGACATCGGCATAGGTGGTACGCACGATAGGGCCTTCGACCGAGCGAGAAACGATCTCGCGCTTGCCGTGTTGGCGCGCCGCGTGGTCGATGATCTTGTGGCAGAGAAGTGGCCACTCTTGCATCAGACCGTGCATGTTCATCCTCCCCGGGGCTTAACGTTAATCCGCTTCGTTTGATGCATATTTGTCGTGCCGGCTTATAGATTGTCCAGTGGAACGAGTGAGCTTGCGCGGATTCCTTTCGGTGTCGGCGAGGGCTTCACCAATTCATACGATTTGAAACAATTGCGGGTGGCCCGCATCGGCCACAATCCGGCCATGCTCGCCGTAAAAGGTCGAGTCGGGCGGGTAACGGGCAAGATAACAGAGGCCTCAATGGACGCTCTCGCCACGACTTCCCGCGCCCAGACTTTCCCCGGGCTCGATTTCACCGATCTGGAGTTCGCGATTCCCGGCTCGACCGGTGAGACGCCGAAACCTGCGGCTGACCCAGCCGCTGCAGAAACCGACACGTCCGAACTTGCACTTGAGGCCGCCCGCTTCACCGCGCGAACCGCTGTCGAAGATGGTGCGGAGGAAGAGGCTTTCTCCGATAAGATCGGATCGGACGCAGATGACGAGTTCTCCCTCGCTGGCGAGGACGAAGCCTCTGTTGCGATGGAGAGCGAGGAGCTTTCCGCAGAAGACGAAGGAGCGCTTCACCGCGAGGATGCGCCTTTGGAGTTGGAGGATGGCACCAGCGAGGACAGCAATCCCGATCTCGAGGAACTTGACCTTGAAGCTGAGTTGGAGCGGGAATTGCAGCCGCTCGAGCCCGCGCTGGAACCCCTCTCCGCGCAAGGCGACCTCGAGGGCGGTATCGCGCCCGACCTGGAAACGGTTGAGCTGGAGCTCACCCTCCAGCATGAGGATCTCGTAAAACTCACCTTCGAGGATTCGCTCAAGGCGGCGCTCGACCGGCTGGGCGGAAAACTCCTCTTCGACATGCGGCTCGACAATGTCGACAACTGCCAGCGCGTCGCCGCGGTGCGCCTGGGTGACGGCGCCGAGAAGCAGTTCGCGCTGGTCATCATGCCGCCGTCGGGAGGCCCGGTGCGGGTGGAGCCGACGACCGAAAGCGACAATCCGCTCGCGGCGATCGCGGAATCCTACGACGGGGTGCTGAGCGCACTGAAAATGGCGGCTTAGGTACGCCTCGGCGAGCGGGCAAAGTGCTCGCTGGCACCATCGTTCCTTTTTGCCTCAGTTGACGTCGTGCGCTAGACTCCGGTCATCAACCGGAGTCCGAAACAATGCTCGACCGGCCGCCGCTTTCGAACCTCGAAACCCGCGACGTCGAGTCGCTCTTTCACCCCTACACGCCCATTCATCGCCTACGCGAAACAGGCGTGACCGTGATCGAACGCGGCAAAGGCATCTATGTCTACGATTCCCGCGGCAAGGCCTACATCGAAGGCATGTCGGGCTTGTGGTGCGCAGGGCTGGGCTTCGGCGAGGAAGAGCTGGTCGAGGCGGCTACCGAGCAATTGCGTACGCTGCCGACCTACCACATCTTTGGCGCGAAGGGCACCGAGCCGGCGATCGCGCTGGCGGAAAAGCTGAAAGAGATCGCGCCGGTGCCGATTTCAAAAGTGTTCTTCACCTCGTCGGGCTCGGAGGCGAACGACACGCAGGTGAAATTTGCCTGGTACTACAACAACGCGCTCGGCCGGCCGAAAAAGAAGAAGATTATCTCACGCATGAAGGGCTATCACGGCGTCACCGTGATGGCCGCGTCGCTCACTGGCCTGCCGCCAAACCATAGTGGCTGGGACTTGCCGATCGATCGTGTGCTCCACACCGACTGTCCGCATTTTTACCGCTTCGGCCAGGACGGAGAGACGGAGGATGAGTTCATCGCGCGCATGGCGCAATCGCTGCGTGAGCTCATCGAGCGTGAGGGACCAGATACGATCGCGGCGATGATCGCCGAGCCGGTCATGGGTGCTGGCGGCGCGATCGTGCCGCCGAAAGGCTATTTTCCCGCGATCCAGAAAGTGCTCGACGAGCATGACATCTTTCTCATCGATGACGAGGTGATCAACGGCTTCGGCCGCACGGGGAACTGGTGGGGTTGCCAGACGCTCGACATGAAACCGGCAACCATCTCCGCCGCGAAGCAGCTCACTGCGGCCTATATGCCGCTCGGAGCGGTCATGGTGCCGGAGGATATGTATCAGGCCGCCGTCGATCACGTCGCAAAGCTCGGCACCTTCGGCCACGGCTTTACCTATGGTGGCCATCCGGTGTCGTGCGCGGTCGGCGTCAAGGCGATCGAGATTTATGAGAAGCGTAACATCGTCGGGCATGTGCGCAAGCTCGCGCCGCTCTTCGAAAAGCGGCTGAAAAAGATCGCCGAGCATCCACTGGTCGGCGACACGCGCTCCTGCGGCCTGGTCGGCGGCGTCGAGCTGGTCGCTGATAAAAAGACGAAGCGCAGCTTCGATCCGAAGCAGGGCGTCGGCATGCAATGCTCGCGGCTGATCGAGGAAAATGGCCTAATCCTGCGTTCGCTCGGCGACACGATCCCGCTTTGTCCGCCGATGATCATCACCGAGGCCGAGCTCGACGAACTGTTCAACCGTTTTGAGAAAGCGCTCGACCAGACCGAAGCGTGGGTAGTGAAAGACGGACTGCGCTCCGTCTGAGGAATCCTCACGCGCCGGGACCAATAGAGCCTGCCATGCCAAACCCTTCTCCCGGCTTCGTAAAGAATCCGGCCAAAGTGCTTACCATTGTGCCGCAGATGGGCACTGTCATTGTGACGGCCGGCGGCAAGGTGATCGCGCAGTCATCCGATGCGAAGCTCCTGTCGGAGCCGCCCTACCCGGACCGCATCTACGTTCCGTTCAAGGACATCCGCTTCGATGAGTTGTCGAAAACCACGCACTCGACACACTGTCCCTACAAGGGCGACGCGAGCTACTGGACGGTGCCAGGCGATACGGGGACCAACGCCATGTGGGCTTACCAGACGCCTTACGATGAAGTGACTGAGATCAAGGACCACGCCTCGTCTATCCGGACCGGGCCGGGATAGAGGTGAGATAGGGTTAGGAGGATACCCTATCCAGCCAGAAGGGTATCCTCCGCACCTCAGTGGCGCTACAGCCTCCACACTTCCAGGCTCGAATAGACTTCTTCAGCGAAGCCGCTGGCCACGCCAAAGCCACTGGTCGCCTGTGTCATGGCGCAGCGATGCTCGAGCCGGATATCGGTGGGCACAGCGAAGGTCGCGACCGTGACGCCGGCGGAAGACGTCAGATCCAAATCAGCAGATGACGCCGTTTCGCTGCTGCCGAGACCCAGATCGGCGTTGTTGGTCGCATCGCGCAGAAAGGAACGGTGGAGACCTACCCTGTATGCCGGGCATGACCAGCGGAAGAAATAGGTTCCGGGCGCGACGGTGAGCGTATTGGATGCAAGCGAGGTAACGCCACTCACCACTTCAGTCAGTGTGTTCAGGTCGCGCGTCCGGCGCGCGCCGCTGGAAAACGCCCCGCCCTCCGCACCCACCGTTTTAACGTCCTTTACAATTGCGATCAGCGTCATCGCGGACGATGACGTGTTCGGAAGGCTCACCGCGCCGGTGTCGCGATCGACGCTGATCGCCGTGCGCCATACAGTGTCCGATCCGAAGACCTTCATCGTCAGATCGTCGTCGCCGATCAAGCCGATCTCAGCGCGACCGGCCAGCCCTGTCTGGAAGAGAATGGAGGCGGTGTCGGCTGCACCTGCCTTGTTGATCTTCGCCTGATGCCCCGCGCCCTCATGACTGAACAGCGTGGCCGGCGACGCCACGGTCAGTCGGTTGGTCGTGTCGGCAGTTGCGTTGACGCCTAACAGCGTAGCGCTCGACGCGGCCGACACCTCCTGCCAGCCGGATCCGTCGAAATACACAAGCGCACTTTCGGAGATTACCCAGGCCGTAAAGCCTTCTTTTGGCGGATGGTACCGCCAGGCGCCATCGATGAAGGCCGCGATCTGATCGCTTTTGCCAGACCACGCTCCGGTGGCTGATGCGGCAACGATATGCCGGTCACCCTCGGCCGGGCTTATAGGTGGCGAGGTCAGGCTCCGATTTTTCACCGCGAGTTGCGCGAGAGCATCGAGCACCCGCAGCGCGTCATTCACCGTCACATGTTTTTGCGCCTGGGAAGGAAGCAAAAACGGCATTCCGAGAAAGGGAGAATTGTAAGACCAGGACATTTGATACTGCTCCGTTGCATGCGGAGCGAGTTTGCGGGCGGTTTGGTACCCCGTGGACAGATTCCCGGATGATTTTGTACGAAGTTCTTCGCCTTCGCTAGGATGCTGAATTCATGATATTATTCGACAAAATCACGCCTTGCGAATCGCCGCCTGCGCCGCGGCCAGCCGGGCGATCGGCACGCGGTAGGGAGAGCAGGACACATAATCGAGCCCGACCTCCTCGCAGAAGTGGATCGAGGCCGGGTCGCCGCCATGCTCGCCGCATATTCCAAGTTTGAGCGTATTGCGTGCCGCCCTGCCCTTTTCCGACGCAATCCGCACCAGTTCGCCGACGCCGTCGACATCGAGGGAGACGAACGGATCCTGATCGACGATGCCCTTCTGCCGGTAAGTCTCGAGGAATGATGCCGCGTCGTCGCGCGAAATGCCGAACGTCGTCTGCGTCAGGTCGTTGGTGCCGAAGGAGAAGAACTCTGCGGACTTGGCAATCTGGTTGGCCATGATTGCGGCCCGCGGTAGTTCGATCATGGTGCCGACGCTGTAGTCGATCTTCGACCCGCTTTCCTCCATCACCGCCTTCGCCACCGCATCGATGCGCGCGCGGACGAAATCGAGTTCCTTCACCAGCCCGACCAGCGGCACCATGATTTCGGGCTCGACGGGCGCGCCCGTCTTGCCTGCCTCGACCGCTGCCTCGAAAATAGCGCGCGCCTGCATTTCGGCGATCTCGGGATAAGACACCGCCAGTCGGCAGCCGCGATGGCCGAGCATCGGGTTGAATTCGTGCAGGGCTTCCGTGCGCTGGCGGAGCTTTTCCGGCGAGACCTTCAATGAGGCCGCGACCTCGGCGACTTCCTCTTCCGTCTTGGGCAGAAACTCGTGCAGCGGCGGGTCGAGCAGTCGGATCGTCACCGGCAAGCCGGCCATGATCTCGAACAGCTCGACGAAATCCGAGCGCTGCATCGGCAGCAGCTTGTCGAGTGCTGTGCGGCGCTCTTTCTCGGAATCGGCAACGATCATCTCGCGCATCGCGACGATGCGTTCGCCGTCGAAGAACATGTGCTCCGTGCGGCACAGCCCGATGCCTTCCGCACCGAAGGAGCGCGCCATGCGCGCATCCGCCGGCGTCTCGGCATTAGTGCGCACCTTCATGCGGCGCGCCGCGTCGGCCCACTCCATGATGGCGGCGAAGTCGCCGGAAAGTTCAGGTTGCAGCATCGGCACGGTACCCGCCAGCACCTGACCCGTGGCGCCGTCGATGGTGATCACGTCGCCTTTGGCGAAGGTGCGGCCCTGCGCGATCAGAGTTCCCGTCTTGTAGTCGACGCGGAGCGACCCTGCGCCGGACACGCATGGCTTACCCATGCCGCGCGCCACGACCGCCGCGTGGCTGGTCATGCCGCCGCGCGTGGTCAGGATACCTTCCGCGGCGTGCATGCCGTGAATGTCTTCCGGGCTCGTCTCGACGCGCACCAGGATGACCTTCTTGCCCTGCGCCTTGGCGTCTTCCGCCGCGTCCGAGGAGAAGACGATCTCGCCGGTCGCAGCACCCGGCGACGCCGGCAGGCCGATGCCGACGACTTTTCGGTCGGCGCGCGGGTCGATAGTCGGATGGAGCAACTGATCGAGCGACGCCGGATCAATGCGCGCGACGGCTTGTTCCTTGCTGATCAAACCGTCGGCCACCATGTCCACCGCCATCTTCAGCGCAGCCTTCGCCGTGCGCTTGCCGGCCCGGGTCTGCAGCATCCAGAGCTTGCCGCGCTCGATGGTGAATTCGAGATCCTGCATGTCGCGATAGTGCTTTTCGAGCGCATCGCAGATCGACACGAAGGCGCCGAACGCGTCAGGCATCAGCTTTTCGAGCGACGGCTTGTCCGAACCGGCGGCGATGCGCGCCGCCTCGGTGATATTCTGCGGCGTGCGGATGCCCGCCACCACATCCTCCCCCTGTGCATTGACCAGGAACTCGCCATAGAGCGCCCTGTCGCCGGTCGAGGGGTTGCGCGTGAAGGCGACGCCGGTCGCCGAGGTGTCGCCCATATTGCCGAACACCATGGCCTGCACGTTCACCGCCGTGCCCCAGCTTTCGGGAATGTCGTGCAGGCGGCGATAGGTGATGGCGCGCTGGTTCATCCAGCTCGAGAACACCGCGCCGATCGCGCCCCAGAGCTGCTCCTGCGGGTCCTGCGGAAAAGCCTTGCCCAGTTCTTCCTCAACCTTCGCCTTGTAGAGCTTGATCAGCTCTTGCCACTCAGCAGCGGACAATTCGGTGTCCAGTTCATGTCCGAGTCGCGCTTTCGCATCCTCGAGGATTTCCTCGAACACCTCATGGTCGAGGCCCAGCACGACATCGGAATACATCTGAATGAAGCGGCGGTAGCTGTCATAGGCGAAGCGCGCGTCGCCGGAATTCTTCGCCAGCGCCTCGACCGTTTCGTCGTTCAGGCCGAGGTTCAGCACCGTGTCCATCATGCCCGGCATCGAGGCGCGCGCGCCGGAGCGGACGGAGACCAGGAGCAGTTTCGCGGGATCGCCGAACCGGCGGCCGGTCAGCGAGGCAATATGATCGAGCGCCTTCGCAACTTCGCTGTTCAGCCCGTCGGGATTGGCGCGTCCGTTCGCATAGAACCAGTTGCAGGCATCGGTCGTGATGGTGAAGCCGGGCGGCACCGGGAGGCCGAGGCTGCACATCTCGGCAAGGTTCGCGCCCTTGCCGCCGAGCAGGTTACGGTCGCCCGCCCTGCCCTCGGCCTTGCCGTCGCCAAAAGTGTAAACCCACTTCGTCATCCGGTGCGCCTCGTTTCCGCAGCGTCGCTGTCGGCCGGCCTTAAAATGCTGCGGTGCAAAAGGCAACGACGATTGAGCACCTCGAAACAACTCAATCGATTAGCGATTCCCAACTTGATCGGCAGGCATTTTCGATCTAGAACGAACAGAGAACGACTGAGGCGAGTACAATGCGTAAGACCGGCAAACTCGACTATCTGGAACTGCCTGTCAGCAAGGACTCGTTCGATCGGCTGAAGGCGTTTTATGCGGAGGCTTTCGCCTGGTCCTTCACCGACTATGGCCCGACTTACACCGCGTTCGACGAAGGGCTGGAGGGCGGGTTCGCCACAGAAGCCGAAACACCAAAACCGCTGCCGATCCTGTTCTCGGAAAACCTCGAGAAAACGCTGAAGACGGTCGAAGATGCCGGCGGCATCATCGTGAAGCCGATCTTTGCCTTCCCCGGTGGCCGCCGCTTTCATTTCACCGATCCGGGTGGCAACGAACTGGCTGTCTGGAGCGACAGATAGGCGCCCAGGCAAGGCTCGCGCGCGATTGCCCTTTGCCAATTGTCTGCCTATAAGACGCCTCGCTTCGGGCCGGCTACGTCGGTCCTTCAGTTGGGGCGTCGCCAAGCGGTAAGGCAGCGGTTTTTGGTACCGCCATTCCCAGGTTCGAATCCTGGCGCCCCAGCCATTATCGGCAGAGGTCAGCGCGGTCGCCGCAGCATCGGGACGAGCGTCGGCGACGAACCGACCTGGATCTCGCCGAGCGGTTCGAAGCCGTAGCGTTGGTAGAACGGAATGTTGCGCGGGTTGGAGGATTCCAGATAGGCCGGCGCGTGATCGCGATCGCATCGTGCGAGTGCGTAAGCCATCAAGGCGTCCCCCTGACCCTCGCCTTGATGCGCTGGATCGACGCCGATCAGTGGCAGGTACCAATGCGGTTCGGTCGGGTGGTACGTGGCCATCTGCTCGAAAAGGGGGCCGGTTTCGGAGGCAAGAGATGGCGCAACCGTGCTCTCGAGCACCGCACTAAGCCCCTCCTCGTCGGAATGCACCCCCGGCGGCAGCCACAGGGCCGTCCCGGCGTAGTCGTCAGTGCAGAAGGCGCTTTCATTCGAGAACGCCCTGCTCCCGAACGCACGGACCATTCGCGGCATGGCCGCAAGATATTGGTGTGCATGCGGCCAGGTCCATCGCGCCATGGGGTCCGCCGCAAACGCCAGCACAACCGTTTGGGCCGCGCGATCTTCATCGGCCGCGGCCATAACTCTCACTGTCGGCGATATCACGCTGTCCTCCTGACGTAGGTGATTCGACGAGGCGTGCCTCTTTTCAGTCACAAAACCGCATCCCGGATGAACTGGCGCACCCACAAGTTTCCTGGAGCCCACGCCGCAAGCCGATCACCGTAAACCCAACGACCGTACAAACGTTCCGATCGAATTTTTCTCACTTCTTCTTCCCCGCCTCGTAGCGCGCCTTGTTTTCCGCGTTGGGCGGGTAGAGTCCCGGCAGGGCAGAACCCGCCTGAACCTCGTCCATGATCCAGGCTTCGAGCGCTTCCTGCTCCGGTCCGAGCTTGACGACTTCGTCCACCAGCGCCGCCGGGATCAGCACCGCGCCGTCATCGTCCACCACGATCAGGTCGTCCGGGAACACGGCGACGCCGCCGCAGGCGATCGGCTCCTGCCAGTTCACGAAAGTGAGGCCCGCGACGGAGGGCGGCGCCGCCACGCCCTGACACCAGACCGATAGGCCGGTTGCGAGCACGCCGGCAACGTCGCGCACCACGCCGTCGGTGATCAGCGCCGCGACGCCGCGCTTGACCATGCGCGCGCACAGAATGTCGCCAAAAATGCCGGCGTCCGTAATGCCCATCGCGTCGACGACGGCGATGCAGCCCGAAGGCATCGCCTCGATCGCGGCGCGTGTCGACTTCGGCGACGACCAGGATTCCGGCGTGGCGAGGTCTTCCCGCGACGGCACGAAACGCAGCGTGAAGGCGCGTCCGACGAGACGCGGCTGACCCGGGCGCAGCGGTTTTGTGCCGCGCAGCCAGACATTGCGCAGACCCTTCTTCAACAGGATCGTGGTGATGGTCGCCGTCGTGACCTTCGACAGTGTACCGACGATTTCGGATTCGGTTGGCATGGCTTGATGCGTTCTCAATTCTTGAAGATGCCCCTCACCCTTACCCTCTCCCCGTAAGAACGGGGAGAGGGAGAACGCCAAAGCCTGCGCCTAGGCGCCAGCATTGACTAAGTGCGCGTCAGCGATGACGACCCCTCTCCCCGCGTGCGGGGAGAGGGTAAGGGTAAGGGTGAGGGGCATTTTGAGGACTTCGCGCGACCGCGATCGCCGGACCTAGCTCGCTTCGCGCAGCTGTTCCGCCGTCTGCAGATCCACTGAGACAAGCTGGCTGATGCCCTGCTCGGCCATAGTGACACCGAACAGGCGGTTCATGCGCGCCATAGTGATCGGATTGTGCGTTATGATGACGAAGCGCGTCTCCGTCTCCTTCGCCATCTCGTCCATCAGATTGCAGAAGCGCTCGACATTGTGGTCGTCGAGCGGCGCGTCCACTTCGTCCAGCACACAGATCGGCGCTGGATTGGTGAGGAACACCGCGAAGATCAGCGCCATCGCGGTCAGCGCCTGTTCACCGCCCGAGAGTAGCGTCATCGTCTGCGGCTTCTTGCCGGGCGGACGGGCGAGAATTTCGAGGCCGGCTTCGAGCGGGTCGTCCGACTCGATGAGCTGCAGTTCGGCCGTGCCCCCGCCGAAGAGGTGCGAGAACAGCCGCTGGAAATGGCCGTTCACGATGTCGAACGCGCCCAGCAGCCGCTCGCGACCTTCCTTGTTGAGGTTCTGGATCGCCGAACGCAGCTTCTTGATCGCTTCGATCACGTCCTCGCGCTCGGTGACGATCGTCTCCAGCCGTTCGGACAGTTCGCGCTGCTCTTCCTCGGCGCGCAAATTCACCGCACCCAGCCGCTCGCGCTCGGCGCGCAGGCGCTCAAGCTTCCGCTCCGTGTCACCGGCATCCGGCAGATCGTCATCGGACTTCAGCCCGGTGTGCTGGAAAACCAGATGCGGCTCGATATTCATCGTCTCGTGGATGCGCGCCTCGGTCTCGCGGCGACGCTCGTCGGCGGCGGTCAGACGCTCCTCGGCGCGCACGCGCTGTTCGCGCGATTCCGCCAGCGCCTGGATCGCCGCCGTCGCAACCTTGTCGAATTCGGCCTGACGATTCTCGGCTTCCTGCAGCCGGTCCGCCGCATCCTTGCGCAACCGCTCGGCTTCCGACAGCTGCGACATCAACGCGCGGCGGCGCTCCTCGATCTCGTCGGGCGCATCGGCGAGCGACGCAAACTCCGCCGCAGCGTCGGTGCGGCGCTCGTTGAGCGAGGCGATTTGCTTTTCCGCATTCTCGCCGCGCGCGGTCCAGCTCTTGCTCTCTTCGCCGATTGCAGCGAGCCGGCGCACACGCTGTTCAGCCTCGCGCTTCAGTCCATCGTGAACCGCGCGCGCCTCGGCCAGCACGCCACGATCGCGCGACACTTCCGCCGACAGCGTCTCGAACCGAGACTGCAGCTCGGCGAGGTTTGGCGCGTCACCAAGCGCACGTTCGGCTTCGGCAAACGCCGCAACGGCTTCGGCAACGCTCTCGTCCAACCGCGCTTTTGCCTCTTCCAACGCTGCGCGCCGTGCGGAAATCTCGCCGGCTGCCTTCTCGGCGCGGCCGAGTGCGGCTTGTGCCTCCGCGAGTTCGCGCTGTCCGTCGCGCCATGCCTGGCGCGATATCTTTTCCGTTTCCGTCGCCTGGCGAACGGCCGCTTCCGCCGCAGCCAATGCCTCTTCCGCGGCGCGAACCTTCTTGGTCGCCTCGACAGCCTCGGCGTCGAGTTCGGCAAGGCGGTTCTTCTGCGCCAGACGCTGCGCGGCCGCGGTCGGCGCGTCGGCACTTGCGGTCAGACCGTCCCAGCGCCAGAGCGCGCCACTGGTGCTCACCAGACGCTGGCCGGGTTTCAAAAGCGGCTGTAGGCGCGGGCCGTCTACGGCTTCGACAATGCCGATCTGGGCAAGGCGGCGCGCAAGCTGGCGCGGCGCGGAGACGACATCGGCCAGCGAGCGAACACCTTCCGGCAACGTCGCGTCGTCCGGGTGCGGCGACGCATCGCCCCAGTGCGCCGGCGCGGTGCGGTCGAGCGGCACGTCAAGATCTTCGCCAAGAGCAGCCCCAAGCGCGGTCTCGAAACCGCGCTCGACCTTCACCTGTTCCAGCACCGCCGGGAAGAGATCGCCCGACACGGCATTGAGGACTTTCGCCAGCGTGCGCGCTTCGGTCTCGACGCGCTGCAATTCGGCGCGCGCTTCCTGAAGCGGCGAGCGCAGCTTCGTTTCTTCCGCGCGCGCCTCGCCGACGGATTTTTCGGCGGCGACGGCGGCGGCTTCGAAGCCGGTCAGCGCGGCGGTGGCCTGCTCGACAAGCGCCCGCTTCTCAACCGGATCTGCGAGGCCCGCGATCTTGACGGCGATGTCGCCAAGCTCGCGCTCGACGTCGGCAAGCTGGCGCGCGACCCGGTCGCGGCGCTCGGAGGTTTCGCGCAGAGCGCGCTCGATCTGGTTGCGCGCCGCCGCTGCCTCGGCACGCTCCGCCGTCAGCTTGGAAAGTGCCGCCTCGCTGTCGGTGAGGATCGCCTGAGCTTCCTCGACTGCGGCGCGTGTCGTCGTCTCGCGCTCGGCGGCGCCCGCCGCCTCGGCCTCGAGCGTGGCCGCTTCCGTGGCGAGCCGCTCGAGAATGCCGGCATTGTCGCGCACCATCTGCTCTTCGCGCTGGATGTCGGCGTCGAGCTGGGCGATACGTTTCTCGAGTTCGGCTTGACGTGCGCGAACGCGGTTTGCTTCTTCCTCGATCTGGCCGCGCGCGATCGACAGGCGCTGGAAAACCGCTGCCGCCGCCGCTTCGGCGTCGCGCAATTCCGGCATGCGATGAGCGCCGATGCCCTGCTCCTTGGCGGCGTTCATCTGCGCCTGCGCCTTGTCGGCGACGAGCGCGGTCGCTTCCGACAGCGCGGACTTGGCCTCCGCTTCCTGCGCCTTGGCCAGCGTCCAGCGCAGATGAAGCAGCGTCGCTTCGGCCTTCCGGATGTCGGTCGAGATGTTCTTGAAGCGCGACGCCTGGCGGGCCTGCCGCTTCAGATTCTCGATCTGCGTTTCGAGTTCGCCGACGACGTCGTCGAGGCGCTCGAGATTCTGTTCAGCGCCGCGCAGGCGCAGTTCAGCTTCATGACGGCGGGTGTGCAGACCGGAAATGCCGGCCGCTTCTTCGAGCAGCGCGCGACGCGCCTGCGGTTTCGCCTGGATCAGTTCGCCGATGCGGCCCTGCCCGACCATCGAGGGTGAGCGTGCGCCGGTCGACTGGTCGGCAAAGAGAAGTTGCACGTCCTTGGCGCGCGCTTCCTTGCCGTTGATGCGGTAGATCGAACCGGCCTCGCGTTCGATCCGGCGCGACACCTGCAACTCCTCGGCGTCGTTGAACGCCGAAGGCGCGCTGCGATCCGTGTTGTCGAGGAAAAGCGTGACTTCCGCCGTGTTGCGCGCCGGGCGTGTCGCCGAACCTGAGAAGATCACGTCGTCCATGCCGGACGCGCGCATGTTCTTGTACGAGCTTTCGCCCATCACCCAGCGCAGGGCCTCGACAAGGTTCGACTTGCCGCAACCGTTCGGCCCGACGACGCCGGTCAGACCGCGTTCGATGACGAACTCGGAAGGCTCAACGAATGACTTGAAGCCAAGAAGCCGAAGTCGCGAAAATTTCATGCGCGTCTACCCGTGCCGCAGAGCAATGCTCCGCCCCGACGCGCCCGGTTCAGGGGTGCGTCAGAGCATGCCGTCGATGATCGCCGACATTTCCGCAATCGACATCGCTCCGGGATATTTGCCGCCATTTATGAAGAACGTCGGCGTCGACTTGACGTCGAAATCCTTCGATCCGCGCTCGCGGACTGCCCTGATGTCCTCCAGAAGCTTCTGGTTGGTCAAGCAGGCCTCGAACGACTCCTGTGAAAAACCGGCGAGCTTCGACAGTTGAAGCAGCGCCTCGCGCGCATTCTCGGCAACCGCCCACGTGCCCTGTTGCTTGAACAGCACGTCGACCATGGCGAAATATTTGTCTTCCGAGCAGCGGGCCAGCATGAAACCGGCTTCCGCACGGGCATCGAACGGGAATTCACGGAAGATCAGCCGCACCTTGCCGGTGTCTATGTATTTCGTCTTCAGCTCCGGCAGCGTCGTTTCGTGGAAGCTCGCGCAATGCGGGCAGGTCATCGAGGCATATTCGATGATGGTCACCGGCGCATCGTCCTTGCCGATCTGCTTTTCGGGCAGCGTGCCCGGCTTGAGCAGTTCAGCCATGTCTACGGTGGTTTCGGGCTTCGGCGCCTCCCCCTGGGCGGGAGGTGCGGGGTCAGCCGGCGCTGGCTCCGCGGGTTTCTCCTCCTCGCTGCACGCCGCCAGCAATGCTGCCATTGCGGGAAGCGCAACGGCTGAAGCCAGCATCTGTCTGCGAGAGAGGGTACGAACCATGCGAATCACCTGATTTTCCGGGGAAGTTTGCAACGGAGAGAGACCAAAAGGCGAGAGTCCGGGCGAAATAAGGCAAGCCGCATTGCAAATAAATGGCCAAAATCGGCCCAGAACATCACGAAAACGCGAGAGTTATGGGATTTATCGGCCTATTTGCGTGAGCCGGCGACGGTCCGGCCGAGCCGTTCCAGCGACTCTCGCAAACCGCCATCCTCGATGGCCCCGACTTTGGCGGCGATTTTGCCTGTTTCGGTCGGGGTCAGCGGCCTGAGCACCGGCTTCAGCTTGGCAGGCCCTGCATTCACCGGCTTCTGCACGATCTTGATACGCCCAACCGCGTTGAAGCCGAGAAACGCGTTCACGCGGCTGATGATCTCGGTCGTCTCGTGCTGGACATGCAGCGCGGCGGCACCTTCGCACGCGATCACCAGCGTTGCCGGCTCGAACGGGTCGTCGTCGGTCATGCGACGCGGCCAATTGATCTTTTCGGGCCGCGTGCGGTCGGCCAGCCGCGTGCCAACGATTTCGTCCCACGACTGGACGAGCGCAATCGAGATACCGGCACGCTTGCGCAGCACCGGATCCAGGATTTCGGACGCGATGTCGCTGACAGGTGTGGGGTAGTTGCGCTTCCCTGACACTCGACGGTTTCCTAAGTTGAGGAATCAATGGCACCTCGATCCCCAATCCGCAAGACAGACACGATCGCCCCTGCGCTGCTCGGCTGGTACGACCGGCATCATCGCGAACTGCCGTGGCGGGTGTCCCCGTCCATGGCCGCGAAGGGCAAACGGGCCGATCCATACCGGGTCTGGCTGTCGGAGATCATGCTGCAGCAGACGACCGTCGCGGCGGTAAAACCCTATTTTGCGAAATTTCTCGACAAATGGCCGACGATCGACGCGCTGGCCGCGGCCGATCCCGACGATGTGATGAAGGCCTGGGCCGGGCTTGGCTACTATTCCCGCGCGCGCAATCTGAAGAAATGCGCTGACGAGATCGCCGCGAAGTTTAGCGGCACTTTTCCGGACACCGTGGAAGGACTGCGCGCGCTGCCAGGCGTCGGCGACTACACGGCAGGCGCCATCGCCGCCATCGCGTTCAACCGGCCGGCAACCGTCGTCGACGGTAATGTCGAGCGTGTCATCGCCCGGCTCTTCGCTATCGAGACGCCGCTTCCCGACGCCAAGTCCGAAATCCGCGCGATTACGGATACGCTCGTGCCGCAAGACCGGCCCGGTGACTTCGCGCAGGCGATGATGGATCTCGGCGCGACGATCTGCACACCGCGCCGACCGACCTGCATCGCCTGCCCCGTCAACGACAATTGCGCGGCGCTGAAAACGGGCGATCCCGAGCTTTATCCACGACGCACCCCGAAAGCCGATAGGCCGGTCCGCAAAGGCGCGGCATTCGTCGCCATCCGCGACGATGGCGCGATCCTGCTCCGCAAGCGCCCCGACAGCGGCCTGCTCGCCAACATGGCCGAGGTGCCGACTTCCGCCTGGACCGCGCGCATCGACGGCGCCACGACGCCTGACGCGGCACCCTTCCCCGCCGGCTGGCAGCGGGCCGGCGACGTCGCGCACGTTTTCACGCATTTCGAGCTGGACCTGGCCGTCTACCGGGTGTCCGTCGGAGCGATGGCGGCGCCGGTGGGTTACTGGTGGGCCAACGCCAACAAAATCAATGACGAAGCCTTGCCGACGGTGATGAAAAAGGCCATCGAGGCAGCTGTCCCCGGCGCCACGCGCAAATCTCCCCTCAGAGAGAAGAAATGAGCGAAATCAAGCATATCGTCTTCGATATTGGCAAAGTGCTTATCCACTACGATCCGGACATTCCCTTCTCCCGGCTGATTCCGGATCCTGAGCAGCGT
The DNA here is from genome assembly GCA_035503715.1 of Rhizobiaceae bacterium. Lineage (GTDB taxonomy): Bacteria > Pseudomonadota > Alphaproteobacteria > Rhizobiales > Rhizobiaceae > OAS926. The sequence continues at coordinate 36,565 of DATJTE010000023.1, read as the reverse complement.
CGGTGGTTTTTCGCCAATGTCTGCACCTCGCCCTGGAACATCGAGCAGGATCGCGGTCGCTCATGGGAGGAGGCCGAGGCGCTGCTGATCGCCGACTACCCGGACCACGAGGAGAACATCCGCAACTTCCGCCGCTATTGGCACGATATGGTGCCGCACGCGTATGAGGACAGTGTTGCAGTGATGAACCGGCTCATCGCGGCTGGCCACGACGTGACCATGCTCACCAACTGGGCGAAGGACACATTCAAGGAAGCGCGCGGCCGGTTCCCTTTCTTGGAAAATCCACGCGGCGTCACGGTGTCCGGAGAGATCGGCATGATCAAGCCGGACCGCGGCATCTACGATCATCACGTGAAGGCGTTCGGGCTCGACCCGGCAAAGTCGCTCTTCATCGACGACAGCCAGAAGAACGTCGATGGCGCGATCAAGGCCGGCTGGCAAGCGGTGTTGTTCACCGACGCGAAGACGCTGGAGAACGACCTCAAGACGCGCGGCGTCGCGTTCTAGCCGCGGGCGCGTACACGCGACTCAGGAAACCATCCATCAGCGGCACGACCTCGTCGAGGTTGGTCTCCAGCAACCAGTGCCCGCCGTCGAGCAAATGCAGCTCAGCATTGGGAAGGTCGCGCAGATACGCCTTGGCTGAAGCTTCCGGCATGTAGCCGTCCCGCGGTCCCCACACGATCAGTGTCGGTGGCTGGTTTTCGCGCAGATAGGCTTGATAGCGCGGGAACCAGTCGAGATTTTCCTTCAGGCCTTCCATCAGCGCCAGCGCGACTTCCTTCCGCTTCAGCGTCGTCAGCGACCAGGACAGCGTCCAGAGGTCTGGCGGGATCAGTTCGGCAAGCTCGTCGCGCACATCATTCAGAAACTCGTCGCGATAGCCCTCCTCGCTGACGGCATCGACCAGCTTCTGCCGGCGCTCCTGTGTCGGGTCGGCAAAGTAGTCGGTCAGCCCTTTGTACTTCGGGCCGAGAACGTCTTCGTAGATGTCGCCATTCTGGATGATCAGCGCTTCAATACGCGACGGATCCTTGATCGCCAGCCGAAGGCCGATCTGCGAGCCGTAATCGTGCAGGTACATGGCAAAACGATCGATGCAGAGCGCCTCGAGAAACGTTTCGAGGAACGCGGCGTAGCCGCCGAAACTGTAATCAAAATTGGCCGGCGTATCGCTGTAACCAAAGCCGGGGAAATCCGGCGCAACAAGGTGCCACCGGTCGGCGAGCGCCGGCATCAGGGCGCGAAACTCGAAGGATGAGAGCGGGTAGCCGTGTGGCAGCAGGATGGTCGGCGCGCTCCTGTTGCCCTCCTCGCGATAGAAAGTCTTGATTCCGCCTACGTCGATAAATCGATGATAAACAACGGCTTTCCGGTTCTCGGGCCGTCTCACTGAAACATTGGCGGGCATGGCCGGGCACTCCTTCCCCGGCCTAACCGCCCACGCTTCTTATAGTTCCGCCTTGCGGGCTTCGTGTGGCGCGCTATGCCCCTGCCCGCTCCATGCCGACGCGCACGATGCGGCGCAGTTCGTCGATCGGCGTCATGCCGCCGTTGCGCTCATAGTGCCAGAAGGTCCAGCCGTTGCACGCATCGAGCCCCTGCACCGCCGCGCCCATCTTGTGGATCGAGCCGGCCTCGTTGCCGATCGCAATCGTGCCGTCAGCACGCACCGTCGCTGTCCAGCGCTTCTTCGCATCGCTGAGCAGCGTGCCCGGCTTCATCAGGCCGGCATCGAGCAGGCTGACGAAGGCGACGCGCGGCTCGGCGCGCTTGCCGGTCATCATTTGCAGTTCGGCTTCGCCAAGCGGACGGATGCCGGCGATGCGCTCCTGCGCGGCATCGATATAGGCTTGCTCGCGCTCGACGCCGACGAAATGACGGCCGAGGCGCTTCGCCACTGCGCCGGTCGTGCCTGAGCCGAAGAACGGATCGAGGACCACGTCGCCCGGCCTGGTTGAGGCGGCCATGACGCGCGCCAGTAGCGCTTCCGGCTTCTGCGTCGGGTGCAGCTTGTTGCCGCTCGCATCCTTCAGCCGCTCGCCGCCGGTGCAGATCGGGAACAGCCAATCCGAGCGCATCTGCACATCGTCGTTCGAGGCCTTCATCGCTTCGTAGTTGAACGTGTAGCCCTTGGACTTCTGGTCACGTGACGCCCAGATCATCGTCTCGTGGGCGTTCTGGAAACGGCGGCCACGGAAGTTCGGCATCGGGTTGGTCTTGCGCCACACTACGTCGTTCAGGATCCAGAAGCCGAGATCCTGCATGATCGAGCCGACGCGGAAGATGTTGTGGTAGGAGCCGATCACCCAGATGGTCCCGTTCGGCTTCATCACCCGGCGCGCGGCGAGCAGCCAGGCGCGCGTGAACGCGTCGTAGGTCTCAAAACTCTCGAACTGATCCCAATGATCGTCGACAGCATCGACCTTGGACTGGTCGGGGCGGTGAAGATCGCCTTCGAGCTGCAGATTGTAGGGCGGATCGGCAAAAACGACGTCGATCGACTTCTCCGGCAGCTTTTCGAGCGACGCGACGCAATCGCCTTTCAGGATCGAATCCAGCCAATCGGCTTTGGGCGCAGAGGAGAGATCGTCGAGAAGACGCACGGCTGACATGGAGGTTACCCGAGATACGCGTTACTGTTTACCGGCCGTTATGGTTACCTTTCTGCGTAAAAATTTAATGAACCGGAGGGAGTCAGATGCGTGAAAGGCAGGCACTTTTCGGCAGCGCGATCTTCTTCCTGGTGGCGCCGGGCGTCGTCGCGGGCCTTATGCCGTGGCTGGTTGCGGGCTGGCGCATGGAGCCCGGTCGACTGCCGTTGAAGCTGCTGGGAATCCTGCTCATCGCTATCGGTGCGGCCTTTCTCCTGCACAGCTTCGGCCGGTTCGTGTGGGAGGGGCGCGGCACTCCCGCGCCGGTTGCGCCGACCGAGCATCTGGTCGTGGGAGGTGTCTACCGCTACGTTCGCAACCCTATGTATCTGGCTGTTTTGACGATCATCGTCGGACAGTGGCTGCTGATCGGGCAGGTTTCAGTCCTCGTCTACGGCGCGGTCATTGCCGCTGCAGTCGTGACCTTCGTAAAAATATATGAGGAGCCGACGCTCGCCGAGCAGCATGGTGCCGCGTACGAGGCCTACCGCCGGGCGGTGCCGGGATGGATACCGCACCTGACGCCTTGGGACGGAACCAAATCGCAAGCGGAATGACGGGCAGCCAGCAGGGCGTCGGTCAATTGCCCATGCCGCGCGAAGGGTCTATAGCGCGCCCTTCCTTTTCTTACTGTTCCCGGAACCAGTGATGCCCCACCCAGATCTTGTCATTTTCGATTGCGACGGCGTGCTCGTCGATTCCGAGATCATTGCCGCTCGCATCGATGCCGACATCCTGACCGAGGCCGGTTTTCCGATCACTGCGGCGGAGATCAGCGAGGATTACGCAGGCCTCACCTTCAAGGACATCATGCTGCTGATCGAGGAGAAGGCTGGCATTCCGCTGCAGGCCTCGCTGCTCGATAAGGAGGAGAAGCTGCTCGACAAGCGCCTCGGCGCCGAGGTGCGGGCCATCGAAGGCGCACACGAGGCGGTCTTCAGCGTCACGGGGCCGAAATGCATCTGCTCGAATTCGAGTCTCGAGCGGCTCGACATGACGCTGACCAAAACCCGGCTGAAGCCGCTTTTCGGCGACAACATTTTCTCGTCGCTCTCAACGCCGTCGCGCAAGCCCAAGCCCGAGCCGGATGTCTTCCTTCACGCGGCGAAGACGATGGGCGTGGCGCCGGAGAACGCGTTCGTCATCGAGGATTCCGTCCACGGCGTTACCGCGGCCAAGCGTGCGGGCATGCGCGTCATCGGCTTCACCGGCGGCTCGCACAGCTATCCCGGCCATGCCGACAAGCTGACCGACGCCGGCGCGGAAACCGTCATCCGCCGCTGGAGCGAACTGAAGCCGGTTCTGACCGCATTGATGGAATGGTCTGACGCCTAGGCGTCAGCGATCAGTCGTCCGCCGAGGCCGTCTTCTTCGCCGGACCTTCGTCGAAACCGACGAAGATCTGCAGCGTGCCGTCGGTGACGGACGGAACCTGCAAAGCCGGGTCGCTGAAGATGAACTGCGCGGCGCCGGCCGCCCTGTCGACCGTCACCGGGTAATCGTGAAGCTGCGAATAGATGACCTCAGAACCGCGAATGGCGGCGACGCGGATCGGCATGGTGACGGAACCGGCCGTTGCCTTCGGCCCGGGAACGACCCTACCGGCAACGGCGACGGTCATATTGATGAAGCCCGGCGTCGTATAGGTGCAGCTACGCGTCACGTCGGTGATCGATGCCTGGTAGATCAGCTTGGTCGGGTCGTCCTCGGCTTTCTTCTCGAAAGCCCTGTGGGTCGCGGTTCCTTCGCGCAACACGACGCGCGGGCAGTAGGCGCGCAACTCGCTCTCCCGCACCATGCCTTCCTGAGCCGCCACATTACCTTGGCCGACGCCCATAACGCCTCCGGCGTCGTCCGATTGGCAGCCGGCGACGGCAATCATAAAGCTGAGAACGGCTGCCCCGGCGAGAAAACGACTGTTCTTCAATACCAACCCCGTTAACGCACTTTCCTGCAAAGCGGAGGGTGTCTATAGCAACCGCGCGGCGAAAATGCGACTGACCGGCCGGGTTTTTCCTCTAGCCGGCAAGCGCTGCCGGGTCGAGCCAACAGGCGAATGGCAATGCAGTATGTAAGCACACGGGGCGAGGCTCCCGTCCTCGGGTTTTCCGACGCGCTGCTGACCGGCCTTGCGCGCGATGGGGGGCTCTATCTGCCGAAAGAGTGGCCAAGCTTCTCCGCCGCCGAAATCCACGCCATGCGCGGCCTCTCCTATCCGGAACTGGCCGTGCGCCTGCTCACCCCGTTTCTCGGCGGCGAGATCAAGGATACGGACTTCCGGCGCATTGTGGCCGAAGCCTATGCGACGTTCCGCCACGCCGCGGTCTGCCCGCTGGTTCAGACGGGATCCAACACCTTCATCCTCGAGCTTTTCCATGGGCCGACGCTCGCCTTCAAGGACTTGGCGATGCAGATGCTGGCGCGGCTGATGGACCATGTGCTGGCCGAGCGCGGACAGCGCGCGACGATCGTCGGCGCCACGTCAGGCGATACTGGCGGTGCTGCAATCGAGGCCTTCGGCGGCCGCGACCGCACCGACATTTTCATCCTCTTCCCGCATGGCCGGGTATCGCCCGTGCAGCAGCGGCAGATGACGACGTCGGGCCGCCCGAATGTGCATGCGATCGCGCTCGAAGGCACGTTCGACGACTGTCAGGGCCTCCTCAAGGACATGTTCAACGACGTTCCCTTCCGCGACCGGATTTCGCTGTCGGGCGTCAACTCGATAAACTGGGCGCGTATCATGCCCCAGATCGTCTATTACTTCTCGTCGGCGCTCTCGCTCGGCGCGCCCAACCGGCCGGTGTCCTTTGTCGTGCCGACCGGCAATTTCGGCGACATTTTCGCCGGCTACGCCGCCAAGCGTATGGGACTACCGATCGAGAAACTGGTCATCGCGACCAACGACAACGATATTTTGGCGCGCACCTTCGAGACCGGGCGCTATGAAACGCGCGAGGTCATTCCGACGACATCGCCTTCGATGGACATACAAGTGTCGTCGAATTTCGAACGTCTGATCTTCGAGACGGCCGGCCGTGACGCCGCGACCGTGCGTCGTCATATGGCGGGACTGAAGCAGTCCGGATCGTTCACCCTTGACCCGCCGGCGCTCGCCGAGATCCGCCGCGATTTCGGAGCGGGCCGCGCCACCAGCGCGGACGCCGCTGCGGCGATAAAGTCGACTCTCGCCAAAACCGGTTATCTCCTTGATCCACATACCGCAACGGCAGTTCATGTGGCCAGTGGCAGGAATGCCTCGGAAACGCCTGTGATCGTGCTTTCGACGGCGCATCCCGCCAAATTCCCGGCTGCCGTCGAGGAAGCGAGCGGCATTCATGCCGCCCTGCCCGCGTGGCTAGGAAATCTTATGGAACGGAAGGAGACCTTTACGGTCCTTCAATCGTCGTTAGAATTAGTGGAAGATTATATCGGCCGCCGGTCGCGGGCGGCACACTAGGGAGCGTTTAGTAGATGGGTGTAGAGGTCAGTCGTCTGTCCAATGGACTGACAGTCGCCACCGAAACTCTCCCGCATATCGAATCCGTCGCTCTCGGCCTTTGGGTCAAATCCGGCGCGCGCAACGAGCGCGAGGACGAGCACGGCATTGCGCATCTGCTCGAGCACATGGCCTTCAAGGGCACCGACCGGCGCAGCGCCTGGCAGATCGCCTCGGAGATCGAGAATGTCGGCGGCGAGATCAATGCGGCGACCAGCGTCGAGACGACGTCGTTCTATGCGCGCGTTCTGTCCGACAACGTGTCGCTTGCGGTCGACATCCTCGCCGACATCCTGACGGAGTCGAAATTCGATCCTGACGAACTCAAGCGCGAGCAGCACGTCATCCTGCAGGAGATCGGTGCGGCGCACGACACGCCCGACGATATCGTCTTCGACCGCTTCACCGAGACTGCCTTCCGCCACCAGACGATCGGCCGTTCCATCCTTGGGACGCCGGAAACGGTGAAATCCTTCACCTCGAAACAGCTGCATGACTACATGGAGCGGCAATACGGTGCCGAGCGCATGGTTGCCGTCGCTGCCGGCGATATCCAGCATGACGATTTCGTGCGCGAGATCGAAAAGCGGCTCGGTAGCTTCCGACCAAAAGCCGAGAGTACGATGCCGCAATACGCCAACTATGTCGGCGGCGACTTCCGCGAGAACCGCGACCTGATGGACGCGCAGATTCTGCTCGGCTTCGAGGGCCGCGCCTATCATGTGCGCGACTTCTACGCCTCGCAGGTTCTGTCGATGATCCTCGGCGGCGGCATGTCGTCCCGGCTCTTCCAGGAAGTGCGCGAGAAACGCGGCCTCTGCTATTCGGTCTATTCCTTCCATTGGGGCTTTTCGGATACCGGCGTCTTCGGCGTCCACGCCGCGACCGGCCAGAGCGATATCGAAAAGCTGGTGCCTGTCATCCTCTCCGAGCTTCACCGTGCCGGCGAGTCGATCTCCCAGGAAGAACTGAACCGCGCCCGCGCGCAGTACCGTGCCGGTCTCGTCATGTCGGCCGAAAGCGCCGCCAGCCGCGCTTCGCAGATCGCACGGCAGCTTCTGCTGTTCGGCCGGCCAATCCCGAAGGAAGAGCTGGTCGAACGGCTGTCGAACCTGACGACCGACCGGCTGGCCGACCTCTCCTACCGCCTCTTCTCGACCAAGCCGACCGTCACTGCGATCGGGCCGGTCGGCGGGCTCGCCTCCTATGAGGCGATCCGCGAGGGTCTTCCCCGCGCCAATGCGCCCCAGCGCAAGCTGGCCGTCTGATCTTCGCCGACGTGCCATGTTCTCGCTCGCTTACTTCCGCCGCAACGAGCCGGCGCTCAAGGGGCAGCGGGTTCATATGCGGCTGCCGAAGTCGCGGGATTTTCGCGAATGGGCGGCGCTGCGGGGCGAAAGCCGTTCTTTCCTGGAGCCCTGGGAGCCCCGCTGGACCCCCGACGAACTCGACCGCTCCGGCTGGCGGTTGCGGCTGAAACGCTACCGCGAAGACTTCCGCCTCGGCACAGCCGTCCCCTTCTTCATTTTCGACAACGAGACCGGAAAACTCGTCGGCGGCGTTACGCTCGGCAACATCCGGCACGGAGTCTCGCAGAGCGGCCATATCGGCTACTGGATCGGCGTCAAACATGCCGGCAAGGGGTTCATGGTCGAAGCGGTGCAACTTCTCACCGCCTTCGCCTTCGAGACGTTGAGGTTGCACCGGATCGAGGCAGCCTGTATTCCCGACAATGCCCGTTCGATCCGCGTGCTTGAAAAAGCCGGATTTCGGCGTGAAGGGCTGTTGCGATCCTATCTCAGGATCAATGGTGTTTGGCAGGACCACTACCTCTACGCAATGATCGCCGACGATCATGCAGGCGGCGGGACAAAGGGCTGACCGGTTGAAGTTTTTACTACCGATGCGGAAGGTGCTGGCGCTCGCCCTGACGGCGTTAGTGCTTGTCGCCACGGCGCATACGGCGTTTTCGATCGAACCGATCAAGATCGCGCGCGAGGACGTCGCGCTTGACCTTTCGGGCGCGGTCGAGATCTACCGCAACCAGGGCCAGAACTTTCAGGTTTCCACCGCACCCGGCCCGGACGGCATCGTGCGGCGCATCGAAGTCGAGGCGAGCAACGCGAATTCTTCCGGCGACTGGGCCGTCTTCGCGCTCGCCAATTCGAGCGACGCGCAGCTCGACCGGCTGATCGTCGCACCCCATTTCCGGCTGGCGAACTCCGGCATCTTCTGGCCGGACCTCGGCTCGGACCGCATCGCCGCGATCACACCATCGGAAGGCTTCCAGCTCGACCGGCAGGCGAGCCCTGATGCCGACGTGTTCCTCGTTACGCTGAACCCCGGCTCGGTCGTTACCTTCGTCGCGGAACTCGCCTCGCCAACGCTGCCGCAGGTCTATCTGTGGGATCCGGAATCCTACAAGGACACCGTCAACTCATACACGCTTTTCCGCGGTATCGTGATTGGCATTGCCGGACTGCTTGCGCTCTTCCTCACCATCCTGTTCGTGGTGAAGGGCACGTCGATGTTCCCGGCGACGGCAGCACTTGCCTGGGCCGTGCTGGCCTACATCTGCATCGACTTCGGCTTCCTGAACAAGGTGATCGAAATATCTCCCGGCAGCGAGCAGGTATGGCGCGCCGGCACCGAGATCGCGCTCGCCGGCACCTTCGTCGTCTTCCTGTTCACCTATCTAAATCTCAATCGCTGGCACGGCAATTTCAGCTATGGCGCGGTGATCTGGATCTTCGGGCTGATCCTGATCGCGGGTGTCGCCATCATTGATCCTGAAGTCGCGGCCGGCATCGCCCGCATCTCCTTCGCGCTGACTGGCCTTATCGGCATCGGTCTCATCGTCTATCTCGGCATTCAAGGATACGACCGCGCCATCATGCTGGTGCCCAGTTGGCTGATGGTGCTCACCTGGCTCGTCGGCACCTGGATGACGGTCACCGGTCTGCTCGACAACGACATCATCCAGCCGGCGCTCGGCGGCGGCCTGATCCTCATCATCCTGCTCATCGGCTTTACCGTCATGCAGCACGCCTTCTCGGGCGGCGCGCTGCAGCAGGGTCTGTTCAGCGACCTTGAGCGCCAAGCGCTTGCCATCGCCGGCTCGGGTGACACGGTGTGGGACTGGGACGTGCTGCGCGATCGTGTCGTGACGCGTCCCGACATCAGCGTGCCGCTGGGGCTCGCACCGAACACGCTGACCGGCGCTGCCCGCAACTGGCTGCCGGTACTGCACAGTGACGACCGCGACACCTTCCGCACCACCCTCGACGTCGTGCTTGAACATAGGCGCGGACGTGTCGCGCAGAATTTCCGCCTGCGGGGCGCCGACGGCCATTATCATTGGTTCGCGCTGCGCGCCCGGCCTGTCGTCGGCTCAGACGGCGAGGTCATCCGCTGCGTCGGCACCATGATCGATATCACTGAGCAGAAGAAGGCCGAAGAACGCCTGCTGCACGACGCCGTCCATGACAACCTCACCGGCCTTCCGAACCGCGAGCTGTTCATGAACCGGCTCGACGGCATGGTGGCGATCGCCAAGACCGACGAGAATTTCCGCCCGACCGTGATGGTCATCGACATCGATCGCTTCAAGCAAGTCAATGACGGGTTGGGCATCTCGGCCGGCGACACGATCCTGCTCACCATCGCGCGGCGGCTGCACCGGCTGCTCAAGCCGAAGGACGCGCTGTCGCGCTTCCAGGGCGACCAGTTCGCTCTGATGCTGCTCTCCGAACAGGATCCGGCGCGGATTGCCGCGCTCGCGGACGCGGTCAAACAGGCGATCCGCGCGCCGATCACCTTCGCCAAGCGTGAAATCGTGCTCACCGCCTCCATCGGCCTGATCACCTGGACACAGGCGCAGGCGACCGCGGAAGACATGGTCAAGGATGGCGAGCTCGCCATGCATCAGGCCAAGCGATTTGGCGGCGACCGCATCGAGCCGTTCCGGCCGGCCTTCCGCTCGGTCGGCACCGACCGGCTGCAGCTTGAATCGGATCTGCGGCGCGCCATCGAGCGCAAGGAACTGACCCTGGCCTATCAGCCGATCGTCCGGCTGGAGGATCGCACGACGGCCGGCTTCGAGGCGCTCCTGCGCTGGGATCACCCGCGCCGCGGTTCGATCCCGCCGTCAGACTTCATCCCCGTCGCCGAGAATTGCGGGCTGATCGTCCAGCTCGGCCTCTTCGCCATGCAGAAGGCAGCGGAGGATCTGGTCGGGTGGCAGAAGCAGGTCGGCGATGTGCCGCTCTCCGTCTCCGTCAATCTCTCCAGCCGCCAGTTGCTGCGGCGCGACCTCGTCAGCGACGTGCGCTCGGTGCTGGCGCGCTCGACGATCAAGCCGCGCTGCTTCCGGCTGGAGCTGACGGAATCGCTGATCATGGACAACCCCGAGCAGTCAGCCCACGTGCTGGCGAAGCTGAAGCAGATCGGCATCGGTCTGTCGCTCGACGATTTCGGCACCGGCTACTCGTCGCTCGCCTATCTGACCCGCTTCCCGTTCGACACGATCAAGATCGACAAGAGCTTCCTCGACGACGCGACGCCGAAGCGCGCGGTGCTGCTGCGCACCATGGTCAACATGGCGCATGAACTTGGGCTATCGGTCGTCGCCGAAGGCATTTCCGACGAAACCGACGCGCTGCAGCTCCGTCAGATGGGCTGCGAATATGTGCAGAGCTTCATGTTCGGCGCACCCATGGTCGGCGATCAGGTGCTGCGCATGCTGAAAGAGCAGTACCCGCTGGCACAGGCTTAGACGGCAGTAAGGCAATAGGGTAATAGGTGAGTAGGGAGAAAGAGCGACGAGACGTCGGAGACACCTACTGCCCCACTGCCGCCCTACTGCCCTAAGCGTGTCCAGCCATCGAACTCAGCCGCGACAGGTCGATGCCGATCGTGGCGAGGATGCGGTCGTATTTCCGGTCGAAATCGCTGTCGAACAGAAGGTCCTGATTGGCTGGACAGGTCAGCCAGCCGTTCTCGGCGATCTCGCTTTCGAGCTGGCCGGCGCCCCAGCCTGCGTAGCCGAGCGCCATCAGTGCATGCCGCGGTCCCCTGCCCGACGAGATAGCGCGCAGTATGTCGACGGTCGCCGTGAGGCAGATCTCTTCCGACACGGGCATCGAAGACTCCACCCGGTAGTCGTCGGAATGGAGGACGAAGCCGCGGCTGCGATCGACCGGGCCGCCATTGCGCACTGCGAACTCCCGCGCTGGCGTCGGCAGGCGGATCGCTTCTTCTTCCTTGATGATGCCGAGTTGAACCAGCAGGTCGGGAAAACGCATCGGCTGCATCTGGTTGATGATCAGGCCCATCGCGCCTTCCTGGCTGTGGGCGCAGACATAGATGACGGCACGCGCGAAGCGATCATCCTTCATGCCGGGCATGGCAATGAGGAAATGATCGTCCAGAAAGCCGCTCCGGCGCGGGCCTTTTCGTTTGCGCAAAATGTCCATGGGAGGGGAGCGTAACGCGTTTCCGACGAAGTTTGAAGCCGACTTTGGGCCGGAGGGCCCTGGCACGCTCGCTTCACAGGAAAATGATGCCGCCTCCGCAAAGGGGATTTGCCTTTCCGTACCTGCAAGACCTAATGGGCGGCCATGAATTCGAGCATCTCCAAAGCTCTTTCGGTTCTGACGCTTATGGCGGCGGCTTCACCTGCCGCAGCGTCCTCCAGCGATTGGTACACCGTCGAGGGCGGCGGCATCAGGTTGGTGACTGCTGGACAGGCAGACGCCTCCGGCCTCATCCGCGGCGTGCTGGAAATCGCGCTCAAGCCCGGCTGGAAAACCTACTGGCGCGATCCTGGCGACGCCGGCGTGCCGCCGACCATCGACATTGCGCCAAGCACGAACATCTCGGCTGCTACGCTGGATTATCCGCCGCCGCAGCGTTTCGATGACGGTTTTGCCGTCTGGGCCGGGTACAAGGACCCTGTTTCGTTGCCGATTACCTTTGCCGCCGGAAAACCGGCCGAGCCAGCGCTGATCGAAGCCGATGTCTTCCTCGGCATCTGCGAGACGATCTGCATTCCCGTCCAGGCAAGACTTTCCGTCGATCCAGCCGCCGACCCCGAGAATGCTGATGACAGTGCAGTGGTCGAGGCAGCGTTCGCGGCTCTGCCGGAGCCGGCGCGCGCCGAATTTGGGGTCATTGCTCTGAAAGGCGAGTACAAGCAGTTGCTGGTTCAAGCGAACATTCCCGGCGGCGATCCGGAACGTGCGGAGTTTTTCATCGCGGGCTCAGACGGCTATACGTTCGGCACTCCCGAACGCCGCATCGAGGGCGATAAAGCACTCTTCGCCATTCCGATCCTCGAGTGGCCGGCAGGAATCCCAGGCACTGGTGGACTGAGCTACACGCTCGTCACAGACGTTGGCGCCGTCGCCGGTGTTCTGCCGTTTCACTGACCCCAGTTTAGCAAGACTCGACATCCAACTGTCAGGAACCTAAGTGATCCTGACAACAGGAGAGGCCAACTTTCATGATTTCTGTAGGCGACAAGCTGCCCGAAGCATCGTTCAAGGTGATGACCGCCGACGGTTCAAAAACCTATTCGACGGCAGACATTTTCGCCGGCAAGAAAGTCGTGTTGTTTGGCGTGCCCGGCGCCTTCACGCCGGGCTGCAGCAACAACCACCTGCCCGGTTACCTCGACAATTACGATGCAATCCTCGGGCGCGGCGTCGACACCATCGCCGTGGTCGCTGTCAACGACCAGTATGTCATGCAGGCATGGGCAAAGTTCACCGGCGGCGACGGCAAGATCGTCTTCCTCGCCGACGGCAATGGCGACTTCGTACGGGCCGTCGGTCTTGAAGGCGACTTCACCCCAGGCGGCATGGGCATGCGCTCGAAGCGCTTCTCGATGCTCGTCGAAGACGGAAAGGTCACGGCGGTCAATGTCGAGCCGAAGCCCGGCATCGACGTGTCGTCCGCGGCGAAAATGCTGGAAATCCTATGATTTCGACCGCCGCCGGGGGCTTTTCGGCGGCGCGATCTTTCCTTCGATCGGCATCGGCTCGGGTTTTGCGCGCTTGGGCTTGAACGGCGCCATGCCGTCGCGCGCGAGCTGGTCGGCGCGCTCATTTTCGGTGTGGCCGGCATGGCCCTTCACCCAGTGCCATTGCACCTTGTGGCGGCGGTTGGCTTCGTCGAGCGCCTGCCACAGCTCGCCGTTCTTCACCGGCTTCTTGTCGGCGGTCTTCCAGCCGTTGCGCTTCCAGCCGTGAATCCACTTGGAGATGCCGTCCATCACATATTTGCTGTCGGTGTGGAGGACGACCTCGCAAGGCTCCCTCAGCCCGCTCAGCGCCTGGATCGCCGCCATCAGCTCCATGCGGTTGTTGGTGGTTTCAGCCTCGCCGCCGGACATCTCCTTGACCGCATCGCCAAAGCGAAGAATCGCGCCCCAACCGCCCGGTCCCGGATTGCCCGAACACGCGCCGTCGGTGAAAATCTCGACACGCTTCATGAAGAGAGCCCGTATTCGCGCGCCGAGCTTATCTGCCGGTGGAAGCGCAGCTTGCGGATGAATTCGAGCGGGTCGCGCTTCTTCACCAGCGGACTGTTTTCAACCGTCAGCCAGTCGTAGAGGCGCGTCAGCATGAAGCGCAACGCCGAGCCGCGCGCCAGCAGCGGCAGCGCCTCGCGCTCGTCCGCACCCAGCACCCTGACGCTCTGATACCCGGCGAGCAATGCTGTGCCCTTGGTCAGGTTGAAGGAATGATCCTTCTCGAAACACCAGGCGTTGATGCAGGTCACGACGTCATAGGCGTAGAGATCGTTGCAGGCGAAGTAGAAATCGATCAGGCCGGAGAGTTTTTCGCCGAGGAAGAAGACATTATCGGGGAACAGATCGGCGTGGATGACGCCTTTCGGCAGGTCGGTCGGCCATTCCTTGTCGAGCAGCGCAAAGTCGGCGTCCACTTCCGCCGCAAGCCCCTTCTCCACCTCATCGGCACGCGCCCGCGAAGCGTCCCAAAGCCGGTGCCAGCCGGCAACGGACAGCGCATTCGGCCGCGACAGTGAAAAATCCTGGCCCGCTATGTGCAATGCGCCCAGCGCGCGACCGACCTCGCGGCAGTGTCCGACAGTCGGGCGGCGCACCCACACGCCTTCGAGGAAGGTGATGATCGCCGCCGGCCGCCCGGCGAGCTTGCCGATCAGCGCGCCGTCGCGGCGACTCACCGGCAGCGGGCATGAGACACCCTTCTGTGCCAGATGCTGCATCAGACCGAGAAAGAACGGCAGGTCGGAGCCTTCAACGCGCTTTTCGTAAAGCGTCAGGATGTAGCTGCCGGTCGAGGTGTGGAGCGAGAAGTTCGAGTTCTCCGTGCCCTCGGCAATGCCCTTGTAGGAGAGCAGTGTGCCAAGCTCGTACTCCCCGAGAAAGGCTTCCAGCTCGATCTCGGAAATGTCGGTATAGACTGCCATCAGGCGGCGCCGTTGACGAAGGCCATGTCGGCGGTGGTGAGCACCACGTCGCGCAGCGCGCGCATGACCGGGAAATTCTCCGTTTCGGTCGCCGTGATGACGAGTTCCACGGTCACGTCATAGCGTTCGCGGAACGCATCGACGATCTCGTCGACGAGAATTTCCGGTGCGGACGCGCCGGCCGAAAGCCCGAGCGTGCGGATCGCTCCGATCGCATCCCAAGGAATTTCGGAAGCCCGCTGCACGAGCAGCGACAGTTTAGCCCCTGCCCGTTCCGCCTTCTCGACGAGGCGGCGCGAGTTCGACGAGTTCGGCGCGCCGACCACGAGAAACAGATCGGCGCCGACCGCCGCCTCGTTGACCGCGTCCTGCCGGTTCGTCGTCGCGTAGCAGATCGATTCCGCCGCCGGCGCGTGCAGATCGGGAAAACGCTTTTCCAGCGCGCTGATGATGTGTGCGGTGTCCTCGACCGACAGCGTCGTCTGCGTGACGAAACCGAGACTGGCCGGATCGGCCGGCGAAAACTTCGCAACGTCCGCTTCGGTCTCGATCAGCGTCACCGCGCCTTCCGGCAACTGCCCCATCGTGCCGATCACCTCGGGATGGCCGGCGTGACCGACGAGGAGCACGTGGCGGCCGAGCCGCTGATGCCGCATCGCCTGCTTGTGCACCTTCGACACCAGCGGGCAGGTCGCGTCGAGATAAAAGAGGTTGCGCGCTTCGGCGTCCGCCGGCACCGACTTCGGCACGCCATGCGCGGAGAACACCACCGGGCAATGGCGGTGCTCCGGCGGTATCTCGCTCAGCTCTTCGATGAACACCGCGCCGAGATTCTGCAGGCCCTCGACCACGTAACGATTGTGCACGATTTCGTGACGCACATAGACGGGCTTGCCGTATTTCTTCAGCGCCAGCACAACGATCTGAATGGCGCGGTCGACGCCCGCGCAAAAGCCGCGCGGCTGGCAGAGCCGGATCGTCAGCGGCGGTTTTTTTCCATTTTGAGGCATCATCTTCCGGGATTTGGCTCGCACCGGACATGATGTCGGCCCCCTGCCCATGTCAAGGGCGGCAGGCCTTATGCCGCGCTTCTGCGCCGCCAGAGCCAGACGCCGAGCACGCCGGCAAGGGCTGCGGCGAGGCCATACCAGGTCACGGCGTATTGCAGATGGTTGTTGGGCAGATCGATCAGCGTCACTCCGCCGGCTGGCAAGCCGCCGGGATTCGCCGCTGCGTCGGCGTCGATGAAGAAGGGCACCAGCTTCGATGTTTCGATCCCCGAGAGCGTCGCCATTGCGGCCATGTCCTTCCAGTAGAAGATGTTCCGGTCCGGTTCGTTGTCCGGGAGCATCGAGGATGGTTTGCCGGCGAGCGGATTGCGCGCCAGGCCGCGGATCGCCACGACGCCCTCGACCTGTCCTTGCGCGCGCGTCGCCGGGTCTTTCTGCTCATAGGGCACGAAGCCCCGGTTCACCAGCACGGCACGGCCATCGTCGAGCAGCAGCGGGGTGTAGATGTAAAACCCGGTCGCCCCCTTCCACGTCGCGAAGAAATGGCTCTCGTGCGCATGATCGAAACGGCCGGAAAGCTCCGTGGCGACGTAATCCACGTCGCCCGTCTCCGCGAATTCCCGTTCGACATCGGCGAACGGCTTCGGCTCTGCCTTCGAACGCGTCTCGATCGCCTGGATCAGCCCTTCCTTCCAATGCAGGCGCTGCACCTGCCATGTACCCAGTCCGATCAGCGCGGCGAAAGCGAGCGCGCCGAACAGCAGGGCAAGCCAAGGAAAGCCGCGATCGGCAGGTGCTTCGGCATTCATCTCGTTATCGGCCAACTTAAATGCGAAACGGCCGCGTTTCCGCGGCCGTTCCAGATTTCCTCTATGCGCCGCGGTCAGTGTCCGTGCGCGATCGTCGCGCCCTGTGACGCCCAGACATAGACGCAGACGAACAGGAACAGCCACACCACGTCGACGAAGTGCCAGTACCAGGCGGCCGCCTCGAAGCCGAAATGCTGTTTCGGCGTGAAATCGCCGGCCATGGCGCGCAACAGGCAGACGAGCAGGAAAATCGTGCCGATCAGCACGTGGAAGCCGTGGAAGCCCGTCGCCATGAAGAAGGTGGCGCCGTAGATCGAGTCTTTGAAGTTGAACGGGGCTTCCATGTACTCGTAAGCCTGCACCATCGAGAACAGCACGCCGAGGCCCACGGTGATCGCAAGCCCCCAGACCAGACCCTTCCGGTCGTTATGCAGGAGCGCATGGTGCGCCCAGGTCACTGTCGTGCCTGAGAGCAGCAGGATGATGGTGTTGTAGAGCGGCAGGTGGAAGGGATCGAGCACCTCGATCGACTTCGGCGGCCACACACCACCCGTATACGCTTCGCGCGCGTACTGTATCGTCTCGTTCGGGTAGAGGCTGGCGTCGAAGAAGGCCCAGAACCACGCGACGAAGAACATCACCTCGGAGGCGATGAACATAATCATGCCGTAGCGCAGGTGCAGCGACACGACGCGCGTATGATAGCCCTCATGCGATTCCTTGATCGTGTCCGACCACCACGCGAACATGGTGTAGAGCACGATCACCAGGCCGATGAAGAACAGCCAGGGATTGGCGATCTCGTAACCGAAGATCGGGAACGTGCCGCCGTTTAGGTATTTCATATAGGCGACGCCGCCAATCGCGGTCACCAGCGCGCCGATCGAGCCGATGAACGGCCAAGGGCTCGGGCTGACGAGATGGTAGTCGTGCTGCGGTTTGGCGTGTGCGTCGGCCATATCAACCCCCGGTCTTTCCGTCGGCAGTGTCCCGAGCAATTTCGCGATTCTTCTTATCGCGAAATTGATCTGGTTTTCCGTTTTGTCGCAAATCCTGGATTTGCTCTAGCTTGGTTGCCTTGTTGTCGGCAACCGGCTCTCCGTCCGTTGGGAAGAACGTATAGGAGAGCGTGATGGTTTTCAGGTCTTTCAGTTCCGGCTGGTTCTCGATGTCGGGATCGACATAAAAAACCACCGGCATCTCAAGCGTTTCACCCGGCTTCAGCGTGGTGTCGGTGAAGCAGAAGCACTCGACTTTGTTGAAATAGGAGCCGGCAAGCTCCGGCGTGACGTTGAACGTCGCGCGGCCGCCCGAAGGCGTGCTGAACTCGTTGGTCGCGGTGTAGGCGATCTGCACCGTCTCGCCGATCTTCATCGTGATGTCGCGCTGGACGGGTTTGAAGTCCCAAGGCAGCGCACCGGACGTGTTCGCGTCGAAGCGAACCGTGATCTCGCGGTCGAGCACGCGGTCGGAATATTGCGTGACACGCTGCGTCGTGCCGCCATAACCGGTGATCTGGCAGAACATCTCGTAGAGCGGCACGGCGGCATAGGCCATGCCAACCATGCCGCCGAAAAAGGCCACGCAAGCGCCTGCAATCAGGCGGTTGGTCCGCTGCGTCGCCGGGGAGACGGTGTAGCGCTCCTCAGCCATGTCACATCGGCCTGTTGAACATGGTGGGGTCGGCCTTGATGATGGTCGCGATGTAGAAAATCACGACGAGCGCCGCCAGCGTCACCGCAATCGCCACAGAACGGCTGCGCTGCGCTTTCTTCTGCTTGTCGCTAAGCGTCACCAGTTCCATTTTCTTGTCCTCGCTCACGCCACGAGCCCGGCGCGCGCGATCATTGCATCGGCCAGATAGGCCGCGAAGATCGCGAACAGATAGAGCAGCGAATAGGCGAACAGCGCCTTGGCCGGCTTCATGGCGCGGTCAGCGTCCGCCATCCTGAGGACGCGCCAGGCGTACCAGACAAAGCCGATGCCGAGCGCCGCGGCGACCCCGCCATAGGCCAACGAGGTAAAGCCAAGGACGGCCGGAAGCACACCGGTCACAGCCACCAGCAGCGCATAGGCGAAGATCTGCCTGCGCGTCGAGGCTTCCCCGGCGACGTTCGGCATCATCGGAATGCCGGCGCGCTGGTAGTCCTCGGACTTGAACAGCGCCAGCGCCCAGAAATGCGGCGGCGTCCACAGGAAGATGATCAGGAAGAGCAGCACGCTCTCGAGGCCGATCGAGCCGGTCGCGGCGGCATAACCGATCATCGGCGGGAAAGAGCCGGCCGCGCCGCCGATCACGATGTTCTGCGGCGTCCAGCGCTTCAGCCACATCGTGTAGATGACGGCGTAGAAGAAGATGGTGAAGGCAAGCAGCGAAGCGGCGAGCCAGTTGACCAAGACGCCCAGCGTCATCACCGACATGACGGCGAGCACCAGGCCGAACGCCAGCGCCTGCTCGGCCGTGACGCGGCCGGACGGCACTGGTCGGGAGGCGGTGCGGCTCATGACGGCGTCGATGTCGGCGTCGTACCACATGTTGAGCGCGCCGGACGCGCCGGCGCCCACCGCGATCGACAGGATGGCGATCACCGCAATGAACGGATTGATCGTCGTGGGCGCAGCCATGAGCCCAACGAAGGCGGTGAAGACGACAAGCGACATCACGCGCGGCTTCAGCAGCGCGAAGAAATCACCTGCCGTGGCTTCCGACATGCGGAACCCGGCGTCGTCGAATCTGCTTTCGTCTACGAGGGCCATTCGTACGTTTCAGTCCATTCCGTCTGGCCGGAACCGCCGCAAGTCGGCGGTCCCAAACTGTGACGCTACTTGATCTTCGGCAACTGTTCCCACTGGTGGAACGGCGGCGGCGAAGGCAACTGCCATTCGAGCGTCGTCGCCCCCTCGCCCCACGGATTGGCGCCCGCCACGCGCTTGCGCGAGAACGCTTCGAACACGCCGTAGAGGAACACCAGAACGCCGAAGCCGGAGATGTAGGAGCCGTAGGACGACACCATATTCCACCCGGCAAACGCATCCGGATAGTCGATGTAGCGGCGCGGCATGCCGGCAAGACCCAGGAAATGCTGCGGGAAGAACACCAGGTTCACGCCTATGAAGGTGAGCCAGAAGTGCGACCGCGCAATGAAAGGCGAATACATGTAGCCGGTCATCTTCGGGAACCAGTAGTACCAGCCGGCGAAGATGGCGAACACCGCGCCAAGCGACAGCACGTAGTGGAAGTGCGCGACGACGTAATAGGTGTCGTGCAGCGAGCGGTCGAGGCCGGCATTGGCTAGCTGCACGCCCGTCACGCCGCCGACGGTGAACAGGAAGATGAAACCGATCGCCCACAGCATCGGCGTACGCATCGAGATAGACCCGCCCCACATGGTGGCGATCCACGAGAAGATCTTCACGCCGGTCGGCACCGCGATCACCATGGTGGCGAACACGAAGTAGCGCTGCGCGTCGAGTGACATGCCGCTGGTGTACATATGGTGCGCCCACACGACGAAGCCGATCGCACCGATCGCGACCATCGCATAGGCCATGCCGAGATAGCCGAAAATCGGCTTCCTCGAGAAGGTCGAGACGATGTGGCTGACGATGCCGAAGCCCGGCAGGATCAGGATGTACACCTCGGGATGGCCGAAGAACCAGAACAGGTGCTGGAACAGGATCGGATCGCCGCCGTACTCCGGATTGAAGAAGGCAGTGCCGAAGTTGCGGTCCGTCAAGAGCATGGTGATCGCGCCTGCCAGAACTGGCAGCGAGAGCAGCAGCAAGAACGCCGTCACCAGCACCGACCAGGCGAACAGTGGCATCTTGTGCAGCGTCATGCCGGGCGCGCGCATGTTGAAGATGGTGGTAATGAAGTTGATCGCGCCGAGGATCGACGAGGCGCCAGCGATGTGCAGCGCCAGGATGGCGAGGTCGACCGCCGGTCCGGGCGATTGTGTCGAGAGCGGCGGATAGAGCGTCCAGCCGCCGCCGACACCGTATGCGCCGGTGGGGCCAGGCATGAAGAGCGAGAGCAGCAGCAGGAAGAATGCCGGCGGCAGCAGCCAGAAGGAGATGTTGTTCATGCGCGGGAACGCCATGTCGGGCGCGCCGATCATGATCGGTACCATCCAGTTGGCGAAGCCGCCGATCAGCGCCGGCATGACCATGAAGAAGATCATGATGAGTGCGTGCGCGGTGGTGAAGACGTTGAACATCTGCTTGCCGCCGTCGATGGCGGCATCGCCTTCAAGGCCGTAGACCATCTGCGCCAGGCCGGTGAAAATCTGGATGCCGGGCTGCTGCAGCTCGGCGCGCATGGCTATCGACAGGAGCGCGCCGATGATGCCGGCGATGATCGCAAAGATCAGGTAGAGCGTGCCGATGTCCTTGTGGTTGGTCGAATAGACCCAGCGGACCCAGCCTGTCGGGTGGTCGTGCGCATGATCGTGATGATCGTCATGGGCATGATCGGCGTGATCACGGCTGTGTTGATGATCATCGTGGTGGGTTGTCGCGCCTGCCATGATCCGCTCCGTTCCCTATTCTCTTGCGGCGCCGTCCTAGTTGGAGGCGTCGGCTACTTTCTGGTTGCCGTCGACCGCCGCCATCAGCGCCTTGTTGGCGCCGGGAAGATCGGTGCGCGCAGCGGCAAGCCAGGTGTCGTACTGTTGCTGGTTCACGACCCGGATGGCGATCGGCATGAAGGCATGATCCTTGCCGCACAGTTCCGAGCACTGGCCGTAATAGAGGCCTTCCTTGGTCGCGTTGAACCAGATTTCGTTGATGCGGCCGGGCACGGCGTCGGTCTTGACGCCGAAGGCCGGCATGGCGAAGGCGTGGATGACGTCGGCGGCGGTGACCAGCACGCGCACCGTGGTGTTCACCGGCACGACCATCTCGTTGTCGACCGCGAGCAGCCGTGGGTAGCGGCCGAGATCTTCCTTGCCGAGGCCGGCGCGCTCGTCATCGGGAAGCATGCGCGAGTTGAACGACAGCGACTCTTCGAGCTGGTATTCGTAGTCCCAGTTCCACTGGTTGCCGGTCGCCTTCAGCGTCAGCTTCGGATCCTCAGGCGGATTGTACTGCGCGGTCAAAAGCTGGAAGGACGGGATCGCCAGCGCCAGCAGGATGACCACCGGCCCGACGGTCCAGATGACTTCGATGGTCGTGTTGTGGCTGGTGCGCGATGGCGTCGGGTTGGCGCTCGCCCTGAATTTCACGATGCAATAGGCGAGCAGCGCCAGCACCAGAAGCGTGATCGGGACGATGAACCAGAGCGTATAGACCTCGAACCACTCGATCTGGTCCATGATCGGCGTCGCCGCTTCCTGGAAGCGCCACTGCCACGGGTGAGGCTGGTCGGCAAAAGCAGCGCTGGAGGCGAAAAGCGCGGCCGCAGCGGGAAGGCCGAAGGTCAATCTCTTCATCGCGCTGATGATCACGCTTGTCTCCCGAATTCGGCGCCGTTCCAGGCTTTCCGGAAACGGCCAGCGCCGGGCACAGAATCCCGGCTTCGATCGCTGGTTCAAACCATACTCTACCCGCCGCCGCAAGGAAGCAGGAGAGGAAACCGTGCGGCATTTTGCGCCCGTGCAAAGCGCCAGAAACGTCCCTGTTCGCCGGTCCTTCCGGTGCCTGGCGCTAGGTCCGGCGACGCGCCCGATCCGGGCCGTAAGTCGCAATTCGGACGGATTTTTCCCGCAAGCCTCGCCGAAACCGCCTGTAACCCGGCTTTTCAGCGGGTTAAAGTGCCGTGATTCGCCAGTGGAGACCTCATGATCGTTCGCCTCTTGAGACTGATGCTAGCGGCAGCGCTTGCCCTGTCGGCGCTTGGCCTTCCGGCTTCGGCCCAGCAGCAGGCAGGCGCCGGCGGCACGGTCAAGTCCACGCATGGCGCATGGTCGATCATCTGCGACACGCCTGCGGGCGCTTCGTCCGAACAATGCGCGATGATGCAAAACGTCGTCGCCGAGGATCGGCCCGAGATCGGCCTGTCAGTCGTCGTGCTGCGCACCGCCGACAACAAGGCCGAGATTCTGCGCGTGCTCGCCCCGCTCGGCGTGCTTTTGCCGAACGGCCTTGGCCTCAATGTCGACGGCAAGGACATCGGCCGCGCCTATTTCGTGCGCTGCTTCCAGGACGGCTGCTACGCCGAGGTCATCCTTGAAAAGACCCTTCTCGACACGCTGAAGACCGGCACCGCCGCCACCTTCATCGTGTTCCAGACGCCCGAGGAAGGCATCGGCATCCCGGTCGACCTCGCCGGCTTCAACGAAGGCTTTTCCGCGCTGCCGTAATGAGCGGCGCGGCCGTACGGCTTCTCACGCCCGAAGACGTCGAAACCTTCAAGCGGATTCGGCTTGAAGCGCTGCGCCTCGCGCCGGAGGCGTTCGCCAGCCGCTTCGATGACTGGGAACACCTGCCCGACGAAGAATGGCAACGTCGCGTGACGGCCAATCCTGTTTTCGTGGCGTTTCGCGACGATGAGCCTGTCGGCATCATGGGGTTGATGCTTCAGCAATCCAGCAAGATGGCGCATCGCGCGACGATCATCATGGTCTATCTGCGCGAAAGCGAACGTGGATCGGGTGCGGCGCCTGCCCTGCTCGATGCGCTCCTCGACCACGCGCGCCGCACCGGCATTCGTCAGATCGAGTTGGCGGTCACCGCCGAGAATCCGGCGGCGGAGCGCTTCTACGCCCGCCACGATTTCAAGGAGATCGGCCGCATCCCTGGTGGTTTCCTGCATGACGGCCGCGAGATCGACGAAATCCTGATGGCACGGCGGCTCTGACCCTCAGAGATTGCCGAATTACACCTTCGCGCCTACATGCGGGCATATGCGAGAAACCCAAGGCAATCCGATGAAAAGCCTCCTCGGCCAGTTCGACATTTCCGAAGACAAGCTCCGGCGTATCGTGGCGGACACCATTTCCGGCGCGGACGATGGCGAGCTCTTCCTCGAATACAGCGAAGGCGAGGCGCTGATGTTCGACAACGGCCGGCTGAAGACGGCTAATTTCAACACCGACCAGGGCTTTGGCCTGCGCGCCGTGGCCGGCGAGGCGTCCGGTTATGCGCATTCGAGCGAGCTCTCCGAGGCTGCGCTGCTGCGCGCCTCTGACGCTATCTCGACCGTGAAATCAGGCTATTCCGGCACGCTGGCCGATGCGCCGCAGCGCACCAACAAGCATCTTTACGGCGACGAGAACCCGATCGGCGCGCCGGGCTTCGAGGAAAAGGCCAAGCTGCTCACCACGATCGACGCCTATCTGCGCGCCAAGGACCCGCGCGTGCGCCAGGTCACCGCATCGCTGGCCGCTTCGTGGCAGCATGTCGAGATCATTCGCGGCGACGGCCAGGTGGTGCGCGACATCCGGCCGATGGTTCGCATGAACGTCGCCGTCGTTGCCGGTGACGGCGACCGCCAGGAGACCGGCTCCTACGGCGCCGGCGGCCGCAAGGGGTTTGGCGAGTTCATCGCCGAGGATTCCTGGAAGTTCGCCGCCGACGAGGCGCTGCGTCAGGCGCTGGTGAATCTGGAGGCGGTCCCCGCCCCTGCCGGTACCTTCGACATCGTGCTCTCCTCGGGCTGGCCGGGCGTCATGCTGCACGAGGCCGTGGGCCATGGGCTGGAAGGCGACTTCAACCGCAAGAAGACCTCCGCCTTCGCCGGGCTTCTCGGCCAGCAGGTGGCGGCCAAGGGCGTCACTGTCGTCGACGACGGCACGATCTTCGAGCGCCGCGGTTCGCTCACCGTCGACGATGAAGGCACGCCCTCGGCGCGCAATGTGCTGATCGATGACGGCAAGCTCGTTGGCTACATGCAGGACCGGCAGAACGCCCGCCTGATGGGCGTCAGCCCGACCGGCAACGGTCGCCGCGAATCATATGCGCACCAGCCCATGCCGCGCATGACCAACACCTACATGACCGCCGGCTCGATGACGCCGGAAGAGATCATCGCCTCCGTCAACAACGGCATCTACGCCGTCTCGTTCGGCGGCGGCCAGGTCGACATCACCTCCGGCAAGTTCGTGTTCGGCTGCACCGAGGCCTACATGATCGAGAACGGCAAGGTGACCCAGCCGATCAAGGGCGCCATGCTGATCGGCAACGGTCCGGACGCCATGCATCGCGTCACCATGATCGGCAACGACATGAAGCTCGACAATGGGGTGGGCATGTGCGGCAAGGCCGGCCAGGGCGTGCCGGTCGGCGTCGGCCAGCCGCATTTGCGCATGAACCAGATGACAGTCGGCGGGACGCGGGTGTGAGGTCGCTCAGAAGGTGATCTTCACCGAGGGCGCGCTGCGGTTCGCCTTGCCGTGGAAAACGGCCTCGATATTGTTGCCGTCAGGATCCAGAAGAAACGCGGCGTAGTAGCCGGGGTGATATTTGGTGCGCTCCCCGGGCTTGCCGTTGTCGACGCCTCCCGCCTTGATGCCCGCCGCGTAAAAAGCGTCAACCATCGCGGGGTCCGCGGCCTGGAAAGCCAGGTGATGGCGTCCGGTCAGTTTCCCGGCGGCGGCTTCGCTGTCGGCGGTCGAGATAAAGAGCTCATCGGCCCAGATGAAGTCCTTCTCTTCGGCGCCGACCGGTATCTCCAGCGCCGCAAAGACGGCTTTGTAAAAGCGTCGGCTTGCCTCGAAATCCTTCACAACGAGTTGGATATGGTCAATCAGCCGGCCACGGTGAAGTTCCTGGGTTTCCATCCTTGGGCTCCTGGTGTCGTAGGAAAGCTAGGCGGCTCCTCTTGCTGGTCAAGGTCGCCGGATTATCGATGCGGCTCTGGACCATAACGACCCAAGCCGGCATCATCGCCTGATGCGGCCTTCCTCTGTTGTCATTCTCACTGGTGCCGGCATCTCCGCCGAATCCGGCATCTCGACTTTCCGCGATCCGGACGGCATCTGGTCGAAGGTCGACTACCGCGAGGTCGCGACACCGCAGGGGTTCGCTGCCAATCCGGCCAAGGTGCACGAGTTCTACAACTGGCGGCGGCGCAATGTCGGCACCGTCCAGCCCAACGCCGCGCATTTCGCGCTGGCAAAACTCGAGCGTGACTTCCCCGGCGAATTCCTGCTCGTCACGCAGAACGTCGACAGCCTGCACGAAACCGCCGGCTCGACAAAACTCATCCACATGCACGGCCAGCACAACCAGGCGCTCTGCACTGCCTGCGGCATGCGCAGCCCGTGGGCAGGTGAGATGTCGCTCGCCTCGGAGTGCCCGTCTTGCGCAGGCGCCGGCCATATGCGGCCCGACGTCGTCTGGTTCGGCGAGTTGCCCTATCAGATGGATCGCATCCATGCGGCGATCGCAGCGTGCGATCTCTTCATCTCCATCGGCACCAGCGGCAATGTCTACCCGGCCGCCGGCTTCGTGAAGGAAGCCGGGCGCGCCGGCGCACATACGGTCGAACTCAATCTCGAACCATCCGAAGGCATCAGCCATTTCGCCGAAGCCGAGCACGGTCCCGCCACGGTCGTCGTGCCGCGCTACGTTGACGCCCTGCTCGCGCGCTAACGCCGTCGCCTCGGCTTCTCCAGCAGCGCCACTGCCTCGACATGTGGCGACCAGAGAAACTGGTCGATCGGCGTCACCGATTTCACACGATACCCGCCGGCGATGAGGATTTTCAGATCGCGCGCCAGTGTCGTCGGATTGCACGAGACGGCGGCGACCAGCGGCACCTCGGACTTGGCGATCTGCTTCGACTGGTCTTCCGCGCCCGCGCGTGGCGGATCGAACACGATGCCGCCATAGGCGTCGAGTTCCTTTGCAGTCAGCGGCCGGCGGAACAGATCGCGCTTTTCGGCGATCACCCGCTTCAGCCCCGGAGGCGATTTCCCGGCACGATCGAGCGCTGCAAGTGCCGCCTGGTCGCCTTCCGCCGCATGCACCTCAGAGCCAGACGCCAGCCGCGATGCGAAAGCACCGCAGCCTGCGAACAGGTCAGCGACGCGCTTCGCCTTTCCGATATGGCCGATGACGAGATCCGCCATCGTCTGCTCGGCGGATGCAACGGCCTGCAGGAATGCGCCGGGCGGCGGCGCCACCGTCGCGGGACCAAACGCCACTGTGGGCTTCACCGGCTCGACGATGATCTCGCCATCCACGGACAGCCGTGCGAAACGGTTGCGGATGACGAAGTCCGACGCCGCGCGGCGCACGGCGTCGCTCAAGCGCCCGCCTCCCGTCGCGGCTACGTCCAGACCGGAGGCGCTTGCCGTAACCGCGATGTGGAAGGCTTGCGGTGTCACTGCGATCAGCGCAGCCAGTTCACGCAGCTTTGACAACGCCGCCTCGATCGCCGGCACCGCGATCGGGCATTCGGCGATGTCGATGATGTGGTGCGAGAGAGCCCGGTTGTAACCGAGCAGCATGCCGGCTTCGGTGCGCCGCGCCGAGAGCACGACACGCCGGCGCGAGTTGGGCGGGCACGGCACGATGTCGGCGACCGGCGCGTCGATACCCTTCAGCGCATGCACCACCTTGTCGCGTTTCCAGGCGAGATAGGCACTCTGCTCCATGTGCTGCAGCGCGCAGCCTCCGCATTCGCCAAAGTGCCGACATGCCGGCACAACGCGTTGCGGCGACGGCTCCACAACCGCCATCAGCGTGGCACGATCTTTTTCGCGTGCCGCTGTCACCCTTTCGCCGGGCAGCGTGAACGGGATGAACACGGGACCGGTTTCGGTCTCGGCGATGCCGTCGCCTTGCGCGCCGAGCCGCGCGATGGTGAAGGTCGCGCTCACCGGTCTTTCCTCCCCGCCAGCAGGAACTCGCGATTGCCGTCCCCGCCCTCGATCGGCGACGGGATGACGCCAAGCGCGCGCCAGCCCTGCTGCGTGTCCAGCCATTGCCGCAGCTCTTCCGCGACGCGCGGACCGTCCTTCGGATCGCGCAACAGGCCGCCGTTGCCAATGGCGTCGCGCCCGGCCTCGAACTGCGGTTTCACGAGGAAAATGCCGTCAGCGCCATTCGCTGCGAGGTCCAGCGCCGGCGGCAGCGCCAGCTTCAACGAGATGAAGCTGACGTCGGAGACCAGCACGTCGGGCGCTCGTCCGGCAAGATTGGCGGAGGACAGTTCGCGCGCGTTCAGCCCTTCGATGGAGGTCACCCGCCGATCGCCAGCCAAGCTCCCATGCAACTGTCCGTGACCGACGTCGATTGCGATGACGTGCCCTGCCCCGCGCTCAAGCAGCACCTGCGTGAACCCGCCCGTCGATGCGCCAATGTCCAGCGCGACCTTGCCCGAAACATCGATGCCGAAATGATCGAGCGCAGCGATCAGTTTCAGCGCCGAGCGGGAGACATAGGCCGAGGCCGGATCGTCAACCTCGATCGCGGCATCCTCCGCGACCGCCAACCCGGGCTTCGTTGCGACGGCACTGTTCAGCCGCACCGTGCCGCGTTCGACAGCATCGCGCGCCCGCGAGCGGCTCGCGAAAAAGCCGCGCCGGACGAGAAGCTCGTCCAGCCTCGGCTTTTCGGCGGTCGGTTTGGAACTCATGGCCTTCCATGGCGAAGCGCGCCGTGGAAGGCAAGCTACCAGGATGCGGTGTCAGAGAACGATGCGGACGGACCGGCGCTCAAGCGCGGGAACCAGACCCGCGCCTTCCTTGACCGGCAGCGCGTTGTAAGCCGGCGCCGGGCTGATCGAACCGGTCGGGCCGAAATCCGGGAGCATCACCCTCGCAAGTTCGACGTCATAGGCGAAACCGCCGCGCAGTTCGCCCATCTTGGCTGCGACAATCGCAGCGGCGGCCTGTTCCAGCTTGGGATCGTGACGGCTTTGCGCCGTCGCCGGCATCGCGAGCGCGGCGAAAATCGCCGTGCTAGTCACGAGCATTCTCATTGTTGTCACTTTCCCTGTCTTGGAAGCGGTTCTAGCGATCGGGCGCTAAAAATCGGCCAAGGGACAGGGTAAGCAAAAACCAAAAGGTCAGCGTAAACAGCCGGTTAGGAATGCCAGCGGGCAGGCAGATTCAAGCCGTTCACAGGTTGATTCAAGGGGAGGCTCAGGCCCGCTGGATGCGAATCTCGCGGCCGAGCGCGGCAAAGACCGTCGTCACGATGCCTGCCGCATCGAGCCTTGCGTCCGCATACATCTTTTCCGGTTTGGCCTGCTCGGTGAACTCGTCCGGCAGGACGAGCGGGCGGACCTTGATGCCTGTCTCCAGCAGTCCGGCATGCGCGAGATAATGCAGCACGTGGCTGGCGAAGCCGCCGATGGAGCCCTCCTCGACCGTGACCAGCACCTCATGCGATCGGGCGAGCTGCCGCACCAGATCCTCGTCCAGCGGCTTGGCGAAACGCGCGTCGGCGACGGTGGTGGACAGCCCCGCCGCGTCGAGTTCTTCCGCCGCCACCAGGCAGTCGGCCAGCCGCGTGCCGAAGGACAGCAGCGCGACCTTGGTGCCTTCCTTGACGATGCGGCCCTTGCCGATCGCCAGTTCCTTGCCGCGCTCCGGCATCTCGACGCCGACGCCGTTGCCGCGCGGATAGCGGAACGAGATCGGGCCTTCATCGTAGACAACCGCCGTGCGCACCATGTGGCGCAGCTCCGCTTCATCGGCCGCGGCCATCACCACGAAGCCCGGCAGCGAGGCGAGATAGGTCGTGTCGAAGGCGCCACAATGCGTCGGCCCGTCGGCGCCGACAAAGCCGGCGCGGTCGATGGGAAATCGTACTGGCAGTTTCTGGATTGCCACGTCGTGCACGACCTGGTCGTAGGCGCGCTGCAGGAATGTCGAATAAATCGCCGCGAAGGGTTTCAGCCCTTCGGTTGCGAGACCCGCTGCGAAAGTGACGGCGTGCTGCTCGGCAATGCCGACGTCGAACAACCGGCCCGGGAACACCTCGCCAAAAACATCGAGGCCCGTACCGGACGGCATCGCGGCCGTGATGGCGACTATTCTGTCGTCCTCCAGCGCCTCCTGGATCAGGCTGTCGGCGAACACACGCGTATAGGCCGGCGCATTGGCCGGCGCTTTCGCCTGCGCGCCGGTGATCACGTCGAATTTGTTGACGCCGTGATATTTGTCTGCGGCGGCTTCCGCCGGTGCATAACCCTTGCCCTTCTGCGTCACGACATGGATCAGAACCGGCCCGTCGTGATTGTCGCGGACGTTCTTCAGCACCGGGATCAGGTGCTCGAGATTGTGTCCGTCGATCGGCCCGATATGATAGAAGCCGAGCTCTTCGAACATCGTGCCGCCGGTCACGTAGCCGCGCGCATGCTCGACAGCTCGCTTGATGGCGCGATCGGCGCGCTTGCCGAGATAGGCGGTCAGCTTCTTGCCGAAATCACGCAGGCTGAAATAGGTTTTTCCAACCGCGAGCCGCGCCAGGTACGCGCTCATCGCGCCGCTTGGCGGCGCGATCGACATGTCGTTGTCGTTGAGGATGACGATCAGGCGGGAGTCCAGCGCGCCGGCATTGTTCAGCGCCTCGAAGGCCATGCCGGCGGACATAGCGCCGTCGCCGATCACGGCGATCACATTGTTCTTGCCGCCCTTCAGGTCACGCGCCGCGGCCATGCCGAGGCCAGCCGAAATCGAGGTCGAGGAATGCGCGGCACCGAACGGGTCGTATTCGCTCTCGGCCCGCTTGGTGAAACCCGACAGGCCGTTTTCCTGCCGGAGCGTCCGCATCTGGCTGCGGCGGCCGGTGAGTATCTTGTGCGGATAGGCCTGGTGGCCGACATCCCAGATCACACGATCGGCCGGCGTGTCGAAGACATAATGCAGCGCGACCGTCAGTTCGACGACGCCTAGCCCCGCCCCGAGATGCCCGCCGGTCTGCGAGACGATGTCGATCAGATCGGCGCGCAGTTCCGAGGCGAGTTGCGGCAACTGCTTCTCGGTCAACTTACGCAGATCGGCCGGGACAACGGCCTTGTCCAGCAGCGGCGTGGTGGGTTTTGGGTTCACGGCGGCGTGCCCTGCCTGAATTCTCGCTTCGGAGATAGGCTCACGCCCGAATTTTGTAAATGTGCGGCGCTGTCGCGTCAGCTTTCCGGCAGCGGGATGAATTCGTCCTCATCGCCCGGGACGATGTCGAAGCGGCCAGTCTTCCATTCGTTCTTGGCCTGCTCGATGCGTTCCTTCGAGGAGGAGACGAAATTCCACCAGATGTACCGTTTCGAGCCGAGCGAGGCGCCGCCGAACAGCATGAAATGCGCGCCGGCCTCGCTGTTAACCACAATCTCGTCGCCCGGCCGGAAGACCAGCAGCCGGTCCGGCGGAAATTTGTCGCCGGCGATCGACACGTCGCCGTCGAGTACATAGATCGCTCGTTCCTCCGCATCGGCCGGGATGCGCACCTCGCCGCCTGGCTCCAGCCGGATATCGGCATAGAGCGTGTCGGAGTGGCCGCGCACGGGCGAGCGCACGCCGTCGAAATCGCCGATGACGACGCGGCCATGCGCGCCGCCGTCGCGGAACTCGGGAAGCGTCGCGCGGGATGTGTTTTCGAAGACCGGCGCCATCTCCTCCTTGGCGTCGGGCAGCGCCAGCCAGGTCTGCAGGCCCGACATCGTCATCGCGGAGCCGCGCAGTTCCTCCGGCGATCGTTCCGAATGGACGATGCCGCGGCCGGCCGTCATCAGGTTCACGTCGCCCGGCTCGATCACCATTTCGGTGCCGAGCGAATCCCTGTGCCTGATCTTGCCGTCGAAGAGATAGGTGACGGTCGCCAAGCCGATATGCGGATGCGGCCTGACATCGACCGCCTGGCCGGGGCGCAGGATCGCCGGCCCCATCCGGTCGAAGAAGATGAACGGGCCTACCAGCCGGCGCTTCGCCGTCGGCAAAGCGCGCCTGACGGCAAAGCCGCCGACATCCTTCGAATTGGGGATTACCATCAACTCGATCTGGTCGCTGGCGAAGGCATCGCCAGGGTGCGGGTCATTGCCGGGAAAGAAGCTCATGCCGCGATAATGATCCCGCTCGGCGGGACTGCCAAGGGGCGCGGCGGTGAACGATGCGTCACCCGGCAAAAAGCAGCGTCGCCGCACCCACAAGCAGCGCACCGTAGGTGCCAACCATGCCTGGAGCGCTGAGAGGCGTCGTTGCCGTCACGATCCCGGCATAGTGCAGGCCACGGCCGACAACGAGCAAGCCGGCGATCGTCCAGAGCAATACGGCCGGCGCGTGCCTGTACTCGGCAAGCGCGAGCACGATCAACGCCAGCGGCACGTATTCGATGAAATTCCCCTGCGCACGGATGCGCCTCATCAGCGTCGGGTCATCGCTCAACCCAAGCCTGACGCCGACCCGCTTTCGCCTGAGACTCACGGAGATGCTCAGGAAGACCAGCGCGGCCGCCGCCAGCGCGGCAACCATGGATGTGACCGGAAACATGCTCTCCCCTTCAATCAGCAAATTTCGGCGAACTAAGCATTCTAACTTGCATTTTGCAAGTTAGAATCTATGCTGCCTCCATGATAAAGTTCCGGTCGGGATGCCCCATCGCATCGACGTTGGACATCGTGGGCGACAAGTGGTCGCTGCTGATCGTCCGAACGCTTGTGCTCGGACCAGCCAGCTACTCGGATTTCCTGTCCAAGGCCGAGCGGATCGCAACGAACATATTGGCGGAGCGCTTAAGCCGGCTCGAAGAAGCCGGCCTGATCCGGCAGACCCAGGCGCGGCAAGGTTCACACCGAGGCTCTTATGTATTGACGGCGAAGGGTGCGGGCTTGATCCCGGCGCTGCAGGCGCTCGCGCTCTGGGGTGAAGAGCAGATACCCGGCCGCTGGAAGGCGCCGGAGCGCTTCTATGCCGCCCGCCCTGCTGATTTCGAGCAGCCGGAAATCCCGGTGTCCTGATTGAACAGCCGCGCGAGCCGCGCGACCTTCCTATGCCGTGGCGTACCGGATGGCGGCGCGCGCCCGAGCCTTCGCCGCCTCGATCTCACGGTTTTTCGGATGCGCGTTCGTTTCGAGCGAATCCATAAGCTGCAGCGTTGCCGCGGCGATCTTGTCGACGGCGCGGTTGAACGCTTTCTCGTTCTGCTTCGACGGCCTGGTGGAACCGCTCACCTTGCGGACGAATTGCAGCGCTGCGTCGTATATTTCCTCGTCCGTCGCCGGCGGGTCGAAATTGAACAACTGCTTGATGTTACGGCACATGGCATCCTCGCTTCCAGGCCCCGAATCTGTGGATTCAGGGCGGAGAGGTCAACCGTCTAGGCGGAAACCATGCGTCAGGGCTTGACTTGCCATCGCCATTTTAGCGTCCTTTCCGATTTCCAGCAGTTGGGTTATGCTTCTTGGATGGCCGATCTGCTCGAAAAAGCGCTGCAAGCTGTGCGTCGCCTCCCTCATGGCGACCAGGAAAGGATCGCGCGCGTCATGCTGGCCTTGGCGAACGACGATACGCCGGAGGCCATCGATCCATCGCATCTCGAGGATGTGCTTGAGGGACTTGCTCAGGCCCAGCGGGGCGAGTTCGCAACGGATGCAGAGGTTGCGCGAGCATTTAGCCGCTTTGGCGCATGAGGCTGCGCTTCACCCGCAAGGCACTCGAAAACCTCACCGAAATCGCAATCTATCTCAACGAACGCAATCCAAATGCGGCCATACGCGTTCGCGAGGCAATCGAAACGAGCCTGGGGTATCTCGCCGAATTTCCGTATGCGGGCCGCCGGCAAGTGACAGAAGGTGTGCGCAAGTTTGTCACGCGAAAATATCACTACATCGCATATTATGCAGTGAACGAAGCGACAGACGAACTGGTCGTGCTCAGTATCAAGCATCCCGCGCAAGAGCGGGATCATGAGGACGCTTGACGCTGCTCAATCCTGATCGAGCGGCTCTGCGCCGACCGGCTTGCCTTCGCGCGACAGGCGGATCTTCTCGACCTTGTCCTCGGCGGATTTCAGCAGCCGGTCGCAATGCGCCTTCAGCGCCTCGCCGCGCTCATAGATGCGGATCGACTGATCGAGCGGCACGTCGCCCTTTTCGAGATCGTCGACGATCCGCTCCAGCGCTTCGAGCGCCTGTTCGAATGTCATCGCCTTGATGTCGTCATTGGTCGTTGCCGTCATCTCATCCCCTCATCAGCCGGCCGACATGCGCGGCGACCGAATATGCCAGTCCTTCGAGGTCGTAGCCGCCTTCGAGCAGGCTCACAAGCCGGTTGCCCGAATGCGTCATGGCGCGATCCATCAGTTGGCCGGTCGCCCAGTCGAAATCCGCTTCATCCAAATTGATCTCGGCGAGCGGATCGCGGTGATGCGCGTCGAAGCCGGCGGAAATGATGATCAGGTCCGGCCGGAAATTGTCGAGCGACGGCAACACGCGCGTCAGGAACGCATCGCGGAACTGGCTTGAGCCATCGCGCGGCGCCAGTGGAGCGTTGACGATGTTGCCGGCGCCAGTCTCGTTTTTTGCGCCGGTGCCGGGATAAAGCGGCATCTGGTGCGTCGAGCAGTAGAGCACCGACGGGTCGTCCCAAAAAATGTCCTGCGTGCCGTTACCGTGATGCACGTCCCAGTCGACGATGGCGACCCGTTCCGCGCCATGCGTCTTCTGCGCATGCCGCGCGGCGATCGCGGCATTGTTGAACAGGCAGAAACCCATCGCGGTGGCGCGCTCGGCGTGATGGCCCGGCGGACGCGACGCAACGAACACATTGTCAGCCTTGCCGGTGAACACGTCGTCGACGGCAGCGTTCGCGGCGCCCACCGCGGTCAGCGCCGCCTCCCAGCTCTTCGGGCTCATCGATGTGTCTGCATCGATCCGCACAATGCCAGTATCCGGCACCGCGGCTTCGACGCGCTCGACGAAGTCTTGCGGATGCGCCAGCGCGATTACGGCCGGATCGGCCTTCGGCGCCTCGACGCGGTCGAGCTTGGCGAACACCTCGCTCTCCAGCGCGCGTTCGATCGCGCGCAGACGGTCCGGCCGCTCGGGGTGACCGGGCGGCGTAATGTGTTCGAGGTAGATCGGATGCGAATAGAGTCGGGTGGCCATGCCCCGATATAGGCGCATGCCTGCCGTTTGGCCATTCGATGGGAATTTTTCGCGCCGTATCAACGGCTTCACAGATAGTCAGACCGAACGCGCCGCGGCTCCCCAGCGCGAGCCGTCGAGGCCGGCCAGCGCTTTTTCCTTTAGGTCGCGGAATTTCTTCGACTGCTCCGACAGCCTGTGGTCCCACTCCGGGTTCGGTACCTGGCCCTCAATCGTACGGAAATAGACCGCCATCAGCGCGCAGATCGCGAAGGGTTCGAGTAGCGCCGCCTTGATCGCCCAGGCAAAGACAATGGCGAGCACGAAAGCCCAGCCGGCGAGCTGGCCGGGGATCCAGTAAAGAATCGCCGCGGCCGGCGCCAACATGACCACGAACACGGCGATCGCAATGATCCACATGAAGATCGCCAGCCACACCGCGTTCTTCAGCATGGTCTTGCCGTTCTGCGCGTAAAGCACGACGCCTTGCCGCGCGGTCTCGAACGGCGTCTTCGAGTTGATGCGAATGTTGTACCCGAGGATGATCTCGTCGACATAGGTGAGCGCCAGCCGGATCACCGTGTTGATGAAGTTGACGAAGCCCTGCAGGCCAGGCAGCGGCAAGAACGCGGCGATGCCGCCGAGCAGGCCGGTTATCGCGGCGATCGCGCCCTTTACCAGTTGATCGACGACGAACAGGATGTTCGCTTCGATGAAGCGCTCCGTCACGACCTTCTGCGCATAGGCGATCTGCCCCTGCCCTTCGGGAATTTCGCGGTCGTCGATCAGATGCACCATGACGGCGATATGGCCGGCCTTGACGACATAGAGGATGTACTCGCGCAGCCAGTAGACCGCGAGCGACACCAGTCCAAGACCGAAGATGCCGCCATAGAACGCCGTCGCTTCGGGACCACCGTCGGCGAAGATGTGGCCAACGCCGTATCCGATGCCGGCGAAAGCGCCGGTTCCGACGATGTAGGCCAGCGTGATGCTGAAATAGACGACAAGCCGCAGCATGATGAACGGCCAGGTGCGCGCCATGATGCCCAGCGTTCTGCCGATCTCGAAATCCCACATCGCGGCGAATCCCCCGATTCGTGGGCGGGACTATAGCGCCTCGCTGCTGCGGCGTCAGCGCTGAGCTGGCTACTTCCGGCGCAGCCCTTCCAGCATCTGCCGTACGGCGGGAATCGCCCGCTTCGATGTCGCCTCGGGATCGTCGGAATTGGCGATCCACTGCGCTGCATAGGTCGTGGCGCCGGTGATGAGCCGCGCCGTTGTCTCCGGATCAACGTCGGCGACGATGCCCTCATCCTGCAATGCCTTGACGCTTGCCGTGATCGATCGCACGCAGGCATTCGCCGACGGCCACGTCGATGGGTCGCCCAGCACCGCCGGACCGTCGCGCAGCACAATGCGCTGGATCTCCGGATCAAGCGCCATCTCGATGTAGCCGATGTTCTCGTCGATGAAGCCCTGCCAGCGCGTCGGCGCTTTTCGCGCATCCGCCTGAAGCCTGCCATTCATCTCGGTGTCGATCTGCTCGATCACGGCCGCCAGCAGCCCGGGCTTGCCGCCGAAATGATGATAGAGCGCGCCGCGCGTCAGCCCGGCCTCGGCGGTGAAATCATCCATGTTGGACTCGGCGTACCCCTTCTCGGCAAAGGCTTTGCGTGCCGCCGCGATCAGCTTGGCGCGGGTTTCGGCGATCATTTCCTGACGTGGCTTGTGCATCTCTGTACCAATTCACATACGCGTCGTATGCCAATTGACATACGCTTCGTATGTCCCTATCTCGCTGCCATACGCGACGTATGTAAGTGCGTCAACGCGAAAAGCGAGAGGACGGTACGATGTCGAACCCATATGCAGAGATTTTTCGAGCCCCTGGCACAAAAGGCTTTGCTTCGGCGGCCTTCCTCGCCCGGTTGCCGATCGCCATGGCGCCGATCGGTATCGTCGCCATGCTGTCGCAGACGCGGGGCGAATACTGGATCGCCGGTGCGGTCGCGGCAACGTGGGCGCTCACGAACGCCGTTGCCGCCCCGCAAATATCGCGGCTGGTCGACCGCTATGGGCAAACCAAAATCCTGACCCCGGCCACGATCGTCTCGACACTGGCCTTCATCGTGCTGCTCGTAGCCACGAACCAGAACTGGCCGCTC
>DATJTE010000022.1:0-38386 GCA_035503715.1 Rhizobiaceae bacterium | reverse complement strand
AACTGCGTGCCGAACGCCAGCGGATAGTGGTTCGACAGCATCAGGAACAGCACCGGCAGCGTCAAATAGTTGTTGTGCAGCGAGCGCGTCTTGGCGATCTTGCCGTATTTCGGGTCGGGCTTGCGGCCGGCGATCAGGTCGGCCACCACGATCTTCTGGTTGGGGATGATGATCAGGAAGACGTTCGCCGACATAATGGTGGCGGTGAACGCGCCGAGATGCAGGAACGCGGCGCGGCCGGTGAAGAGCTGCGTGTAACCCCAGGCGGCGAAGACGACGATGGCGTAGAGCACGAGCATCAGCACCGTGTCGTTGTTGGCCAGCGGCGACCGGCAGAGCAGATCGTAGATCAGCCAGCCGATCACCAGCGAGGCGATCGAGATGCCGATGGCGACCGGCGCCGAAACGTCGAGTACGTTCGGGTCGATAAGATAGAGGTCGGCGCCGGCGTAATATACGACGCAGAGCAGCGCGAAGCCGGTCATCCAGGTCGCGTAGGATTCCCACTTGAACCAGGTCAGGTGCTCCGGCATCTCGGCCGGCGCGACCAGGTATTTCTGGATGTGGTAAAACCCGCCGCCGTGGACCTGCCACTCTTCGCCATGCGCGCCGGCCGGCAGACCGGGCCGCTGGCGCAGGCCCAGGTCGAGCGCCACGAAATAGAAGGATGAGCCGATCCAGGCGATGCCGGTGACAACATGCAGCCAGCGCACCGCAAAGCCCAACCAGTCCCAGAAAATCGCGAAATCGAGCATGAGCCTCTCCCTGCTGCGGACTTTACGGGGATCGGTCCAAATCGAAAGAGCCGGATCGCGCGATGACTTTCAAAAAAATCTGGAAAATAGTAGCCTGATTTCCAAGAAAGCCGACTGGGTGTGCTGAGATTCAGGCAAACACCCTGAGCGGCCCGAGGGGACAAGGATGGCGTATCTCGACAACATCGCGGTTTTTGTCCGCGTCGTCGAACTCGGCAATCTGTCGGCCGCCGGCCGCGATATGCGCATTTCGCCGGCCGTTGCCTCCAACCGCATCAAGGAGTTGGAAAAGCACCTCGGGGTCAGGCTGTTCAACCGCACCACCCGGCAGTTGATGCCGACCGAGCACGGCACCGTCTTTTATGCCGGCGCGAAGAACATCCTCGAAACGATCACCGAGGCCGAGGCGGCCGTCAGCGCCCTCTCCGGCCAGCCGCGGGGCACGATCCGCGTCACGGCCCCCTTGGGCCTGGGACGCCGCCTGATCGCTTCCGGCATCCCGGATTTTCATGACAAATACCCCGACATCGAGGTCAGGCTCCGCCTGTCGGACCACAATGTCGATATCCTGAAGGAGGGCATCGACGTCGCCTTCCGGCTGGGTGTGATCGAGGATTCCAGCCTCAGAATGCGCGGCATCATGGAGTGCGAGCGCGTGCTGGTCGCCGCGCCCAAATATCTGGAACAGCGCGGCGAGCCGACCGACCCGAACGAACTGATCGGCAAGAAGCACGATTGCCTGATGCTGCGCTTTCCCGGCTCGAAGGAGTATTTCTGGACCCTCAAGGTTCCGGGCGGCGTGCAGAAAATCGAGGTTCACGGCCCGTTCGATTCCGACGACGGCGACGTGCTGACCGAATGGGCGCTGAGCGGCCGCGGCATCGTCAACAAGCCGCGTTTCGAGGTGGAGCCCTTCATTCGCGACCAGCGCCTGAAGATGATCCTGACGAAAACCCCGCCGACCTCCGTGCAACTTGCAGGCGTCTACCCGCACAAGAAACTGCAGGACCCGAAAGTGCGCCTGCTGCTCGACTTCATGGCCGATCGCTGCCAGCGCCTCATCAAGGATCTGCTGGCGGGGAAATGACCGGTGCTGGCCGCTTTGGCCCCTGATACCCCTGTCACAATACCGCGCCTAACGTGAGGCCTACCCGCCCGCTGCCAGGGCGAGTAGTCTGGAGCTTCCTCCCGCACCATTTCAGGAGTTTCCCATGCCCGGAATCCCCACCAAGAACGATCTGAAGTCCAACACGAAGACCGCCTCGATCGAGCTGCTCAATGCGCGGCTGGCCGATGCGATCGACCTCGCGCTGGTCACCAAGCAGGCGCATTGGAACCTGAAGGGACCGCAGTTCATCGCCATCCACGAGATGCTCGACGGCTTCCGCACCGAGCTCGACGGTCATGTCGACACGATGGCCGAGCGCGCGGTGCAGCTCGGCGGTACGGCGCACGGCACCGTGCAGGACGTGGCGAAGGCGACGACACTCAAGCCCTACCCGACCGACATCCACAAGACCAGGGACCACCTTGCCGCGCTCATCGACCGCTATGCGGCAACGGCGAAATCGATCCGCAAGGCGATCGATGAAGCCGACGAGGCGGGCGACGCCGGCACCGCCGACATCTTCACAGCCTTCTCCCGCGCGCTCGACAAATCGCTATGGTTCCTTGAGGCGCATACGCAGGAGAAGGAATAGCCGCGGAGCTTGCCATGACGTGGATCGTCATTAGATCAATTCTGTGGGGCATTGCCGGCCTGGTCGGCGTGCCCATCCTGACCGCGTTCATCGTCCTGGCGATGGCCTATACGTTCGACTCGCGCTGCGGCACGCCAGGTGACTCGGGCGGATGCGAGATGGGATCGTTCTCGGCCGGCCTGGCGATGTCGCTACCGGGCTTTGCCCTCGGCTTTTTCCTGTCGCTGATCCTTGGACTGCGTAAACGTCGCCTGGCCAATCGCAGCCCCAGCTAGCGCGGTCATGATTTCCGCCGCGGCCAGGGCCGCGATCACCGCCGGCCGCTTGTCCTTCACCGCATCGCCGCCGATCGGCGAGACGAGCCGCGCGAAGTCTTCTTCCGTGCCGTCGGCCGTCTTCAGATACCAGCTCCTGAACGTCGCCTTCTTGGTCTTCGACCCGATCATGCCGACATAGGCTGTATCGTTCCGCTTCAGGGCCTCGGCGACGATCAGGAAATCGAGCGCGTGATCGTGCGTCAGCACGACGAAGGCGGAACCTTCCGGCGCATCGCGCACCATTTCCTCCGGCATCGGGGTCAGGCGCGTCTGGACACCGTCAGGCATGCCGTCCAGCGCATCGGCCCGCGTCTCGATGACGATCGGCGTGAGCGGCAGCAGATCGAGCGCGGCGGCAAGCGCATGGCCGACATGCCCGCCGCCGAAGATGTAGACGCGCGGCAGCGCCGCGTCCTCGGCTTTCGCAGTGGCAATCAGTTCGTCCCGCATCGCTGCGTCGAGATGCTTGATTGCGACCTCCACTCTCCCGCCGCAGCACTGGCCGATTTCGGGGCCGAGTGGAATATCCAGCCCTTTGGAGGGCCTGCCCGCTGCCAGCCCGGAACGCGCCTCATCGATCGCCATGAATTCGAGCTGGCCGCCGCCGATCGTGCCAAAAATCGCATCTGGCGAGACCAGCATCCACGCGCCTTTTTCGCGCGGAGTCGAACCCTTCGCCTGTGCGACGTCGACCAGCGCGACAGAGGGCGTGCCGTCAAGGAAAGCTTGAAGCGCTTCAGCGGAAGACTTCATGGACCGATCATACACGCCTTGCGGCGCGTCGCCTATTTTGCGCCCCGGAGCCGCTCGATCGCCATCAGCACGCGCTCCGGCGTGGCCGGCGCGTCGAGTCGCGGGCAAACCTTATGGTCCGCGACGCTCGCCACCGCATCCGAAAGTGCGTGCAGCACGGAAATGCCGAGCGGAAATGGCGGCTCGCCGACCGCCTTCGACCGGTGCACCGTGGGCTCGTTCGCTTCCGGCCACTCAGCGAGCTTCACGTTGAAGATTTTCGGCCGGTCCGAGGCCAGCGGGATCTTGTAGGTCGACGGCGCATGCGTGCGCAGCCGACCCTTGCCGTCCCACCACAGTTCTTCCGTCGTCAGCCAGCCCATGCCCTGGATGAAGCCGCCTTCTACCTGGCCGAGGTCGATCGCCCGGTTCAGCGAACGGCCGGCATCGTGCAGGATGTCCGTGCGCTCGACAACATATTCGCCGGTGAGCGTGTCGATCGACACCTCCGAGCATGCCGCGCCATAGGCGAAGTAGTAGAACGGGCGACCCTGCCCCTTGTCGCGGTTCCAATGGATTTTCGGCGTCTTGTAGAACCCGGCCGCCGAGAGCTGCACCCGCGCCATGTAGGCCTGCTTGATCAGATCGGCGAAGGCGATTTCCTGATTGCCGATTCGCACGCGGTTCGGCAGGAACACCACCTGCTCCACCGGCACGGAATATTTCTCCGCCGCGAAATCGATCAGCCGGTTCTTGATCTGCTGCGCCGCGTTCTGCGCCGCCATGCCGTTCAGGTCCGATCCCGACGACGCCGCCGTCGCCGAGGTGTTCGGCACCTTGCCCGTCGTCGTGGCCGTGATCTTCACCTGGTCGAGGTCGATCTGGAATTCTTCGGCCACAACCTGCGCGACCTTGAGGTAAAGCCCCTGCCCCATCTCGGTGCCGCCATGGTTCAGGTGAACCGAACCGTCGGTGTAGACATGCACCAGCGCGCCCGCCTGGTTGTAATGCGTCGCGGTGAAGGAGATGCCGAACTTCACCGGCGTCAGCGCCAGTCCGCGCTTGATCACCCGGCTGTTGGCGTTGAAGGCGCGGATCTCGCGCCGCCGCCGCGCATAGTTGGCGCTCTCCTCCAGTTCCGCGACGATGCGCTGTATGATGTTGTCCTCGACCGTCTGGTGGTACGGCGTGACATTTCGCCCGTCACCGTTCTCGCCGTAGAAATTCAGCTTGCGGATTTCGAGCGGGTCTTTGCCGGTGGCGAACGCCACCTCCTCGATCACGCGCTCGGCGCCGACCATGCCCTGCGGCCCGCCGAACCCGCGGAACGCCGTGTTCGACACCGTGTTGGTGTAGAGCGGCGCCGACTGCGCATGCACCGCCGGATAATAATAGGTGTTGTCGCAGTGGAAGAGCGCGCGGTCCGTCACCGGTCCCGACAGGTCGGACGAGAAGCCGCAGCGTGCCGCGAACATGAAATCGACGCCGTGGATATTGCCGTCCGCGTCGAAGCCCACCTCGTACTCGATCAGGAAATCGTGGCGCTTGCCCGTCGCCGTGAAATCGTCGTCGCGATCCGGGCGGATCTTCACGGCTTTGCCGTGCTTCTTCGCCGCGATCGCCGCGAGCGCCGCGAACTGGTTGCCCTGCGTTTCCTTGCCGCCGAACCCGCCGCCCATGCGGCGGATTTCGACGGTCACGGCGTGGCTCGGCACGCCGAGCGCGTGGCCGACCATGTGCTGCACTTCGCTCGGATGCTGCGTCGAGCAATAGACGGTGACGTCCTGATCCTCGCCGGGGATCGCCATCGCGATATGGCCTTCGAGGTAGAAGTGCTCCTGCCCGCCGACGCGCATCTTGCCCTTGACGCGCTTCGGCGCCTTTTTGATCGCGGCTGCGGCGTCGCCGCGCTTCAGCGTCAGCGGCGGCGTGACGAGCTTGTCCTTGCGCGGATCGAGATCGCCAATGTCGGTGACGAAGGGCAGCTCCTTGTATTCGACCTTCGCCAGCCGGCAGGCGCGGCGCGCGTCCTCGCGCGTCTCGGCGATCACGCAGAAGATCGGCTGTCCGTAGAACTGCACCTTGCCGTCGGCGAGCACAGGCTCGTCATGACGGCCCGTCGGCGAGATGTCGTTTTCGCCGGGAATGTCTTTGCCGGTGAGCACATCCACGACGCCGGGTGCTGCGCGCACCGCGGACAAATCGAGCTTGGTGATGGTCGCATGCGTCGCGGCCGACAGGCCGAGGCAGCCATGCAGCGTGCCGGCCGGTTCCGGCATGTCGTCGATATACTGCGCGCTGCCGCTCACATGTTTGTGGGCGGAATCGTGCCGCTGGTCGGTGGCGACGCCGCCCGCGATCTTGACGGACTTGAGGTCGGGGGCGTGCTTGTTCATGCCGCGACGCGCTCCGCCCGCGTGATCTGCGTTGGCGCTTTCGTGCAGCTCGTCTCCAGCCAGAAGCGGCGCAGCAGATTCTTGGCCGCGAGCTGCCGGTATTCCGCCGAAGCGCGCATGTCGGTCAGCGGCGTGAAGTCTTGGTCGTAGGCCGCGAGCGCGGCGTCCACGACCGTCTCGCTCCATGGCTTGCCGATCAGCGCGGCCTCGACGGCGAGCGCCCGTTTCGGCGTTGCCGCCATGCCGCCATAGGCGATGCAGATATCGGCGACCGTGCCGTCCTTCGCCAGCGTCAGCAGGAAGGCGCCGAGCGTCGAGGTGATGTCCTCGTCGCGGCGTTTGGTGATCTTGTAGGCCGCGAAGTGCTCACCCTTGGCCGGCACCGGCACATGCACGGCCTCGACGAACTCGCCGGGCTGCCGGTCCTGCTTGCCATAGGCGATGAAGAACTCTTCAAGCGGGATCGTCCGCCGCTTCTTGCCTTTGCGCAGCGTCAGCGTGCTGCCCAGCGCGATCAGCGGCGGCGGCGTATCGCCGATCGGCGAACCGTTAGCGATGTTGCCGCCGATGGTGCCCATGTTACGCACCTGGTCGCCGCCGATGCGGTCGAACAGCGGCCCAAGCGCCGGGATGCGTTTCGACAAAAGCGCAAAGGCTTCCGTATAGGTGACGCCCGCGCCGATGCTGATGACGCCCTTGGCCTCGCTGATCGTCTTCAGTTCCGCGATGCCGCCGATGAACACGACGGGCGTGATGTCGCGCATGAACTTGGTCACCCAGAGCCCGACATCGGTCGAGCCGGCCACCACGGTCGCCGCCGGATTGGCCTCCAGCACCTTGGCGAAATCGTCCGTGTCGGCCGGAACGATCAGGCGCTCCTTGCCGTCGCCGATCTCGACACGCGTGCCATCGGCAAAACCCTTCAGCTTCGCGACGATCTTCTTGCGCTCGACCGCGAGCGGGTCGCTGGCCGCCGCGCCATAGCTGGAGATGGCGCGCGCCGCGCGCATGATCGCTTCATAACCGGTGCAGCGGCAGAGATTGCCCTGCAGCGTCTTTTCGATCGCCCCGTCGCTCGGGTTTGGATCGCGCATCCAGAGTCCGTAGAGCGACATGACGAAACCCGGCGTGCAGAAACCGCATTGCGACCCGTGGAAATCGACCATCGCCTGCTGCACGGGATGCAGATGCCCGTTGCTGCCGGCGAGATGCTCGACCGTCACGATGTGACAACCATCCAGCGAACCCAGGAAGCGGATGCAGGCATTGACGCCTTCGTAAACGAGTTTGCCATTGTGGAGCCGCCCGACCAGAACGGTGCAGGCGCCGCAATCGCCCTCGGCGCAGCCTTCCTTGGTGCCGCGCATCGAGCGGCGGAGCCTGAGATAATCGAGCAGCGTTTCGTCGGGCCGCACGGCCGACAGCGCGACGTCCTCACCATTGAGGATGAAGCGGATATGGTCGCGCGTCTTCAGTTTGGCCACGATCAGCTCCCGCGATAGGTCGAATAGCCGAATGGCGAAATCAGCAGCGGCACATGATAGTGCGAAGCGTCCGCCATGCCAAAGCGGATCGGGATCTGGTCGAGAAACAGCGGATCTGGCAGCTTCTTGTTCTTGCCCCGCAGATAATCACCCGCGAAGAAAACCAGCTCGTACTGACCGGTTTTGAAGGCTTTGCCCTCCAGCAGCGGCGCGTCGCAGCGCCCGTCGGAATTGGTCACGACCTCTTTCAGCTTGCGGTGCGAATTGCCGTTCACGCTGTAAAGCGCGATCCTCAGCCCCGCCGCGGGCTTACCCGATGCCGTATCGAGGACATGCGTCGTCAGACGCCCAACACTGGCTGTCGCCATTTCCCCTGCCTCCTCCGGTCGGTTTTTTCGCATTATTTTGAAGTTCGGCGATTAAATGCCATGGCCAAAGCGCGGTGAAGAGAAGGGCCACAAAAAGACTTTCAAAAATTTTGGGGGGAATGGCAAATGTGCGCTTTGTTATCCTAGAGCAATTCCAGCAGAAGTGTGAGCGGTTCTGCGTCCGGAATTGCGACCAAAATAGCAGCCAACCCGGCTCTCCTGGGGCGAGAAAGACAGACCGAAATCCGATGCGTTACGAACGG
This sequence comes from Rhizobiaceae bacterium, assembly GCA_035503715.1. Classification (GTDB taxonomy): domain Bacteria; phylum Pseudomonadota; class Alphaproteobacteria; order Rhizobiales; family Rhizobiaceae; genus OAS926. The sequence goes on along the minus strand of DATJTE010000022.1, from coordinate 30,371 downwards.
AATATGCGGGGTTATGGCGCCAATCCGCCGGATCCGAAATGGCCGGGTGGAGCCAATGTCGCGGTGCAGTTCGTCGTCAATTACGAGGAAGGCGGCGAAAACTGCATCCTCCACGGTGACAAGGCGTCTGAAGCCTTCCTGTCCGAGGTCGTCGGCGCCCAGCCCTGGGCGGGTCAGCGCCACTGGAACATGGAATCGATCTACGAATACGGCGCCCGCGCCGGCTTCTGGCGGCTGCATCGCATGTTCACCGAGGCGAATGTGCCGGTCACAGTCTATGGCGTGGCGACCGCGCTCGCCCGCTCGCCCGACCAGGTCGCCGCCATGCAGGACGCCGGCTGGGAGATCGCGTCGCACGGCCTGAAATGGATCGACTATCGCGACCACACCGCCGATGACGAACGCCGTGACCTGAACGAGGCGATCCGGCTCCATGCCGAGGTCGTCGGCGAACGTCCCGCCGGCTGGTACACCGGCCGGACCTCCGTTCAGACCGTCAGACTGGCCGCCGAGGAAGGCGGCTTCGCCTACATCTCTGATACCTATGACGACGAACTGCCCTACTGGTTCGAGCACGACGGCCGCGCCCAGCTCATCATTCCCTACACGCTCGACGCCAACGACATGCGCTTCGCGACGCCGCAGGGCTTCAATTCGGGCGACCAGTTCTTCGCCTATCTGAAGGACTCCTTCGACACGCTTTACGAAGAAGGCAAGGCCGGCCGGCCGCGCATGATGAACATCGGCCTGCACTGCCGCCTCGTCGGCCGGCCCGGCCGTGCCGCGGCGCTGAAGCGCTTCATCGATTATGTGAAGAGCCACGACAAGGTCTGGCTGGCGCGCCGCATCGACATCGCCAGGCACTGGGCCGAGCACCACCCCTACCAGGCGCCGGCGCTGCGTCCGTCCGGGATGGACCTGCAGACATTCGTCGCCAGGTTCGGCGGCATTTTCGAGCATTCTCCGTGGATCGCCGAGCGCGCCTACCGCCTGGAACTCGGGCCCGCGCATGACAGCGCCGGCGGTTTGCACAATGCGCTCTGCCGCGTCTTCCGCTCGGCGAGCGAGAAGGAACGGCTGGACGTCCTGAAGGCGCACCCCGACCTCGCCGGCAAGCTCGCGCAGGCAAAGCGCCTGACAGAAGAGTCGACGCGCGAGCAGGCCTCCGCCGGCCTCGATGCGCTGACCGACAAGGAGCGCGAGCTCTTCACCAAGCTCAACGCCGCCTACGTCACCACCTTCGGCTTTCCCTTCATCATCGCGGTGAAGGGCAAATCGAAGGAAGAAATCCTCGCCGCATTCGAGGCGCGCATCGGCAACAGCCGCGCGGTCGAATTCGAAACCGCCTGCAAGCAGGTCGAGCGGATCGCGCTGCTGCGCCTTCGCGACATGCTGCCCCTTTGAAGGAACATTTGATGGCTGGCCGAACCTACTACGCGCCGCACGGTGGACTGGCTCCACAGACACAGCTTCTGACCGGTCGCTCCGTCTTCACCGAAGCCTATGCCGTCATCCCGAAAGGTGTGATGCAGGACATCGTCACCAGCTATCTGCCCCACTGGAACAATACGCGTTGCTGGATTATCGCGCGGCCGCTCTCCGGCTTCGCCGAAACCTTCTCGCAATACATCATGGAGGTGGCGCCCGGCGGCGGCAGCGACCGGCCCGAGCCGGACGCCAACGCGCAGGGCGCGCTGTTCGTCGTCGAGGGCGAACTGACCGTTTCGGTCGGCGGCAGGAAAACCGTGATGAAGCCGGGGCATTTCGCCTATTTGCCGCCGGCGTCGAAATGGACCGTGCGCAACGCCGGCAGGAAGCCGGCGCGGTTCCACTGGATTCGCAAGACCTATGAGCGCGTCGAGGGCATCGACGTTCCGGAAGCGTTTTTCGCCGACGAGGCGAAGATCGCACCCATCCCCATGCCCGACACCAACGGCGTCTGGGCAACGACGCGGTTTGTCGACCCGTCGGATCTGCGCCACGACATGCATGTGACGATCGTCACGCTCGAGCCGGGCGGCGTCATCCCGTTTGCCGAGACGCATGTGATGGAGCACGGTCTCTACGTGCTGGAAGGCAAGGCGGTCTACCGCCTCAACCAGGATTGGGTCGAGGTCGAGGCCGGCGACTTCATGTGGCTGCGCGCCTTCTGCCCGCAGGCCTGTTACGCCGGCGGCCCGGGCCGCTTCCGCTATCTGCTCTACAAGGACGTGAACCGTCATGCGAAGCTGGGCGGCTTCGGTCGATGACGAGTTACAGCCACTTCGCGCCCCCTCCACCACGCTTCGCGTGGTTCCCCTCCCCCGCTTCGCTGGGGAGGATCCAGGGTTGCGGACATCATCGCCGGTTGATCCTCCCCCGTTTACGGGGGAGGGGGACCGCCGAAGGCGGTGGAAGGGGCGAATGACTCGCACTATCACCGCCACACCCCTGACGCGCGAAACCTTCGCGCCATTCGGCGATGTTATCGACACCGGCGGACCGAACCACTACCCGATCAACAATGGCCGCTGTGAGCGCTACCACGATCTGGCGCGGGTTCAGGCCGAAGGCCCTAATGCGCGCGTGCTGATCTCGATCTTCAAGGGCACGCCTTACGATTTCCCGCTGAAGCTCACCATGGTCGAGCGCCATCCGTTCGGCAGCCAGGCCTTCATGCCGCTCTCGCCGCGCCCTTTTCTCGTCGTCGTGTGTCCTGACACCAAGGACGGTCCGGGCGAGCCGCACGCCTTCGTCACCAGCCCGTTCCAGGGCGTGAACTACCCGAAAAATCTCTGGCACGCGGTGCTGACGCCGATTGGCGAACCCCAGGACTTTCTGATCGTCGATCGTGGCGGCGACGGCAGCAATGTCGAGGAGTTCCACTTCTCGCATCCCTACGAAATTCATCTCCCGAGTGTGACGTGATGGCTGACGTTTCCCTGATCGACCGCCTCCTCGACGTCATCGAGCACGACATCGTGCCGAAGACGGCGGACGGCGTTTCCCACGGCAACAAGCTGTTCGGCGCGGCGATCCTCAAGAAGTCCGACCGTTCGCTGGTGCTCGCCGAAACCAACAACGAGACTGAGAATCCGCTCTGGCACGGCGAGGTTCACTGCCTGAAGCGCTTTTACGAGATGCCGAAGGCTGAACGCGTCGACACGAAGGACGCGATCTTCCTCGCCACCCACGAGCCATGCTCGCTCTGCCTGTCGGCCATCACCTGGACCGGCTTCGACAATTTCTACTACCTCTTCAGCCACGAGGATTCGCGCGACAGCTTTGCCATCCCGCACGACCTGAAGATCCTGAAAGAGGTCTTCACCCTCGATCCGGGCGGCTACAACGCCGAGAACGCGTACTGGAAAAGCTTCTCGCTCCGGAAACTGGCGCGCGACCTGCCGGCAGGCGAGCGCGAACGCCTCGAACAGCGCATCGCGGCGATCTCGAAGACATATGACGAGCTGTCCGACGCCTATCAATCAGGCAAATCGGACAACGATATCCCGCTGAACTGACGCGATCAGAACGACGGCGCTTTCTCCAGCTTGGGTTCCTCTCCCCCACAGAGTGGGGGAGAGGTGTCACGCCCGGCGGCGAAGCCGCCGTAAGCGTGACGGAGAGGGGGAACTTTAGCTGCAATCTCCCTCCCCTCGATGGGGAGGGTGCCCGGCCAGGCGGCGTGTGCGGGGGTGGTCAGGCGGCCGAGCTACACGCGCTCCAGCGCGATCGCGATTCCTTGCCCAACGCCGATGCACATCGTCGCCAGCGCCAGTCTGGCCTTGCGCTCGCGCAGTTCCAGCGCTGCCGTGCCCGTGATCCGCGCGCCCGACATGCCGAGCGGGTGGCCAAGCGCGATCGCCCCGCCATTCGGGTTCACGTGCTCCGAATCCTCGGCGATGCCAAGTTCGCGGAGCACGGCAATGCCTTGGGAGGCAAACGCTTCGTTGAGTTCGACCACGTCGAAATCCGTCGGCTTCACGCCGAGCCGCGCGGCGAGCTTCTGCGACGCCGGCGCCGGGCCGATGCCCATGATGCGCGGCAGCACGCCCGCCGTCGCGCCGCCGAGGATGCGCGCGATCGGCGTCAGCCCGTATTTCTTCGCCGCCGCCTCCGACGCCACGATCAGCGCCGCCGCGCCGTCATTGACGCCGGACGCATTGCCTGCCGTCACCGTGCCCCCATCGCGGAACGGTGTCGGCAGCTTCGCCAGCGACTCGACCGTGGTGCCGGCGCGCGGATGTTCGTCCTTGTCCACGACGATCGCGTCGCCCTTGCGCTGCGGGATCTTCACCGACGTAATTTCCTTCGCCAGCCGGCCGTTCTTCTGCGCGGCGACCGCCTTGTCCTGGCTGCGCACTGCGAATGCGTCCTGGTCGGCGCGGCTGACCTGGAATTCCTCGGCGACGTTCTCGCCGGTCTCCGGCATGGAATCGATACCGTACTGCTTCTTCATCAGCGGATTGACGAACCGCCAGCCGATCGTCGTGTCGTAGATTTCCGCGTTACGCGAGAAGGCCGTGTCCGCCTTCGGCATGACGAACGGCGCGCGGCTCATCGATTCCACGCCGCCGGCGATCATCAGCTCCGCCTCGCCTGCCTTGATGGCGCGCGCCGCGATGATCGTGGCGTCCATACCTGAGCCGCAGAGCCGGTTCACCGTCGAAGCCGGTATTTCTTTCGGCATGCCTGCGAGCAGCAGCGCCATGCGTCCCACATTGCGGTTGTCCTCGCCGGCCTGGTTGGCGCAGCCATAGACCAGATCGTCCGCGGCAGCCCAGTCGACACCTGCGTTGCGCTCCATCAGCGCTTTCAGCGGCACGGCGCCAAGATCGTCGGTGCGCACCGACGCAAGCTGCCCGCCGAAGCGGCCGATCGGCGTGCGGATGTAGTCGCAGATGAAGGCTTCGCTCATATTCTTTTACACCTGTGGAACAAGGAGATCGCCGACCGCACCGTCGGCAACCAGCGTGGCCTCGGTCAAGGCCTGCAGCTCTTCGAGACTCATACCGGGCAGTTTTTCGCGCAGCACGAAGCGCTGATTGACGACATCGACCACCGCCAGGCTGGTATAGACCGTCGTCACGCAACCGACGCCGGTCAGCGGCAGCCGGCACTGCTTCAACAGCTTCGGCCTGCCGTCCTTGGTGACGTGGTCGGTGATGACGCAGACGCGCTTTGCCCCATGCACGAGATCCATCGCGCCGCCGACGGCCGGCACCGAGCCCGGCCCCGTGCTCCAGTTGGCGAGGTCGCCAGTCTCCGCCACTTCGTATGCGCCGAGGATCGCGACGTCGAGATGCCCGCCGCGCACCATGGCGAAACTGTCGGCATGGTGGAAGAATGCCGCGCCCGGATTGAGCGTTACCGCCTTCTTGCCGGCATTGATCAGGTCCCAGTCTTCCTCGCCGGCGAGCGGCGGCTCGCCGAAATCGAGAATGCCGTTCTCGGTGTGGTAGATCACCTCGCGGCCCTTTGGCTTGAACTTCGCCACCATCTCGGGAAAGCCGATGCCGAGATTCACATAGGCGCCGTCCGGAATGTCCTGCGCGGCGCGCCAGGCGATCTGCGCATTGGTCAGCTTGGCCGTCATTGCACCGCCCCTCGAACAGCCCCTTGCTTGACCTCGTCGCGCAGCAGCGTCTCTTCCTGCTGCGGATCCGGCACCTCGACGACACGGTTGACGAAGATGCCCGGCGTGATGACCAGCTCCGGGTCAATCTCTCCCAGCTCGACGACCCGGCTTGCCTGCGCGATGGTGACTGTCGCCGCCATGGCCATCAGCGGCCCGAAATTCCGCCCCGCCTTGCGGTAGGTCAGGTTCCCCTTGCGGTCGGCGAGTTCCGCCTTGATCAGCGCCACATCCGCCTTCAGCCAGCGCTCCTGCACATAGTGGCGGCCGTCGAATTCGGCGACCGGCTTGCCTTCGGCGATCGTCGTGCCAAAACTCGTCGGCGTATAGAAGGCGGGAATGCCGGCGCCGCCGGCGCGGATACGCTCGGCCAGCGTGCCCTGCGGCACGAGCTCCAGGCCGATCTCGCCGGCAAGATATTTTTCGGTGAAGGCTTTCGGGTCCGACGAGCGCGGGAAGGAGCACACCATCTTGGCGACCATGCCGGCATAGATCATCGCGGCGATGCCGACGCCGCCATTGCCGGCATTGTTGTTGATGACCGTCAGCTTGGCCGGTGAACCCGTCTTCTTGTAACGCTCGACCAGAGTGTGGATAAGTTCGATTGGCGCGCCCGCGCCGCCGAACCCTCCGATCATGACCGACATGCCGTCCTCGACGTCGGCCAGCGCGGTGTCGATATCGGCGTAGACCTTGTTCATCCCTGCCCGGCTGATTCGAAAGTTCGTATTGCGAACATTTGTTCTATATGCGATACTTCTTAGCGTGACCCTATCGTCGGGTCAATTGAGCAAGGACGCCGTGACACAAACCGCAAGCCGTTCGCGCGACCATGTTAACTCGCTAGGGCGAGGCCTTTCCGTGATGGAGCTGCTCGCCAGCCATCCGGCTGGCCTGACGCTCACCGAGACGGCGGAACGGGCGGGGCTCACACGCGCCGGCGCGCGGCGCTTTCTGCTGACGCTGTCTGCCGCCGGTTATGCCGAGCAGGAGGGCCGCCGTTTCCGGCTTTCGCCGCGGCTGATTTCGGTCGCCCGCACCTGGCTTGGCGGTGCATCGCTCTGGACGTACGCCGAGCCCTTCATGCGGGAGGTATCGACGCAACTGAACGAATCCTGCTCCGCCGCCGTGCTGTCGGGCGAAGACGTGGTGTACGTCGCGCGCGTTCCCGGCCGCACCATCCTCTCCGTCGCGCTGCATGTCGGCACGCGCCTGCCGGCCTACTGCACGTCGATGGGCCGCGTGCTTTTGTCCGGCCTTCCGAGTGCGGAGCGAAAGGCCTTTCTTGCCCACGCCGACGTGCGCGCCAACACCCCAAAAACGGTGACCGCGAAGCGCGAACTGAACGACATCATCGCCGATGTCGCGGGCGCGAACTACGCCATCGTGGACGAGGAGCTCGAACTCGGCCTGCGTTCGATCGCGGTGCCGATCCGCGATCGCTCCAGCGCGATCGTGGCGGCCATCAACGTCTCGACCCAGTCGGCCCGCTGCTCGGTGAAAGAGATGCAGCGCGACTTCCTGCCGCCGCTGCGCGACGCCGCCCGCAAAATCGAGGATTTTTTCGTGGTGCAGTGAATCGGCGCCTATCTCCCCCCATGCGGGGGAGAAAGCGATTTCAGCGTCTTAGTGGAGCCCGCCGTAGGCGGTCTTCGCGACACTAAGTGCTAGAATCGCAAGAGAGGGGATTTGTCGGCACGACATCAAGCGACCCCTCTCTTGGATTTTCACGACCTTAGCTCGGGGACAAGCCCGCTCGCTAAGATCGTGAAAATCCATGCTCCGCCGCCGCCAAGAGGGAGATAGAGCTGCCCGCAACGCCGCAGCTCATTGCCAACCGCCCGCGCCGCGCCTGTCAGCATCTGTCAGCAGTCTTTTCTGTGAATCTGTCCACGGGGTGCCGACCCTCGCCGATAATGCGCGCATCGAACTCATCGGGACCCTGGACCATGGATAGACACGGCGAAGAAGACAGGCAGGTATTGGCGCAAATCGTCGCGCTTCTGCTCTCGCTCGCCGCGCTTTCTCTTGCGGCCGGCACACTGCCGGCGTCGCGCCGTTTTGTCCTGCTCGCGATCCTGCGCCATGCCGCCGATGTCGCTTGCGCCTTTGCGGGAACGCGCCACGCGCCGGTCGATTGCCGCTCATGGCCGGCGCCTGGCGAGGAAGATGCGAGGCACTTGTCAGGCGTGTTCAGCGCGCTGGCGCGCGCTTTGGCCGTCCTGGCGCATCAAGCCATGCACGCCGCAAATTGGCTGGTCTATCTCGCCTTTCCGCTGTCGCGGCAATCCGCGGACATGTCCGACGCTGTCACGCTACGTCCTCGCGTTGCCGACACCTCCTGATGTGCCGCCGATTTCCGGAGCAATCTTGCGCGACAATGGCCAGACGGGAGAAAATGCCGGGCGTGGCAACGGGAAACTATGCGCTTCGACCGCGCAACGAACTGCTGCGGTCAGATCGCCAGGTTCTCCTCGAACCGCCGACCGCCGAGGCCGCGGCAGGCGAGCGTCAATTTTGGCCGTCCGCGACCCGTCCCCTGTTCGCGCACGGCAAGCGTCACTGTGCTGGCGTTCCACGTCGCCTGCGCCAGCAGCCGCGACGCGTCCCCGTTGCGATAGCCCCAACCTTCGCCATCGTCGAAGAACAGCTCGTGTTCGGACGCATCCGCTCCGGCGCCTGCGAACAATGTCAGCTCGACATCGCTGGCATTGTGTGGCGCGGTCTCCGGCCATGTCGTTGCGAGCGGCAGGATGGCGCCCGAGCGAACGAAGATCGCCAGCCGGCCGAGCGGCGCCTCCGCAGTCGCGATACCTCCGCCCGCATGCACCGCGCCCGTATGGAAATCGTGCCAGCCGCCTTCGACGCGCGGCAGGTAGACATCGACCGCGAAGCGCCCTTCTTCCACGACGGGTGCGACCAGCACGTCCGGCCCGAGCATGAAGACATCCGCATCGTCGCGGCATTCCGCATCGTCGAAATGGTAGAAGGTCGGCGCGACAATCGGCGTGCCGGCGACGTGGCTCTGCCAGGCGAGCTGGTAGAGCAGCGGGAAGAAGCGGTAGCGCAGCGCCAGTGCCTGCTTGACCAGCTCCGTCACCTCCGCATGCATCCACGGCAGGTTCGTCGGGTCGGCGAGCTGCGGCTTCCACGAGTTCATCACCGCGCGCGGATGCAGCGACATCATCTCGACCCAGCGCACGAAGAGCTCCGGCCCCGCCTTCGGGCCGTCGAAGCCGCCAATGTCGTGCCCGATCGCCGGCATGCCGGACAGCGCCATCGAGAGGCCTTGCCTGAGATTCCATTTCAGCGTGTGCCAGCTCGTCCGGTTGTCGCCCGACCACGTCTCGCCGTAACGCGCGATGCCGATCGGCCCGGCGCGGCTGATCGTATAAGGCCGCTTGTCGGGTGCGCGGGCGAGCGTCGCCTCATAGGTCGCACGTGTCATCAGCAGCGCATGCAGCGGCCGCACATGGATCGCCGGAAGCGGTGCGCCAAAGCCCTCGACCGTCGCGGTTTCGTCCCACAGCTCGCACTCATTGTTGTCGTTCCACGCGGCGGTGAAGCCGGCGCCGAGAACCTGTGTTGCAATGCCGTCCTTCCACCACGCAACGGTCGCGGGGTTGGTGAAGTCGAGGCTCGAGCCCAGCCCACCCCAGAACATCTCCACCGCTGGCTTGCCGTCCGCACGGCGCACAAACCAGCCTTCGGACGCCGCCTGCGGATAGTTTGGATGTTCGGTCAGAAGCACCGGCTTCACATTGGCGCAGGTGTTGAAACCGAGCTCGCCAAGCCGCCGGAAGAAGCTGTCGCGATCCGGAAATTTGCTTGTGTTCCAGGTGAAGACGTAGCGCCGTCCGTCAGCCTTCGTCGTGTAGCCCGAACCGGAATGGATCGCGCTGATCGGGATATGCTCGGCACGGCAGCGCTCGGCGAAATTGGTCATCACGGCTTGCGCGTTCGGCGCATCGGCGTGGTGCATGGTGGTGAACGAGAATCCCATCGACCAGCGCGGCTGGAACGCGGGCCTGCCGGTGAGCTGCATCAGCCGGGGCACCACGTCGCGCACCTTCGGTCCCGCAATCACATAATAGATAAGGCCCTTCTCGTCCGAGTCCACGTGCCGGTAGTGCGGGTGATAGTTCGAGTGCTCCGCGCCGAGATCGAAGATGATTTCCGACAGCGTGTCGTAGAACAGCCCGACCGCGCCGCCCTGATCCGTATCGGCGATGACGAAGGGCGCATGCTTGTAGAGCGGATCCTGCGTTTCGGCATTGTAGCCGAGGCTGTCGGTCTGCAGCGCGCGCAAGCGGCGGCCGGTGCGGTCAAGTTTGCCGGTCTTGTCGCCAAGACCGTAGTGCCGGTCAGCGAGCGTGCGTCCCTGGAAATGCCGGAACACATGTTTCTCGGCGAACCACTGATACGCGCCGGCATCGCGGTCCGCGAGAACGGTTTTCCACGCGCCTTCATTGCGGTGTTCGAACTTCAAGCCAAGCGGCGCGGCAGCCATCGTCACGCGCCAGTCGCCGACCTCGACTGCACTTGCGGAAACTTTTGCCTGCGCGCCGGCAAAATCTTCGACGGAGAGACGGTCGCGGCCTTCCCACGGCACATCGCCGCCGGGCGCGATCATCCAGGTGCGTTCAACCGCGAACCCGCCTTCAGGCACGATCGCAACTCGCACCAGCCAGTCGGCGAGCACATCGACGCGCAGCGTGAAGCCGCCGGAAAGCGATGCGGTGGCGCCTTGGCCAGCCGCCGACAGCGGAGAGGTAGCAGCAAGAAATGTCATCATACGTCCAGGCGGTTAAACGGCTTCGCCGATCTTGAGGCGCTTCTGCGCCAGTCCGGTGTCCTTGCGGAAAAGGTGCGACAGTTCGGGTCGGAACACGGCACGCGCTTTGTCGCCGCGCTTGATCGGTGTCTGCCCGGCGATGTGCGCGGTCAGCTTCGTCCCGTCCGGCCGCTCGCAATAGAGATAGGAGTCGCCACCAAGCTGCTCGATTGCATTGACGGTCACCTCGTGGCCGTCCGCGCCGCCAATGTCGAGATGATCGGGCCGGATGCCGAGCTGCGCGGCATCGCCCTTGGCCAATCCGCTGCCATCGACGGCGGCGCGGTAGGCGTGGCCGTTCGCGTCCTTGACCGTGACGACCTCGCCATCGACCGCATCGACCGTGACATCGACAAAGTTCATGCGCGGCGAACCGATGAAACCGGCAACGAACTGGTTGACCGGACGATTGTAGAGCTCGAGAGGCGTGCCCACCTGCTCGATCACGCCGGCGCGAAGCACGACGATCTTGTCGGCCATCGTCATCGCCTCGACCTGGTCGTGCGTGACGTAGATCATCGTATTGCCGAGCCGCCGGTGCAGCGACGAAATCTCGCCGCGCATCGTCACGCGCAGTTCCGCGTCGAGATTGGACAGTGGTTCGTCGAACAGGAAGACGCGCGGCTCGCGCACCACGGCGCGGCCGATCGCCACGCGCTGCCGCTGGCCGCCCGAAAGCTGCTTCGGCTTGCGGTCGAGATAGCTCTCGATCTGCAGCATCTTCGCCGCGCCATCGACACGGGCCTTGATCTCGTCCTTCGGCGTCTTGATGTTCTCCAGCCCGAAGGCGAGGTTCTGGCGCACGGTCATGTGCGGGTAGAGCGCGTAGGTCTGGAACACCATCGCCAGTCCGCGCTGCGAGGCGCGCTGCTCGTTGACGCGCTGGCCGTCGAGCCTCAGCTCACCGTTAGTGATCTCCTCCAGTCCGGCGATCATCCTGAGCAGCGTGGACTTGCCGCAGCCCGAAGGGCCAACGAAGACGCAGAACTCGCCGTTCTCGATCCTCAGATCGACACCCTGAATGGCGCGCGTCGTGCCATAGTCCTTGACGATCTTTTCGAGCTCGACGACGGCCATCTATTTCACTCCCGACGACGCGATGCCCGTCGTGACGTATTTCTGCAGCACTGCGAAGACCAATGTGATCGGCAGCAGTGTCAGGATCGTCATGGCAAGCAGGTTCGACCACGCCGTCTGCAATTCACCCTGGAAGGAATTCAGCGCCAGTTGCAGCGTGAAATTTTCCGAGCGCGAGAGCACGATCAGCGGCCACAGGAACTCGTTCCAGCGCCACATGACGGAGAAGATGACGAGCACGGCGAGCGCCGGCGCCGAGAGCGGCAGCACGATGCGCCAGTACACTTTCCACTCCGATGCGTGATCCATGCGCGCCGCGTCGAGCAGATCGTCGGGAATGGTCAGCATGTATTGCCTGAGCAGGAACACCCCTGTCGGGGTCGCCACAGCGGGCCAGATCACGCCCCACGGCGAATTGACCAAGCCAAGCTCGGCGACGACGAGATAGATCGGGATGAGGTTGATCGTCGGCGGGATCATCAGCGTCGCGATGATCAGAACGAAGACGATGGTGCGCCCGCGGAACTGGTATTTCGACAGCGCGAACGCCGCCATCGAGTTGAACAGAACCGTGATGATGGTCGCCACCACGGTGATGAAGGCGCTGTTCCAGAAATAGAGCCCGAAATTGAAGCGGTCGAACAGCGCGGTGTAATTCTCCAGCGCCAGCGCGAACTCCCGTTCCGGCACGCGGTCGTTGATGTTGACCTGCAGCTTCTCCGCGGGATTTGCGGGGTCGACCATCTGGCTCATCAGGCCGATGCGGCGCACCTGCGCCAGCACCTTGCCTTCATGCTCGCCGGCGATCACGCGGAAGAGCTGCAACGGCTCCTCATAGCCTTCAACGCTCACGGTGATCGGCGCGAGCGGCAGCAGCGTCGGCGGATACTCCTGCAGGGCCGCTTCCGTCTTGAACGACGAGAGCACCACCCACAGCACCGGCCCGAACATCAGGAAGATCGCCGTGAAAAGATAGATCCAGGTCAGCCAGTCGGTGATGTCGAACCGGCCGCGACCGCGTGTGCGGGTGAGAAAGCCGAGGCTCATGTCGAGCCGCCTTCCGCCTGGTTGCGCGTCACGCGCAACTGCAGCAGCGTCAACACCAGGAGCACGACCGCCATCAGGATCGAAGCGGCGGCAGCAATGCCGTATATGCGCGGCTGCACCGCGAAGCCGGTCTCGTAGATGAACTGCAGGACCAGCAGCGTCGCCGAGCCCGGTCCTCCGCCGGTCAGCACGAAGATCTCGTCAAAGGCTTGCACCGCGCGGATCAGCGACAGCACGACAACGACCGCCATGGTCGGCATCAAGAGTGGCAGCGTGATGCGCGAGAAGGTCCGCCACTTCGACGCGCCATCCATCTCGGCGGCTTCATACACATCGCTCGGGATGGACTGCAGGCCGGCCAGAAGGATCAGCACGTAGAAACCCATATGCGCCCAGATCGACACGAAGATGATCCAGAAGAAGGCCCAGTCGGCCTCGAGCAACCAGTTGACGGTCGGTAGGCCCGAGCCTTCGAGCGCGGCGTTCAGCACGCCGAAGCGTTGCAGCACCCATTTCCAGATCAGCGCGACCACAACCGGGCTGAGCAGCACCGGGTAGAAGAACACGCTGCGGAAAAAACCACGGAACGGGATGTTCTGATTCAGCACCAGCGCGGTGATCAGCGAGAACAGGATCATGAAGCCGACCTGCAGCACGACGAACCAGCCGGTGTTGTGGATGGCGCGCCAGAACAGATCGCGCTGGCAGGAATTCGGATCGAGATAGTTCTCGCAGTTGAGCAGCACCGAAAAATTCTGGAAGCCGACATACGGTCGGTCGGCGAGCAGAATGTTGTCGCTGCCGGTCGTCGCGTAGAAGAAGGAGAGAATGATCGGCAGGAAGGTGAACGCGCCGAAGATCACCAGATTGGGCAGCAGGAACACCCAGGCGATACGTTGCGGACCGGTCAGCCGCTGAATCGCGAGCATCGGCCATTCGAGCAGGTTGAAGACCGCTCGATAGATCCAGCCGGCAGCTTCGGCGATGGGAGCGAACATCACGGGTCCGTGCGTGAGCGATTTGCCGGAGGCGGTTTCCGCCTCCGGCAGTCTGTCAGATCACGAGACCGCTGGCTACTTCGCGGCCGCCAGCGCTTCCTTAACGTCGGTGTCGATGCGCGCCAGCGCTTCGTCCAGCGTGGATTCGCCGACGATGGCCTGGGTGAGACGCGTCACGATCGCCGTGAAGATCGCGCGGTTGTTCGGATAGCCCTGGATCTGGAAGGCCACCGGGCTGAACTCGGCGAGCGATTCAGCGAAGACCTTCAATGCGGCGCTTTCGGCTTCCGTCGCGCCCTCATAGGCGATGCCCTTGGCTTGCAAGTTCTGGTTGGCCGGGATGTTCTTGGTCTTGGCCAGAACGGCCGCCTGCACATCCTCACGCGCCATGAAGTCGATCAGCTTGCCAACCTCTTCCGGCGCCTTGGTGTGCTTGAAGCCTGCAATGCCCGCGCCGCCCGGAATGCCCGTGCAGCCGGCCGGACCGCACGGCGCCGGCACGGCGAGCCAATCGAACGCGTCGCCGACATCGCGGCCGAAGCGGCCGATCTGCCACGACCCGGAGATGTACATGACGAGGCTGCCATTGGTGAATTCCTTCGCCGCGTCCTGATAGGTCGCGCCGCCGGAGCCGCCCCACACGTCTTTGGCAATGACACCATCGCCGTTCCACGCCACGAACTTCTCGGCGAACGCCTTGAAGCCTTCATCGACGGTGATCGGCGTGCCGTCGGCGTTGAAGAACTTCGCGCCATAGGAGATCGCCGGGCCGGCGAAACGGTGGCCGGAGCGATCCATCGCAACGGCGAACGGCGTCTTGGTCTTGTCGGCCACTTCTTTCGCGGCCTTCGCCCAGTCCTCATAGGTCGCGCCCTTGGCCGGCAAGGCCACGCCAGCCTGATCAAACAGCGTCTTGTTGACGAACGGACCCGTCGCCGTCTGCTGGTCCATGATCGCATAAATGCCCTTGTCGTCGGGGCTGGCGGTGCGCGTCCAGGCAAGCGTCTTGCCGTAGGCGGCCTCGATCGCGGCGGCGTCCTTCACGTGAGGCGTCACGTCGAGCATGTATTTCGACAAACCGCCGAGATCGGTGACGCGGGCAAGATCGGGCCCCTCGCCCGCGGCGAGCTGAACGGGCAGGCCTTCGAGAATGGTCTTGTAGGGCACCACGTCGACCACGACCGTCGTGCCGGAATTCTCGGCCTCGAATTTCTTGATCTGTTCGGCCCAGGCATCGCACTCGGTGCCATCCTGATAGCAGGCGAAACGGAGTTCAGCGGCGGATGCCGAAGACGCCGCGGCCATCGCTGCGAACGCAATGCCGGAAAGCAGGAATTTGGACTTCATCATTACCTCCCATGGTGCACTTTTTGGTGGATTAATGCGGGCTCCGGTGCATCGTCAAAAAGCTATCTTATATCTTATATAAGAGTCAATTTTGGCTGCTCCCGCGGTTCTGTTTCGAAGGGCGTGTTCAGCACCGAATTCACGTGTTTCGCCATTTCGTCCGCGGCCGTCTCGGCATCTCCCGCGCGGATCGCATCGAGAATCTTCAAGTGATCGCGCCATGCGCGCTCAGAGCGACCACGGATGGATGACATTAATATGAATCGCTCCCGGTCGACATGAACTTTCACAGACTGCACGAGTTGCCACGCGTTCGGCACCTCGGCCATCTCGGCGAGCAACGCATGAAACTCTTCGTCGGCATCGAAGAAAGTTGCGTAGTCGTCGGCGAGAGCAGCCTTTTCCTGTCGCTCCATGATTGGGGCGAGCGTCTCTTCATTCAGCCCCTGTTCGGCAAGCCGCCGCGCAATCTCCCGCTCGATGGCGGTTCTCAGGAAAAGCGCTTCGAGGAACCGTGCCCGGTCGCGTGCCGCCACGACCGATCCGACCTGCGCCTTGGTGACGATCAGTCCCTCGCCTTGCAACTGCTGGAGCGCGGCGCGGAGCGGCGTGCGGCTGACGAAACAGAGGGCGGCGATGTCGCTTTCGTGTACGGGTGTCCCCGCCGGCAGACGCCCATCGACAATGCGCTTGCGCAGTTCCGAATAGATCTGCGGCCCAATCGCCGAGCGCCTGTCGATCGCAATACCGTCAAGCGCGGACGCAAGGTCAAACCCCTCCGGAATGCGCTTCACGCGCGGCATTTTTCAGCCTCCTCAGCGATCGCATCACGCATCGATTTCGCAAGCATCGTCTCGAGCCGCTGCCTGACCGCGGTGTTCCATTCGGGCGCGCCGGAAAGCTCCACCGGAAACAAGCCCGAAAGATCGAGCAGCCGATCGACAATCGAGCCCGCGTCACGGTTCGCACCGTTGAGCAGCGTTGCGATCTCCGCCTCGCGCGGATCGCGCAGCGCATATTTTTCGCCTGTTTCCGACATGCCCAGAATGTACCGCATCCAGGCCGCAACAGCGAAGACATAGGCATCCAGCGGAAGCTTGCGCTTGAGTGCAATCACCGCCGGTTCGATGATGCGCTGGGGCAATTTTTGCGTGCCGTCCATCGCGATCTGGTAGGTCTGGTGCTCAATCGCCGGATTGGCGAATCGTTCGCGTAACTCTCGCGCATAGTGTTCCAGATCGATGCCAGGAACGGGCTCCAGAGTCTTTGCCACCTCACGCATCTGGCGCTCGATCAGGATGACATGGTCCGCATCCTGCATCACATCGCGCACGTACTTCTTTCCCGCGATGAAGCCGGAATAAGCGAGCATGGAGTGCGCGCCGTTGAGCAGCCTGAGCTTCATCTTCTCATAGGGCGCAACGTCCCTGACGAAGACAGCATCCGCCGCTTCCCATTTCGGCCGGCCTGCGACGAAATCGTCCTCGATGATCCATTGCACGAACGGTTCGGTTTCGACGGCCGCGCGATCCTCGAACCCGGTCAGCCGTTCAGCATCGGCAAAGGTTTTGTCAGTGGAAGCGGGCGTTATCCGGTCGACCATGGTCGACGGGAAGGGCACGCTCTTCTTAATGAAATCCGCCAACTGGGGATCGCGCAATTTCGCAAACTCGAGAACAAGCTTGCGTAGAACCTTGCCGTTTGACGGGAGATTGTCGCAGCACAATACCGTGAACGGCGCTGTGCCCTTTTCTCGCCTCAGCCGCAAAGCCTCGACGATAAATCCGACCGCGCCCTGTGGAGTGTTCGGGTTGGCGATGTCCGCTGCGATTGCCGGATGGCCCTTATCCAGGCCACCGGTTTTCGGATCGAGGCCATAGCCTTTTTCCGTGATGGTCAGGCTGACGATTTTCGTCTCAGGCGCGGTCAGCGCATCGAGCACAGCTTTCGGATTTTCCGGGGCGACGAGAACGTTCGCGATGCTGCGCACCACGCGCGCAGAGACGCCGTCCGGCCCGCGCGTCAGCAGCGTATAGAGCCCGTTCTGCGGATTGAGCCCTTCCGCGACATCGGAGGAGCGCAGGCTGACGCCGGTGATCATCCAGTCACCGCCGGCGTCTTCCATCGCGAGATCCGTGTAGACCGCCTGGTGCGCCTTGTGGAATGCGCCGACGCCGATATGGACGATGCCGGATTTCGCCGAGCGAGCGTAATTCGAGGCTTGCACGCCGGCGGAAAGTTTCGCTGCGTTGCTCAGCCGCGTCACCCGCGCACCGCCTCATGATTGAGCGCCGTCATGACGCCACGCAATTCGGCCAACCCTTTCAGCCGGCCGATTGCCGGATAGCCGGGCTGCGCGCCGCGCTTCAGATCGTCGAGAATGTCCTGCCCGTGATCCGGCCGCATCGGAATCTGCCAATCGGCGCGGCCTTCGCTCTTGCGCCGCCGTTCCTCGGCAAGCAGCTCGGCGAGCACTGCGACCATATCGGTCTGCCCGGCGAGATGTTCGTCCTCGAAGAAGGAGCACGGCGTTTCCTCGGTATCGCGACGGACGTTGCGCAGGTGAACGAAGTGGATCTTCGGCGCCAGTGCGCGCACGATGGCCGGGCAGTCATTGTCCGGTCGGGCGCCGAGCGAGCCCGTGCAGAACGTCGCGCCATTCGCCGGCGAGTCGACGGCGTCGAGCACCGCCCGATAATCCTCCAGCGTCGACATGATGCGCGGCAGGCCGAGCAGCGGAAATGGCGGATCGTCGGGGTGACAGCAGAGCCTGACGCCGATTTCCTCCGCCAGCGGCACGACCTCGGACAGGAAATCAATCAGATTCTGCCTGAGCCGCTCCGGCGTGATGCCGTCATAGGTCGCGAGCTGTGCGGCAAGGCCCTCCAGCGACCAATGCTCTTGCGCGCCGGGAAGGCCGGCCGTCACGTTGGCTGCAAGCGTCTGCTTGCGATCATCATCCATCCTGGCGAAGCGCTTCTCGGCTTCGGCCACCACGGGCCGCGGAAAATCCTCCGCTGCGCCCTTGCGTTTCAGAATGTGGATATCGAAGGCGGCGAAGTCGTTGAGATCGAAACGCATTGCGTGGCCGCCATGCGCCACCCGCCACGCAAGATCGGTGCGCGTCCAGTCGAGCACCGGCATGAAATTGTAGCAGATTACTTCGATGCCGGCGCGCGCGAGGTTTTCCATGCTGCGCCGGTAGTGGGCAATATGGGCATGCCATTCGCCAGTCTGCGTCTTGATCGATTCCGAGACCGGCAGGCTCTCGACCACTTCCCATTTCAAATGGCTCATCGAGCCGCCGGGCAGGAACGCGACCTCGCGCTGGCGCTTCTCGATTTCCTCGGGCGTCCAGGTCGCGCCGGTCGCTACGTGATGCAGGGCCGTGACGATGCCTTCGACGCCGGCCTGCCGGGCATCCGAGATCGACACTTTGTCCGGCGGCCCGAACCAACGCCACGTCTGCCGCATGCACACTCCTCACCGTCGTCTCAAACTCGTATTCCAGTTTTGACGAAGGCTCAAGGGCGGGACTGGTCCACGGGCTCCTGACATGGAATGGCAGGAGGCCGTGGTATGCGCAGGGGCATGGTGCAAGAATCGGAAACCTATCTCCTCAAAGAGATCTTCAACCGCGAGCGGCTGAGCCACATCGCGACGGAAACCGCGGCGGTCTCGCCCGGTTTTGACACGAAGCGTTTCATGAAGCTCGCGACAAGAGACCTCGACGGACTGAGCATCATGCAGCGCATGCGGCAGGTCGCGACCAGCCTGCACGAAACGCTACCCGGCGGCTTCAAGAAGAACGCCGACATCCTGTCCGCGCTGGCGCCACGCGTGAACCACAGCTTCGCGGCGATCTCTTTGTCCGAATACATCGCGCTCTACGGCGAGAGCGATTTCGACCGTTCCATGGACGCGCTGAAACATCTGACGCGCTTCGGCTCGTCGGAATTCGCGATCCGGCATTTCCTCGTACGCGATCTGGAGAAGGCGCTTGCCGTCATGCGGAGATGGGCCGAGGACGAGAACGAACATGTTCGCCGCCTTGCGTCGGAAGGCTGCCGGCCGCGTCTGCCCTGGTCGTTTCAGATCAAGGAACTGCTGGGCAATCCGGAGCCTGCCGCGCCGATCCTTGATGCGTTGAAGGCTGATCCGGCGATCTATGTCCGGAAATCGGTCGCGAACCATCTGAACGACATCACTAAGGATCGGCCGGACTGGGTTCTCGACCGCTTGTCATACTGGCCGCGCGACAATGTCCATACGGCGTGGATCATGAAGCAGGCGCTACGGACGCTGATCAAGAAAGGCAACGCCGGCGCGCTCGCGCTTGTCGGTGCGAGCGGCAAAGCCGAGGTTAGGGTGGATCTTTTCGCGGTAACGCCGAAGAAGATCACGCTCGGTGATCGCATCCGCATCGACGCGAAAATCACCTCGACTTCAGACGGGCCTCAGCGCCTCGTGATCGACTACGCGGTTCATTACGTGAAGAAGAAGAGTGACGCCGGGCGCAAAGTCTTCAAGCTGAAGGAGATCGACCTCGCGGCGGGTGCCACGATCGATCTGTCGATCAGCCAGACGGTCAAAGACTTCACAACGCGCAAGCACGCCGCAGGTGATCACAAGATCGAGCTGATGATCAATGGCGTAGTGCTGGCAACGAGCGGGTTCGACCTCAAAATATAAAGCGGCCGAGCAAGCCCGGCCGCTTTGCGTTCTCCGGCACCATTAGACGTACCGGTTGACGATATTCTCAAGCAGCTCCTGCTTGCCAGACTTCGGTTTCGGCTCGATTTTTTTCGACACAACGCGCTCGGCCAGGTCTTCGAGCGTTCGTTTGCCGGCAAGGATCGCCCGGCCCTCGGCCGTCTTCCAGCCGGCGTAACGTTCCTCAAGCGGTCCCGACAGCGCCTTATCCTGGATCATCTTTGCCGCGGCCTTCACGCCACGCGCACACGCGTCCATGCCACCGATATGCGCAACCAGCAGGTCTTCCGGATCGAGCGACTGACGCCGCAGCTTCGCGTCGAAATTCGTGCCGCCTGATTTGAAGCCGCCGCCGGACAGCACCTGATAGTATGCCAGCGCCATCTCCGGGACGTTGTTCGGGAACTGATCGGTATCCCAGCCTGACTGGTAGTCGTTGCGGTTCATGTCTATCGAACCGAAGATGCCGAGCGCGTTCGCCAGCGCGAGCTCGTGTTCGAAGGAGTGGCCGGCCAGGATCGCGTGACCCTGCTCGATGTTGACCTTCACTTCCTTCTCGAGTCCGTACTTCCTGAGGAAGCCATACACGGTCGCGACGTCGTAGTCGTACTGGTGTTTGGTCGGTTCCTGCGGCTTCGGCTCGATCAGGATCGTACCCTTGAATCCGATCTTGTGCTTGTAGTCGATGACCATCGAGAGGAAGCGGCCGGCCTGATCCATCTCGCGCGCAAGATCTGTGTTGAGCAGCGTCTCGTAGCCTTCGCGGCCGCCCCACAGAACGTAGTTCTCGCCTTTCAGCCGTTTCGTCACGTCGAGGCATTTCTTCACGGTCGCCGCGGCGTAGGCGAAGATATCTGGATCAGGATTCGTCGCGGCGCCCGCCATGAAGCGGCGGTGCGAGAAGAGGTTGGCGGTGCCCCAGAGCAGCTTCACGCCGCTCTTCTTCATCTTCGATTCGAAATAGGTGGTGATCTCATCGAGGCGAGCCGCGCTCTCGGCAAAGGTCGACGCCTCCGGTCGCACATCCGCGTCGTGGAAGCAGAAGTACGGCACGCCGAGCAGCGTGAACATTTCGAAGGCGACGTCGGCCTTCAACTTCGCCGCCTTCATGTCGTCGCCGAACCACGGACGCTCGAACGTCTGGCCACCGAAGGGGTCGCCACCCGGCCACGCGAAGGAATGCCAATAGGCGACGGCGAAGCGCAGATGATCCTTCATCCGCTTGCCGAGCACGATCTCATCTTGGTCGTAGTAGCGATAGGCGAGCGGGTTCTTGCTGTCCGGCCCTTCGTATTTGATGGGCTTGATGTCGCCGAAGAAACCGGTGCTCACGATGAAACTCCTCCGATGGCAGGATAAAGGGCGCGATAGCGCCGATAGGCATTTGCGTATGCGTCCGCGAGCGCCTTGTCTGGCTCGATCGAGCCGGACGCAGCGGGCGGCGTGCAGACCTTGATCGGATCGGCGTTCTCGGCCGCGATGAGGCCGAGCCGCGCGGCGCCGAAGGCCGCGCCGAAATCGCCGTCAGCCGGCAGATCGACGGGAATGCCGAGCGCGGTCGCGATCGATCTCAGCCAATATTTCGACCGCGAACCGCCGCCGATGGCGGTGACGCGCGACAGCTCAGTGCCGGCGGCGTGCAATGCTTCCAGACTGTCGCGGAACGCGAAGGCGACGCCTTCGAGCACCGCCTGCGTCAGCACCGCGCGATCCGATTCATGTCCGAGACCGGTGAACGAACCACGGATCGCAGCGTCATTGTGTGGCGTGCGTTCGCCGGACAGATACGGCAGGAAGGTGACACCCGTCGGCGCCTTTAATGTGTCGCCAAGTTCGCCCGTGAGATCGCCTGCCGATTTGCCTGTCACCGATGACAGCCAGTTGAGCGAATCCGTCGCCGAGAGGATCACGCCCATCTGATGCCAGGCGTTCGGCAGCGCATGGCAGAAGGTGTGCACCGCGCTTTCGGGATTCGGCAGGTACGACGCGTTGGCGGCGAACAACACACCCGACGTGCCGATCGAGACGAAGGCTTGGCCTTCGCTCACCGTGCCCATGCCGCAAGCGGAGGCTGCGTTGTCGCCCGCACCGCCCGCAACGACGACATTGCCGCTAATGCCCCAGCGGCTCGCGAGTTCGGACCGAAGCGTCCCGCCGGGCTCGGTGCCTTCGACCAGCGACGGCATCTGGCTGACGTCCATATCGGTGGCGGCGAGCAACTCGTCCGACCACGCACGGCGCGCGACATCGAGCCAGGATGTGCCAGCCGAGTCCGACATTTCCGAAATGTAGTCGCCGGTCAGCCAGAGCCTCAGGTAATCCTTTGGCAACAACACGCGCTTCACGCGGTTGAAAATCTCGGACTCGTTGTTCTTCACCCAGACCAGTTTCGGCGCGGTGAAACCCGGAAAGACGATATTGCCGGTGAGCGGCCTGAACAGCGGGTTGCGGTCGAGTTGTTCCGCCTCGGCAAAACTGCGCGTGTCGTTCCAGAGAATGCAGGGCCTCAGCACCTGGTCGTTTTCGTCGATCAGCGTCGCGCCATGCATCTGGCCGGAGAGGCCGATACCCTTCACTGCAGCAAGCTCGCGGCCATGCGACGCCTTGAGATGGCCTACGGCCTCTTCGGTCGCGGCGATCCAATGCGCCGGATCCTGTTCGGACCAGCCGGAATGGGGGCGCGAAACGTCGAGCGCGTCGTTCGCCGAGGCGACGATCGTCTGGTTGGCGTCAATCAGCAGAGCCTTGACACCGGACGTGCCGAGATCGAGCCCGAGATACATTGTGCCGCGTCCTCCCGGCCGGCGGATCGTGCCTGTCCACCTGACCTCATGCGGCCGGAAACCCTCCGCCGCACTATCGTCCAACGAGCACGCCGAAGCCGCACTCGGGCGGGCATTGCGTGGTCGGACCACATTTTTTCGTACCCCGCAAAAATTCGCCGCGCAAGGTATTTGTCGGACAAGAAAGCCGGACACTGTCCGACAAAACTCATTTCCTGGGCGCCCCGCCCTTGTCGCCTGCAGGCAAAAGTCTTAACTCGATCAAACTGATAGAGTTAAGACCCCGCAGAATCCGTGATTTCCCAGCGAGCCAAATATGCCCTCCGCGCTCTCGTCATGCTGGCGCGTGCGGAGCCTGGAAAAGCCCTCGCGATTCCGGATATCGCTCGCGAGCAGGCGATCCCCAAGAAGTTCCTCGAGCAAATCCTTCTGCAACTAAATCGCAACGGCCTCGTTTATAGCCGCCGCGGCAAGGTAGGAGGGTACATGCTGCTGAAGCCGGCGGAGCAGATCACCTATGGCGAGGTGCTGCGTATCATCGACGGACCGGTCGCACTCCTGCCCTGTCTCAGCCGCATCGCCTACCGTCGCTGTGAAGACTGCTCGGACGAGGCGACCTGTGAAATCCGCAAGGTCTTCGGCAAGGTCGCCGAGGCAACGCGAGCAGTGCTCGACGAGACTTCGATCGCGGAAGAGATTTCGCCTTCTGTAGTAAGCTAATCCCGAAATCGGCACAGAAAGAGAGAAACGTTCTAACGGGCGTAGGAAAATAAGAATGAACTGCTCTATCTAATCACTACCATATCAGTAGTGTTTAATCGTTAACTCCCTGGAGGTTACGATGACCAACCGAACGAGAGCATTCCTTTTTTCCACGATCCTCGCGGCCGGCGTGCAGTTCGGAGGCCTCGGCTTCGCCTTCGCCCAGGACACGTTGAACAACGTCTCCTACGACCCGACCCGGGAGCTTTATCGCGAATATGCAGATCACTTTGCCAAGGTCTGGAAGGAAAAGACCGGCAAGGACGTGACCGTCAGCAATAGCCATGGCGGCTCCGGCGCCCAGGTTCGCTCTGTCCTCGAGGGTCTTCCCGCCGATGTTGTCACCTTCCCGCTCGAGGGCGACATCCTCGCCATCGAAAAGGGCGGACTGATCGACGCTGGCTGGAAAGACGAATTCCCGGATGCTTCCTCGCCCTACACCTCGACCATCGTCTTCCTCGTCCGCGGCGGCAATCCGAAGGGCATCAAGGACTGGAACGATCTGGTCAAGGAAGGCGTCCAGGTCATCACACCGAACCCGAAGACATCCGGCGGTGCGCGCTGGAACTACCTCGCTGCCTGGGCTTACGAGCTTGAGCAGACCGGTGGCGATCAGCAGAAGGCGCAGGATTTCGTCGCCGCGCTCTACAAGAACGTCCCGGTGCTCGACACCGGCGCGCGCGGCTCAACCAACACTTTCGTCCAGAACAAAGTCGGCGATGTTCTGATCGCGTGGGAAAACGAGGCGCTGCTCTCGCTCAAGGAGTTCGGCGCAGGCGAGTATGAGATCGTCGTTCCGTCGCTCTCCATTCTCGCCGAGGTGAAGGTCGCCATTGTCGACAAGAACGTCGACAAGAACGGCACGCGTGAGGTCGCCAAGGCTTTTCTGGATGAACTTTACTCGCCGGAATCCCAGAAAATCTTCGCCAAGAACTTCTACCGGCCGGGCCATCCGGAGCATGTCGATGCGGCCGACCTGAAGGTCTTCCCCGATGTGAAGCTCGTCAAGATCGACGAGGTTTTCGGCGGGTGGGCGAAGGCGCAGCCCGAGCACTTCGGCGACGGCGGCATATTCGACCAGATCTACTCGAAGGACTGACCAAGCTTAGCCTCCCAAGCAAGCAGGCGGGCCGCGGGCAAAACCCACGGCCCGCCCTTCCGTGTAAGATAGAGAGGTCAGAGCGTGGCGCACATCCGATTTAAGAAGCCAAGCATCGTTCCAGGCTTCGGCCTGACGTTCGGCTTCACCGTCTTTTATCTATCGCTGATCGTTTTGATCCCGATCGCGGGCCTCTTCATCAGAACGTTTGAACTCGACTGGGCGAGCTTTCAGCGCATCGTTACCGGTCCGCGCTTTCTCGCGGCGCTCAGATTGAGCTTCGGCGCCTCGCTGCTCGCCGCCGCCTTCAACGTCGTCATTGGCGTCATGATCGCCTGGGTGCTGGTGCGCTACCGCTTCACCGCGCGGCGCCTGCTGGACGCGATTATCGACCTGCCTTTCGCCTTGCCTACTGCCGTTGCAGGCATCGCGCTCACCTCGCTCTACGTTCCGTCAGGCTGGTTCGGCCAGCTTTTCGCGCCTTACGGCATCACCATCGCCTACACTCCTGTCGGTATCTGGATTGCGCTGGTCTTCATCGGCCTGCCCTTTGTGGTGCGCACCGTTCAGCCTGTGCTCGAGGATTTCAATCGCGAGATCGAGGAGGCGGCAGCGACGCTCGGCGCCGAACGCCGCACGACGATTGTGCGTGTGATCTTGCCGCCGCTGATCCCTGCCATCCTCACCGGTTTCTCACTCGCCTTCGCGCGCGCCGTCGGCGAGTACGGCTCGGTTATCTTCATCGCCGGCAACATTCCGCGGCAGACCGAAATTCTTCCCCTGCTCATCGTCTTCCGGCTGGAGGAGCGAGAGTACGCGGCCGCTGCAGCGATCGCAGCAGTCATGCTCACCGTCTCTTTCCTGATCTTGCTCGCCATCAACCTCATCCAGGTCTGGAGCAATCGGAGGTTCGGCAATGTCTGACGCCGCCGCGCTCGTGACCGCTGCAATTCCACCGGCGAGAGCAGTTCGGTCGGCAACGACAGAATCCGCTCCTGTCCGCATCGCGCTCATCTCGCTCACATGTGTGATCCTGGCGCTCTTCCTTGTCGTGCCGCTCGTCTCGGTGTTCGTTCAGGCTCTCGGTCTTGGCATAGGACCGGCGCTGACGACCTTCAGGGACGCCGATGCGACCTCCGCGATTCTGCTAACGCTGCTCGTCGCGGCGGTCGCCGTCCCGTCCAATCTCGTGTTCGGAATTGCCGCGGCCTGGGCGATCGCCAAATTTCGTTTTCCCGGCCGCGCCTTCCTGATCACGCTGATCGATCTGCCGTTCTCGGTATCGCCGGTGGTGGCCGGGCTGGTTTACGTGCTGCTTCTCGGGCCCTTCACGACGATCGGCTCCTGGCTTCTCGAAGATTACGGCATACGGGTCATCTTCGCGGTACCGGGCGTCGTGCTCGCGACCGTCTTCGTCACGTTCCCGTTCATCGCGCGCGAGCTGATCCCGCTGATGCAGGACCAGGGCACCGGCGATGAGGAGGCCGCTCTGTCGCTCGGCGCGTCAGGCTGGCAGACCTTCTGGTACGTCACGTTGCCGAACGTGAAATGGGCCTTGCTCTATGGCGTTCTGCTCTGCAATGCGCGCGCTATGGGCGAATTCGGCGCCGTTGCGGTGATCTCCGGCAAGCTGCGCGGTGAAACCGTGACGATGCCGCTGCAGATCGAGCTTTACTATCAGGAGTTCAGGGCGCTGGCACAGGTCTCGGCTTTCAGTCTGGCGGCGGTGCTGGCTGGGCTGGCGCTCGTGACACTGGTCATCAAGACGTGGCTCGAATGGCGATACGCCGATCAAATCGCCGCAACCGGAATTGGACATTGATCATGATCGCAAGCGCAGGAAAAACCCGAGCTGCAGAACGCGCACTTCCGAATCCGGAAGAGTTACGCGACGGCCTCGCCGACAACGTCGTCGCGCTCGACAGAGCCGCGCATAAGGTTTCGTCCGAGGCGTCTCTTGTCTCGCAGCCAGTTTTTGCCCAAAACACCGGCGGCAGTCTTCCCAAGCCGAGCCAGGAGCGCGGAATGGAACTCAGCATCAGGAACGTCCGCAAGGAATTCGACCAGTTTCCGGCCCTGCATGACGTATCGCTCGACATCCGCGCCGGCGAGCTGATTGCTCTGCTCGGGCCGTCCGGCTCTGGCAAGACGACGTTGTTGCGCCTGATCGCCGGGCTCGAATTCCCGACCTCCGGAGCCATTTTCTTCGGCGAAGAGAACGCCTCGCACAAGAGCGTGCAGGAACGTAATGTCGGCTTCGTCTTCCAGCACTACGCGCTGTTCCGTCACATGACCGTCGCCGACAATATCGGCTTCGGGCTGAAGGTCCGGCACGGTGCGGCGCGCCCTCCGAAAGCCGAAATCCGACGCCGTGCGCTGGAATTGCTCGACCTCGTCCAGCTTTCTGGTCTGGAGAACCGCTATCCGAACCAGCTCTCCGGCGGCCAGCGCCAGCGCGTGGCGCTTGCTCGCGCCATGGCGATCGAGCCGCGCGTGCTGTTGCTCGACGAGCCGTTCGGCGCCCTCGACGCGCAGGTTCGCCGCGAGCTGCGCCGCTGGCTGCGCGAGATTCACGACCGCACCGGGCATACGACTGTCTTCGTCACGCACGATCAGGAAGAAGCGCTGGAGCTCGCCGATCGCGTCGTTGTGATGAGCCAGGGGCAGATCGAACAGGTGGGCACATCCGACCAAGTGTACGACACGCCGAACTCGCCCTTCGTGTTTTCTTTCATCGGAGAGTCGAGCGGGCTGCCGGTGCGCGTCGATCACGGCGAGATCTGGCTGGAGGACCGGCCGATCGGCATCGGCACAGCCGATGTCAACCAGGGCGCCGCGACGCTGCATTTCCGGCCGCATGATGTGGAGCTGCTCGACGGCTGTGGCGGCTGCATCGCCGGAACCGTGTCGTCCAGCAGGCGCGTTGCCGGCACCAAGCGCATTGAGCTCACAGTCGGGCCGGAAAACCATCGCGTCGAGATCGAGGTGCCGATCGATCACCCGGCGGCGCAAAAGAGCCGCGTCGCTTTCCGCCCGACCAAGTGGAGTCTGTTCCCGGCCGCAGCTTGAGCCTTACGCTCGATACACGTTCCCGTTGCCACGCTCCGGCGTTTTGCCGGCCTGACCATTGTCAAAGAGCACTCCCGTTCACCGGGAGGTAGTTCGGGAAGCGGGGCGCGGGGCCGAGCCTACCGAAACTAAATACTGGCGCGGTCTCCCGCGCCCCGCCGACGCTCTTTCCCTGGTCTTGGTGGGCTGGCCTGGGCATTTGCGCCGCCAGCGCTGACCGCCTCCAAGGGACCGGGTCTTGGGGATCGACTCCCTAAGCGGCACGACCATAGTGCCGCCGGCCCGGACGCCGTCTCCCTCCCCTGAAACCTGGTCTAGCTCCAGGGTCCCGATGAGGGCGATGAGCGAATTATCCCATGAGGCGGATACCCCGTGGACAGATTCAGAAAAAAGATTGCTGACAGCTCCTGACAGCCGGCGCTACGCAGCAGCCCTTTTCACAAACAGTTGCGACAGGGGACTGTCCGGCCGCGCGGTGGCGCGCTCGGACGACAGGGCGCGCGCGAGCGCCACGTCGCCTGCGCGGAACGCCGCTTCGATCAGCGTCAGATCGATGACGTCGCGTTGCGCATGGCTGCCGCCGAACTTGTGCGCGATCGACCGCACCGGCCGGATCAGCCGCACCGTCTGCGCATAATCGCCTTTACCAAATGCGTGGATTGCCGCGGCCATCGGCTGCCCGACATCGCGCGTGAATTCCGCATTGTCGTCGCCTGCCGCGATCGCATCCGCCTGCGCGGCGAGCAGCGTTTGCGCAAGATCGTCACGCTCCGCGCCGACGAACGCCATCATGGCGTGCATGTCGTTGAAGGCGTAGTTCGCGGCCTTCGCTTTCGGCGCCCAATTCTCCGCGAGCACCGTCCAGCGGTTCCCCACATCGACGCCGCCGAGATGCAACCGCCAGAGGATCGCCGAGGCGTCGAGCATATTCAGCGCAATCATCGACCGCGCGCCGAAGATCGGACCGTCGAAGAGTTTCAGCACCTCGTCCGTTTCGCCGAGCTCGTAGTGGAACAGTGCCAGATGCCACCAATTGTGGATCTGGAGAAAGCTCTCTCTTGTCCACGCGTCGGGATTGGCGCACATCCACGCGATGCCGTCGCGCTGCCGGCACTGCATCTCCATCACATGCGCCACCGCATGCTGCGCCCAGCCGTCGCGCGGCTCGAGTTCGATGGCGCGTTTGCCGAGGGCCTCCGCGCGGGCATAATCGCCCATTTCTTCGAGCCCGAAGGCCTGCATGCCGAGCACGGCATGATAGCCCGGCATGTTTTGCGACCACACCGGCATGGCGCGCGCGATGCGGTCGCGCAGCATGCGCGAATTGCCGGTGAAGAAATCGATTTGGTGACCGGCCTGCAACGCCAGCGCGTCGCGCGGATGCTCGATCGTCAAATCTTCGAGGATGCGGCCGGCCTCATGCCAATGCCCGCGCGCGAGTTCGCCGAGTGCCGCGACATGCGCGGCCTCGCGTGCGGTCGCCTGCAGCCTGGCCGCGGCGGCATGAGCCTCGCGCGCGACCGCGATCGCATCGCGCTCCGTCGCAAGGCCGTAGAGATAGCCCTTCAGCACATGCGCCATGACAAAATCGGGCGACGCGGCGATGGCGCGATCGACCGCGCCGACCGGATCGCCGATGAAGCATTGCAGCCCGTGCAGCGCCGTCTCGTAGTCGCCCACGCTTTTCGCCGCGGCGCCCGAAATCTGCTGACCTAAACTGTCGGTGAGCGGCATGAAAACTCCCTGTCCTGCTGCAGCCTAGCCCGCGCGAGGGTCGCTGAAAACCGCCACATGGGCCGCGCCCGAGCGTCGCTCGATTAAGTTTTCATTAAGTGCTCACAACAAGCTCAACTGAGCCAATACCCTCTCCAGTTGTACTTTCCCTGTAGTTGTGTCTTGTTCTTGTTAAGCGGATTCGGGGTTTGGACACTCGCTGGCGCTGTCACGTGCTGGCACGAGGAGAGTGTTGATGCGGCGCATTGCTTCCCCGGCACGAGGTGTCGAGCCTTTTTCCCGTTCTCGCTGGCGTTTCAGATATTCCCTGCTGCATTTCAGCCTGCTCGCCTCGGCTCCGGCGATCTTTGCCTTCGGCGCGGATGATGCCAGGGCGGCCTGCGCCTTCGCGCCCCCGGCCGGTGACGATGCCTATGTATGCGACAGCGGCACTTCCGTCGGTGGGCTGAACGATCCCGGCGGCAACAACACACTGCAGGTCACCGGAACGGGCACGATCGCCGGCAATGTCACCTTCGGCGCAGGCGTGGACGCCATCACCATGGATGCCGGCACGATCCAAGGCACTGTCAATCAGGGTGCCGGCGCGGACAGCTTCATCATCTCCGGCGGCACCGTCACCGGCAACGTCCAGCAAGGCTCGGGCATTGACAGCTTCACGATGTCGGGTGGCCAGATCCAGTCGCTCAGCCAGGGCGACAATATCGACGTCTTCAGGATGAGCACCGGACATATCGTCGGCTTCTTCGAGGATGGCGACGAAGCATACATGTCCGGCGGCCGCATCGGCCGTGTCGACATGAAGCTGGACGACAATCTCTTCGACATGTCCGGCGGGCAGATCGACGGCAATCTCGTCGCCGGCTTCGGCAACGACACGATCATCCTGTCCAACGGCCGCATCGGCGGCAACATCAGCGTCAGCGGCGGCACCGACCGCGTGACCGTCACCGGCGGCGAGGTCGGCGGCAACGTGCTGCTGAGTTTCGG
Source organism: Rhizobiaceae bacterium (assembly GCA_035503715.1). GTDB lineage: Bacteria > Pseudomonadota > Alphaproteobacteria > Rhizobiales > Rhizobiaceae > OAS926. The sequence goes on along the minus strand of DATJTE010000022.1, from coordinate 304 downwards.
CAACGACACCTTCACCTGGGATGGCGGCGGCACGATCGGCGGCTTCGTCGACCTGGCGGCGGGCAATGACACGGCGACGCTGCGCGGGCTTGGCCAAGCTGAAATCGGCGCAACCACGCGGATCGCCGGCGGCACGGACGCCGACAGGATTACGATCGACGACGTGACGGCATCGAACATGTCCCGCTTCACCGGCTGGGAAACAGTGACAGTGCGCAACGGCAGCGCACTCACATTCGACGACACACTCACGCTCGGCGACGCAGGCACCGGCACCGGCGCATTTACGCTCGACGCATCGAGC
>DATJTE010000021.1:0-5998 GCA_035503715.1 Rhizobiaceae bacterium | reverse complement strand
GCCTCGGTGATCGAATAGGTGCCGAAATGGAAAATCGAGGCAGCAAGGACTGCCGTCGCATGGCCGTCGCGAATGCCTTCGACCAGGTGATCGAGCGTGCCGACGCCCCCCGAGGCGATGACGGGCGCACGGACGGCATCGGCGACCGCTCGCGTCAGCGCAATATCATAGCCGGCTTTGGTGCCGTCGCGATCCATCGACGTCAGCAGGATTTCACCGGCGCCGAGATCGACGACTTTTCGAGCGAACTCGATCGCATCGATCCCGGTGCGCTCCCGGCCACCATGGGTAAATATCTCCCAGCGATCTGCCTCACCCGAGGCCGATACCTTCTTGGCGTCGATCGCCACGACGATGCACTGATTACCAAACTTGTCCGCAGCCTCGGCGACAAAGCCGGGATTTTTCACTGCTGCGGTGTTGATGGACACTTTGTCTGCACCGGCAAGCAGCAGCTTACGAATGTCCGACACCTGTCGAACGCCGCCCCCCACGGTCAGCGGCATGAAACATTGCTCGGCGGTCTTGGCGATCACGTCGAAAATGGTTTCGCGATTGTCGGAAGACGCGATGATATCGAGGAAGCAAAGCTCGTCCGCACCGGCGGCATCATAGGCCTTAGCCGCCTCGACCGGATCGCCGGCGTCGATCAGGTCGACGAAGTTGACGCCTTTGACGATGCGGCCGTCTTTCACATCAAGACACGGAATGACGCGGGATTTAAGGGTCATTGCCGTCGCTTCAGGATTGCCAGCGCGTCGGCGGGATCAATCCGGCCATCATAGAGCGCGCGACCGGAGATGGCGCCTTCGAGTTTTTGCGCATCGGGCATGGTCATGCGGCGGATGTCATCGAGCGACGCGAGGCCACCGGAGGCAATGACAGGAATGGAGACCGCATTGGCAAGTTCGATCGTTGCGTCCCAGTTGATGCCGGCCAGCACGCCATCGCGATCGATATCGGTGTAGACGATCGCTGCGACGCCCGCGCCTTCAAACTTTTTCGCCAGTTCGATGACACCAAGCGCCGAAGCCTCCGCCCAGCCTTCGACTGCGACCCTGCCGCCCTTGGCGTCGATGCCGACAGCGATTTTGCCGGGAAATGCCTTGCACGCTTTCTTCACAAGATCGGGATCGCGGACCGCCACAGTGCCAAGGATGACGCGCGCCAATCCGCGGTCGAGCCAGTCCTCGATCTGCGGCAGGGTGCGGATGCCGCCGCCGAGCTGGACGGGGTTTTTGGTCGCTTGCAGGATGGCGCCAACGGCCGCGCTGTTCACCGACTTGCCGGCAAAGGCACCGTTCAGATCGACGACGTGCAGCCACTCAAAGCCTTGCGTTTCAAAGGCGCGCGCCTGCGCGGCGGGATCGGTGTTGTAGACCGTCGCGCTCGACATCTCGCCAAGCTTGAGGCGCACACACTGGCCGTCCTTCAGGTCGATGGCCGGAAACAGGATCATGGCCTCCACCTGAGGAAGTTCGCAATGAGCGCCAGGCCGAGCGCCTGGCTCTTTTCCGGGTGGAACTGAGCGCCAGCCATGTTTCCGCGCGCGACCGCGGCCGTGACGGCGCCGCCATAGTCGGCAACCGCCATCACATCCTCGGTACGCTTTGCATCAAGATGATACGAATGCACGAAATACGCGTGCAGCCCGTCGGGTCCTGTGGGAATGCCGGCAAACAACGGATGACTGCGAGTCAGCTCGATGGTGTTCCAGCCGATTTGTGGGATTTTCAGCGTCGGATCGCTCGGCGCGATCTCCTTTACGTCGCCGGCGATCCAGCCAAAGCCCTTCGTTATGGTCTTCTCCAGTCCGCGTTCGGACATCAGCTGCATCCCGACACAGATACCCAGGAACGGGCGCGCGTTTTTGACCGAAACCTCGTCAATCGCCTCGACCATTCCGGGGACGGCATCGAGACCGGCCCGGCAGTCCGCATAGGCACCAACGCCAGGAAGCACGATGCGATCTGCCGCGCGCACGCGATCGGCATTCGACGTGAGATCGATTTCGGCCGCGATCCCTGCCTCGCGCGCGGCGCGCTCGAAAGCCTTCGTCGCCGAGCGGAGATTGCCCGAACCGTAGTCGATGATGGCAACGCGCATCAGCGGTCGCCGGCGTTGAGCAGCAGGCCAGGCCCGTGCGATGCGACCGGGGGATTCGCCATTCGCTGCTGCAGGACGGGCAATGGCTGGTCGCTCACTGGTGCGTCCTGATCCAGTTCAGTTACGAAACGGACTTCCGCGTCATCGACCGAGTCAGCCTCGACCACACCCCATTCGACCCAGCCGCGACGCTGCAGCGCCGAGACGCGCAATGCCGCTCCCTCCAGCCCGACATAGATCGACACCAGCAGCGAAAGCAACGATCCGGCGATTCCATAGCCGGCTATGTTTCCTAGCGCTGCCAGCGCAAGCGCTGCAGCTACGGCGAACAGCGCCTCAATCCAGAGGCGGTGCCACAGGAGCCACAACCATGGGACAAGAAATGCGAGGATGGCAAATCCATCGCGCACATATTCTGTTTCCGGTCCGTCCGCCCCGGGGCGTCCGGGCGCGACCATGACACTGTAGCTTGCCATCGCTCAGCCTCTCAATGTGCCCTTGGTCGAGGGAATCGCATCCGCCTGGCGAGGATCACGCTCGAGCGCGACCCTCAGCACGCGAGCGACCGCCTTGAAGCAGGTCTCCGCCAGATGGTGATTGTTGGCAAAATAGAGATTGTTCACGTGCAGCGTGATGCCGGCGTTCTGGGCGAACGCCTGGAAGAACTCGCGCACCAGCTCGGTGTCGAACGTGCCGACCTTCGGCGACGAGAAGGCGACGTTCCAGACCAGGAACGGCCGGCCCGACACATCGACCGCGGCGCGCGTCAGCGTCTCGTCCATGGCAAGATCGATCGATGCGAAGCGGTTGATCCCGCGGCGCTCGCCAAGCGCCTTGGCAATCGCCTGACCGAGCGCAATCCCGACATCCTCCACCGTGTGGTGGTCGTCGATGTGCAGGTCGCCCTTCGCCTTGGCCGTGATATCGATGAGCGAATGGCGGGACAGTTGCTCCAGCATATGGTCGAAGAAGCCGACGCCGGTCGAGACGTCGAAACGGCCCGTGCCGTCGATCTCGACGATCACCGAAATCTCGGTTTCCTTCGTCTTGCGGCTGATACTCGCCGCGCGCTTGTCCTTGGCCGAAGCCATGCCGGTTCTCCATTCCCGCGATCGGGCGCGAGCCCTATAACAGTGCGTCCGCTGAAATTCCAGTTACCGTGCAAAGCTTTGGCCGGCATGGCAAACAGCCAATTTGCAATGTCGGCGCTGCTGCATACATAAGGCGGCAAGTTCACTCGTACCGCGCGGATCGCCTTTTCGGGACCGTGCGCCATCGGAGTCCTGTATGTCGAATGAATCCATGCACGCCACGACGATCGTGACCGTCCGCAAGGGCGGAAAGGTCGTGATCGCGGGCGACGGCCAGGTCAGCCTTGGCCAAACAATCATGAAGGGCAACGCCAAGAAGGTTCGCCGGATCGGCAAGGGTAATGTCATTGCCGGTTTCGCGGGCGCGACAGCGGATGCCTTCACCCTGCTCGAGCGGCTCGAAGCCAAGCTCGAGCAATACCCTGAACAATTGACGCGTGCCTGTGTCGAGCTCGCCAAGGACTGGCGCACCGACCGCTATTTGCGGCGTCTCGAAGCAATGATGCTCGTCGCCGACAAGAAAGTCTCGCTTGCCCTCACCGGCACCGGCGACGTGCTTGAGCCCGAGCATGGCGTCATGGCGATCGGTTCGGGCGGCAATTATGCGCTCGCCGCGGCGCGCGCGCTGATGGACACAGACAAGAGCGCCGAAGACATCGCCCGCAGAGCGATGGAGATCGCTTCCGACATCTGCGTCTACACGAACAAGAGCATTGTGCTGGAAAGCATCGATGCCGAGTAGGAGCCGCTATTCGTTTCGCGCGGTCGAAGCAGACGACCTGCCAATGTTGGGCGAATGGCTGAAGCAACCCCATCTCGTCGAGTGGTGGGGCGATCCGGCCGAAGCGATCGCCGAGATCAAGGAAGCGATGGACGACATCGCTACCGAGCCACTGATCGTCGAGCTCGATGGGACGCCGATAGCCTACCTCCAGAGCTACGATCCGCATCTGGAGGACGATCATCCGTATCAGGATCAGCCGACCGGCACATTGGGTATCGATGTTTCCATCGGCGATCCGGATCTGATCGGCAAAGGCCACGGTTCCGCGATCATCCGCGATTTCGTCGACCAGTTGTTTGCCGAAGGCGCGCCACGCGTGGTGATCGATCCGGATCCGGCAAACAAACGTGCCATCCGCGCTTACGAGAAGGCCGGCTTCACGGCCTTCGACACCAGAACATCGATTTACGGGCCGGCCCTCATGATGAAACGGGACGCGCCAGAAGAGAGCAGACCATGACGACTTTTTCCCCCCGCGAGATCGTTTCCGAACTCGACCGTTACATAATCGGACAGAAGGATGCGAAACGCGCCGTCGCGATCGCGTTGCGCAACCGCTGGCGCCGGCAGCAGCTCGAAGGCCAGATGCGCGAAGAGGTAATGCCGAAGAATATCTTGATGATCGGTCCGACTGGCGTCGGCAAGACCGAGATCTCCCGCCGCCTCGCCAAACTTGCCGGGGCGCCCTTCATTAAGGTGGAAGCAACGAAGTTCACCGAAGTCGGCTATGTCGGACGTGATGTCGAGCAGATCGTGCGCGATCTCGTCGAGGTTGCGATCGGTCTGACGCGCGAAAAAATGCGTGAGGACGTCAAGGCGCGCGCCCATGTGAATGCCGAGGAGCGCGTGCTGGAAGCGCTGGTCGGCAAGACCGCGAGCCCGGCGACGCGCGACTCCTTCCGCAAGAAGCTGCGCGACGGAGAACTGGACGACAAGGAGATCGAGGTCGAGGTGTCCGACACCGGCACCGGCGGCATGCCGAGCTTCGAGATTCCTGGAATGCCCGGCGCCAACATTGGCGTGATGAACATCAACGAGATGCTGTCGAAGGCGATGGGTGGCAAGCGCACGAAGACGCGCAAAACGACGGTCAAGGAATCATATGAAGTCCTGATCAACGATGAGTCCGACAAGCTGCTCGACCAGGAAGAGGTTGTGCGGCGCGCGCTCGAGGTAACCGAGAACGAAGGCATCGTCTTCCTTGACGAGATCGACAAGATCGCCCGCGGCGACGTGCAGGGCGGACCTTCGCGCGAAGGCGTGCAGCGAGACCTGTTGCCGCTCGTAGAAGGCACGACGGTCGCCACCAAGTATGGGCAGATCAAGACCGACCACATCCTGTTCATCGCTTCGGGCGCGTTCCATGTCTCGAAGCCGTCCGACCTTCTGCCCGAACTGCAGGGCCGCCTGCCGATCCGCGTCGAACTGCGCGCGCTCGAAAAGGAAGACTTCCGCCGCATCCTGACGGAGACGGAGGCCAGCCTGATCAAGCAGTACATAGCGCTGATGAACACCGAGGGCGTGGAGCTCGACTTCACCGACGACGCCATCGACGCGCTCGCCGGCATCGCGGTCGACCTCAACGCCAGCGTCGAGAACATCGGCGCGCGGCGACTGCAGACGGTGATGGAACGCGTGCTCGACGAAATCTCCTACGACGCGCCCGATCGCAACGGCACCAAGGTGACGGTCGACGCCGCCTATGTGCAGAAACACGTCGGCGATCTGTCGAAGAACACAGATTTGTCGCGTTTCATCCTCTAAAGCCATTGCAGGGCGGGTGGCGCGCACGCTTTCCGCCCTGGATTGCGACCTGTGGCCGAATGGAACCATTTGGCCACCATTCGCGCGTGCCGGGCGACTACGCTCTCGACTATGCCGGGGGCTTTTCCTAGTTTGCCCGGAAAGAGCTTGGGCAAACGGCGGCGCATGAAGACGACGATCATCTCGGCTTTTTTCGTGGCGACGGAATTTGCCGTGCCGCAGGCATCGGCCACGACAGTGGTCGCGCCCGGCA
>DATJTE010000020.1:0-3159 GCA_035503715.1 Rhizobiaceae bacterium | reverse complement strand
CGACGCCTGCGCCTGGGCCTCGTTGAGCATGCGCAGTTTGTCGGCGGAGGCGCGTTGCCGCTCGTAAGTCTCCAATTGTTCGATTGACAGCTGGCGTATGCGCAGCTGTTCCAGCAGCGTCTCGATTTTGCCGCCGGCCTCAGCGGTGTCCGGTTTGCCGATCAAAACATCGACGCATTCGATGTCGAAATCGCGGAACTTGCGGCGCAGCTCCTCCCGCGCCTCGGACTGGATGGCGTCGCGCTGGTGCAACAACTCCAGCATCGTCTTTTTGTGGGCCACGTCGCGGAAGTACGCGCTCAGCATCGGATCGAGCGTTTGCGTAATGAGCTTTTTCACGTCGCCAAATCGCTGAATGACGCTCGGCGCCTTTTGGTAATCGATGTGGACGACGACGGACAGCGGCAAGAGCGGCTCATAGGCGTCCCGCGTGACCAGGTCGATGGAGCGCAGCGTCTCGTCATAGCGGTGCGCCTCGGTCTTGCCGGTGATCCAGTGCAGGACGAAGTTGGTCGTCGGCACGAGGATGACCTGGCCGGCATAGGTGTTGAAGGGGTATTTGCCGGGACCGAGTGGCCGCTCCCAGACGCCGCGCTCGCCCTCGGCAACGCGCTCGCCGTGACGGAAGGCGTCGCCGGACACGTCGCGGCCAACCCGGCCATAGTAGCTGACCACCACGCCGACGTAGCCGATCGGCACCACCGTTTTCGGAATCATCTCGATGGTGGCGAACCAGCGATTGATGAAGTAGGTGCCGTCGGTCAAGGGAATGTACTGCCGGCCGCGGCGTCCGCCGGCGCGAAGGAACGCCTCCGGATCTTGGTAGTTATTGTGATAATTCGGGTCGTTATTGTCGTTGCCGACGCCGGGAGCGATGATCTCGCCGGGCGGCAGCGAGGGGCCGTCGTGGATGGTGACGATGGCGATGGTATCCACACCGCGCTGCCCCTCTTCGTCCAGGGGCGCCGGCGCTTCGGGCATCGCCGCACCGACGATACTGCCGCGTTTGCGCCGGGGTGTCAATTCATCATCCTCATCATCGGCGGCGGCGGCTTCCAAAACGCGGATCGGCGCGCCGACGACAACGGGGCTGAAACCGTTGATCTGCCGCAGCTGTTGATGCCAGGCGGACAGCTTGGCGTTTTCCTGAGAGCCGAGCAGGCTTGGCAGGCGATAGACGGCGTCCTCGGTGATGACCACGAACAGCGCCGGGTTGATTGCGTAAACGCCTTCGCGCAGGATGGCGCGCTGCCGGCCGCGTTGGCCGCGCGGCAGCGGCGCATCTTCGTCGCCGCGCTCGCCGAGAAACGCCCGCGCGTCCTGGAAATTGTTGCATTCGACGACGCGGCCAATGGTTTGGCTGGGCGGCAACGGTTCGCCGTCGCGCGCGTAAACGTAGCCGATCTTCCCCTGCGGGATGGTGACCAGGGGGACTTTGTGAACGCGATATTGCCATCTCCAAAGTCCGAAATGCACACCGCCGCGCAACAGGTCGGCTTGATAGCCGGCCTCGCCGCCAAGGGCGATGATGCGGCCTTCCGGCACCGAGCCGAGGCCCGACCACAGTTTCTCGACGACGCCGACTCGCTGGTTGGGAATGTACCGCAGGGTCAGCCAGGCAACGACGGCGGCCGCGGCGAGGATTTCAGCCAGCGACGCCAGAACGTCCAGCAGCGTGGACCCAGTGCTGGGAAAGAGGAAAGAAGCAAACATGGTGACACCTGTGGCGACAGCGCCACATAAAAGATGGGGCTTCACTTCGTCTTGAGAGATAGACGGGCGTGCCCTTTCACGTTGGCCCGGACAACGCGACCGGGCCGGCCTACGAGGTTAGCTGACGGGCTAGGATGCGAAAGTGTCCCGATCCGTATGGATCTTCGCCCCGAGAGGCCGACTCTCACCGGCCTGATGGTTCCCCCGTTCGCGTCTCAACCGAGACGCGATTCGGCTGCACTAAAGTATTATTCTATTCCGCGAGATGCTTCTTGCCAAAAAAAATGGGTTTCGACGGTGTTCGTCTGTTCATGTTCTTGGTGAACGACCTATCTGCTGCTTCTCGACCCACAAGGATATGGGCCAAACGTAGGATGGCTTCGCATGGCCACGACCACATAGGCGAAGCCGCGCGCGGTCAACATCTCCAGGTGAGCCGGCAGGACTTCGTAGATAGGATCATCTCCGACCAGTCTCACCGGCGCGACCTCGATCAGAGCGCGCCAGGCTTTGGCCCAATCGGCTTTCGCAAGGCGAATCGTCAGCATCTTGGCCTCCGCTTTGGTCGGCTCCCGCAGTTAGACGGTTCTTTTTATCTATCCTCGAAACCGCACATTTGTCAAGGATAATATCAAGGCAGTCGTGCGAGAACGTTTACCCTTTTCGACTGCGTGTGAGAGCGGTATCATCGCTTTCGGACATTGGCCGCCTTTGGTTTCGACTTCCTTCCTGCGAGATCGCATCATGAACCGTTCGCGTTATTCTCTCATATGTTTGCGTTTAGGGATCGCCCTTTTCCTTCTTCCATTCTGCATCGGCGACGGCAAGGCACAGAGACCGCCGGTTCCTGGCGTCAATCCGCAAGCACCGGTGCTGAAACCGGCGGTGCCGCTGGGCATGCAGCGAGGCACTACGCTCGATCTGACTCTCACCGGCAACAACCTCGCCGGGCCGGCCGGCCTGAGGACCAGCTTTCCCGCCAAGGCGACGATCCCCAGCGAAGGCAACAACGGCAAGGACAACAGCAAATTGCTCGTCCGGCTGGAAGTGCCGAAGGATGCGCCGCTCGGCTTCCATTCGATCCGCTTGGCGACGCGGCGCGGCATGTCGAACTTGCGGCTGTTCTGCATTGACGATCTGGCGCAGCTGAGCGAAGCGGCGACGAACCACACGCCGAGCACGGCCCAAGCCGTGTCCGTGCCGTGCGTGGTTGTCGGCAAGGCGGATGCCGAGACGACAGATTACTTCAAGTTTCGCGTCATGGCCGGGCAGCGTCTAAGTTTCGAGATCCTGGGCCGGCGTCTGGGCAGCCAATTCGATCCGCAGTTGCAGCTTCTCGACGCCAACGGACGCGAATTGCCGGGCGCGTACAGCAACGACGCGCCGGGATTGCAGACCGACGCGCGCTTGACCTACACTTTCAAGACGGCGGGCGAATATCTCGTG
>DATJTE010000019.1:0-3154 GCA_035503715.1 Rhizobiaceae bacterium | reverse complement strand
CGTCTGGCTGCGGACAAGAGCTCCTCGGATCCGAGGCTGTCAGAAATATGTCCATATTTTTGAGACGGGCGCTGGACGCCGCATCGGCAATGCTAAAGCCCAATAGGGGCGCCTCGGCCATTGGGATGAATGACCGCCGGCCTCTTTTAAGAAATCAGCGGCCTCTTTCAAGAAACTGAAGGAATAGGCCGATAGGACCCGCTGCTTTGTCGTCCTCGGCGTCGACCACGAAGATCGCGGACGCGACCTGACGGCGGCGCAGGCGGTCGACGGCGTCGAGTTCAAACGCGCCGCTCTGATGAGATAGGCGGGCAAGCAACCGGGAGGCAGGATGCAGGCAAATATTACGTCGCGTCACCTCAATCTAAACGACGCGATCAAGATCTGGCGTCGCCGATCGGCGGGCGCTGCCCGGTCCGAGATCGCCGCGGCCTACGATGTAAATCAGGAGCATATTTCGGAGCTTCTTTCGAGAAGCCGCTTTCCCGCCGCAAAAAGATCGGCACGCACCTGGCGCGGTGTAGGCGCCGCACGCGGATGAGCGCCGCCCCGCAGTCGTTTCAGGTGAACTTTTTCCGCCTGACCGGTCACTGGCCGATGCGATGGCAATGTCGGCTGTTTGGCCAGTTACTGAACGGAAAGATTCCGGCGGCGCTCGATTTGCCGACCGGGCTTGGAAAGACCTCGGTGATGGCGATCTGGCTGATTGCGCTTGCCGAGCAGGCCGCCGCCTGCGCGGTGCGGCTGCCGCGGCGGCTGGTCTACGTGGTCGACAGGCGGACAGTTGTGGATCAGGCGACCGACGAGGCGCTCAAGCTGCTCAACATGCTGAAGGCGCTCGATGCGAACGCCGCCACCGGCTGGATTCGCGGGGCGCTGGATAAATTGTGCGTAAACCATGACGGCGACGCTTCGCCGCTTGCCATCAGTACCCTTCGAGGCGAGCTGGCCGACAATCGCGAATGGCAGGCCGACCCGGCGCGCGCCGCCATCGTCGTCGGCACGGTCGATATGATCGGCAGCCGCCTCCTTTTCTCGAGCTACGGCAACGTTGGCTGGAAGATGCGTGCCTTCAACGCCGGGCTGATCGCACATGATGCGCTCATCGTGCATGACGAGACGCAGCTCTCGCCGGCGTTCGAAGAGCTTCTTCGTCAGATCGAGGACGACCAGCGGGGCCAGCCCAGGCGCCTCCGCGTCCTGTCGCTCTCCGCGACGCGCCGGCCGGCGAATCCCGCACAAGTACGTGATTCTGCGGCTGCGGACATATTCCGACTGACAGACGAGGATCGCGGTGAAGATCTGGTGAAACGCCGGACCGGCGCGGGCAAGGCCCTGAGCTTTCACGACGTGCCCGACGCCAAGCTTCTGCCGCAACGTCTCGCCGACCTCGCGCTGGCGCATCGCGATGCCAAGGCGCGCGTGCTCGTCTATGTGCGCTCCCCGGAGGACGCGAAAGAGGTGCGCCGCGTGCTCTCGAAAGCCGTTGGCAGCGAAGCCGTGGAAGTGCTCACCGGAACGCTGCGCGGACGCGAACGCGACGAACTCGCCGGTACGGCTTTGTTCAAGTCATTCATTGCGCACCGCGAGCGCGAGCCGGTCGAATCCTCGCAGTTCCTTGTCGCGACCTCGGCCGGCGAGGTCGGAGTGAACCTCGATGCCGATCATCTGGTTTGCGACCTGACGACGCTCGATTCGATGATCCAGCGGCTGGGCCGCGTAAACCGCCTGGGCCGTGATGCCGGCTTCGTGGCGCTCGTCGATGTGTGCGCGGCGCCCGTAAAAGACGACGACCTCGGCGTGCGCCTCGACAAGACGCGCAGCATCCTGGAAAGACCGCCGCGGCGCGACGGCGACGCCTTCGATGCGAGCCCGGCGGCGCTCGCAGCGGTCGTCGAGGCGGATCCGGTTGCGGTGGAGGAAGCATTTTCGAAAAGGCCCCGCCTTCGGCGGCTTACCGACATCCTGCTCGACAAATGGGCGCTGACATCGGTACGGGACATGCCGGGACGGCCGCCGGTCGAGGATTGGTTGCACGGCATTGAGGGCGAGCCGCCCGAAACGATCGTTGCCTGGCGCGAAGAGGGGGCCGATCTTGTCGATGGCGGTGATATCGACGACTGGCTCGAAGTCCATCCCATCAAGGCCTGGGAGCGCCTGCGCGAGCGAAGCTGGCGCGCCGCGGAATGCTTCAAGAAGATAGCTGCAGGGCGCGGCAAGCAAGGGGAACCGCCCATCGGCGCTCTTGTCATCCGGCCGGACAGAAAAGCCCGGCGCATCGAAGACTTAGCGGAACTCGCGGATGCCGGTCTTATCGCGAACGCGACGGTCATTCTGCCGAAGGAAGCCGGCGGTCTTTCCGACGGCCTGCTGGATAGCGATTCCAGGGATGCGACCGATGTGGCGGATATTGTTTCCGACGGGCCCGACTCCGCGAGACGCGCACGCGTACGCATCCGGTACACCGAGGAGCAGGGCTGGCAGGTCCAACTTCTGGGATCCGCAGACGGTCAAGGTGATCTCTCCGAACCGGATGTCGCGGATTCGCTCGACAAGGTCATTGCGGACATCACCGACGCTCTCAAACTGAAGGAAAAGGCGCGGCTGGTCCTGCCGGAAGACGAAGATGAGCTACGCGTGCTCGTCGCCTTCGGCGAGGGCCGCAGCACCGAAACCGCCCTCGATGCGACGGCGGCGGCACGCAGCGAACAGACGCTTGTCGATCATCTCGACTGGACCGGCAGGGCCGCCGCGGCAATCGCCGCACGGCTTGGCCTCGACGCCGCGATCCGCGATGCCGTCGTTCTGGCCGCACGCTGGCACGACCAGGGGAAGAACCGCCCGTCGTGGCAGCGCGCCATCGGCAACAGGAATCTGCAGCATCCGCTGGCCAAAAGCAGACACGGGCGTTTCGACAACCGCGTCTGCGCGGGATACCGGCACGAATTCGGCTCGCTGATCGACGCGGCGAACGATCCCGGCATTCGGGAAAATTCCGAACGGGACCTCATCCTGCATCTCATCGCCTGCCATCATGGCCGCGCGCGCCCGCATTTTGAGGAACGCGAATTCGACCCCGACCCCAAGACTTCGCCTGCGGCGAACGCCGAGGCGGCGGCAGAGGCGATGCGCCGCTATGCCCGCCTCAGCCGCC
>DATJTE010000018.1:0-22413 GCA_035503715.1 Rhizobiaceae bacterium | reverse complement strand
TGCCTGAGCGCCGGTTGTACACCCGTTCCCACTGGCAAGCTGCCGAGCGTATTATGGGGCCTGGGCGTACCCGTATGGACAGATTGTGTTCCAGCTCGTTGCAGATTTTTTCTGCCGGCTCGCCAAGCGCTTGAAATCGCTACGAACTATTTTCGGATGGCAGGAGACGTGCGAAAAATCTGTCCACGGATTTGCGGAACAGAAGTGGGTTTGGCGCGGGCGGGGCGGCGGTCCCTCCCCTTGAGGGAGGGTGGACAATCGCGAAGCGATTGGCCGGGTGGGGTCGCGCCTGAAGCGCACGCCTTTGCAACGTTGCAGAATGAGGTCGGCGCACTGCCGTACTTACCCCACCCGGCTCGCTTCCCGCGGCTTTGCCGCCAGGCGAGCCACCCTCCCCTCAAGGGGGGAGGGAGCGCGTCGGCGCACGGCCTCCCTACCCCGCCATTGTCTCGAGGCTCGCATAACCTTGCGGCGCGTCGCCCTCGTCGAAGGGTGTCGTCACTTCGATGAAGGTGTCGGGGTAAAAGCCGTTGAAGCGCGTACGCAGCGAGATCGAATAGGCGCCGATGTGGCCGATCTCGATCCAGTCACCGGTGTCGACCGTTTCGGGCAGCCAGAACGGCCGCGACAGGATATCGACGGAATCGCAGGTCGCGCCGCAGACGCGGAACGGCACGATGTTCTTCTCCTCGCCATTGCGCTGGCGGATCGCCGGGTCGGGAATGAAGCGCGCCGGCAGCGTGATCTTGCCGGTCCACGAATCCGACAGCGACGCCCAGATGCCGTCATTGATGTAGAGCCGCCTGCCCTTTCGAAGCAGCACGCGCACGATCAGGGAGAATGCGCGCGCGACGATGACGCGGCCAGGCTCCGCGACCAGCGGCACGCGTGAGAACTGCCACTCGTCGAGATCGTTCCTGAGACGCGACATGATCTGGCCGATCGCCGGCATCGGCGGCTTCTTCGAATTCGGATCGTCGCCATAGTCGGCCGGGAAGCCGCCGCCGACATCGAGGCCGGCGAGCGGAAAGCCCATGCGGTTGCGGATCCAGTCGGCGGTGGACAGCGCACGCTCGTAGGTGTCCGGGTCCTCGATCTGGCTGCCGACATGGAAACAGATGCCGACCTTGTAGCCGGTCTTGTTGAGCCGCTGCGCGAGCTCGACCGCATAGGACGGGCCGGCGCCGAATTTCTTCGACAGTTCGTAGGCGGCCGAGCCCTTGGTCTGGATGCGGACAAAGACGGTGATGGCGCCCGGATCGATGTCGAGCGCGCGCACCACGCGGGTGAGCTTGGTCACCTCGTCTTCATGGTCGATGGCGATGACGCGGATGCCGTATTTTTCGAGCGCGAGGCGGATGTCCGACTGCGCCTTGACCGGGTGCATGTAAAGCATCTCCGCCGTCGGCGAGACTTCACGGACGGCCGCGAACTCGCCGGGCGAGGCAACGTCAAAGGCGGTGACGCCGGCCTCGACCAGCGTCTTCAGCACCAGCTTCTCGCCATTGGTCTTGACCGCATAGGCCGTCTTGCCGGGGAACATCGACATGAACTGCTTCGCATCGGCCTTCAGCACGTCCGGGTGGAAACAATAGACCGGATCGTCCGGTCGCAAGGCGAGTGCTGCTTCGCGCGCGGTCTGGAATCGCTGCATCAAAGGTCTCCCGGTCGCGGCGGAACCTAGACGGTTTTGTGGGCGGATTGAACTGGTTGCAATGAACTCCATGCCAGTCGGTCCACCGGGAAAAACCCGTTGCGGCAGGAGGCTGAAAACGGGTGGCCGTTTGCTTGGCAAGCGCCTATTGCCGCCGTCCAATAGGCAGAGGGAGGATTCCATGGCCGAGATCGCGATGGCAGGCACACGGCAGACGATGTCGGCCGGCGACTGGGCGCGGCTCATCCTGCTCGGCCTGATCTGGGGCGGCTCCTTCTTCTTCGCCCGCGTCGCGGTGGCGGAGATCCATCCGATCGCGCTGGTGCTGTTTCGCGTCGCCATCGCGGCTGCGGCGCTGCACATCTATCTCGGCATCGCCGGGCCGTCGTTCAGGCTGGCCTTCCCCTGGGCAGGTCGCTTCGTGGCGCTGGCGATCCTCAACAATGTCATCCCGTTCTCGCTGATCTTCGCTGGCCAGACGGAACTCGGCGCCGGCCTTGCCTCGGTGCTCAACGCGACGACACCGTTCTGGACGATCATCATCGCCAATCTGATGACGTCGGACGAGAAGATCACAGCCAACAAGGTCGCCGGCGTGCTGCTCGGCATCGCCGGCACGGCCGTGATGATCGGACCGGGTCTGCTTGCCTCGCTCGGCGGACCGGTCTGGGCGAAATTCGCGCTGATCGGCGCGTCGGTCTCCTACGGCCTGGCACTGATCGTGGCGAAAGGTTTTCGCGGCGTGCCGCCGGCGATCGTCGCAACCGGGCAGCTCACCGCGTCGACCGTCATCATGATTCCCATCGTGCTGATCGTCGTCGGGACGCAGGGGCTGTTCTCCGCGAGCGCCGGCGTCTGGGCCGCGGTTTTCGGCCTGGCGCTGCTCTCAACCGCCTTCGCCTACATCCTCTATTTCAACCTTGTCGCCGCGGCCGGCGCGACCAATGCGTCCCTTGTGACGCTGCTGGTTCCGGTCTCAGCGATCCTGCTCGGCGCCCTGTTTTTGGGCGAACGGCTGGAACCCTTTGAATTTGCTGGGATGGCGCTGATCGGCGCCGGACTTGTGGTTATCGACGGGCGGATTTTCCGTAACGGCAAGGCCGCCGCTTGAAAAAAATTTGTCAGGAATGTGGAAATCCGGATTGCCGTTTGAAATCAAAACAGTGCCGGAAGACGCTGGGTGGATATTTCACAATCGCGCCGCATTGCAGCAAATTTTCCGCTTGCCGTTCCGCCGATCCGGCTTAGATTCCACCCGCTAAGTCTGCATAGGAGGCCTTCCATGGGACTGACACGGCCAATCAACGCTTTGATGATTTGTGCTGCGTTTGCCTTCATCGGTGCCCTCGTTCTCGGAGTTCTTCCGTAAGAAGGCGCCAGGGCTAGGGGCAGAGCCAAAATTGGGCAGCAGAGTTTAGAAGAGGCCGGGAATTATCCCGGCCTCTTTCGTTTTGTTCCGCGGCTTGAATCTACGCCGCTGCCGAGGCGGCCGCCGCACCCTCGCCCGGCGCCCGGATGCCGATCATGTGGCAGACGGCAAACGGCAGATCCGAACGGTTCATCGTGTAGAAGTGGAAATCGTTGACGCCGCGCTCGACGAGATCGAGCACCTGCTCGGCGGCGACGGCGGCAGCGACCAGCATGTGCGTCTGCGGGTCATTGTCGAGACCGTCGAATCGCTCGCGCAACCAGGCCGGCACCAGCGCACCACAGCGCGCGGAAAAATTCACCACCTGCCTGATGTTGTGCACGGGCAGGATGCCCGGCACGATCGGGATGTAGATACCGGCACGGCGTGCGCGCTCGACATAGCGCTCAAAAACGTCGTTGTCGTAGAAGAACTGGGTGATGGCGCGCGTCGCACCGGCGTCCACCTTGCGCTTCAGCATGTCGATGTCGGTGGCGAAGTCGGGGCTCTCCGGATGTTTTTCCGGATAGGCCGAAACCGAAATGTCGAAATCGCCCTGCTTCCTCAGAGCCGCGACCATGTCGGCGCCGTTGGCGTAGCCTTCCGGATGCGGGCGGTATTGTGTGCCGGCGCCGGCGGCGGGATCACCACGCAGCGCAACGAAATTTTTCACCCCCATCTCGACGAATTCCGAGATGACCCGGTCGACCGCGTCACGGTCGGCGTCGATGCAGGTCAAATGCGCGGCAGCGGCCAGCTTCGATTCCCGCAGAATGCGTTTCACCGTGCGCGCGGTGCGCTCGCGCGTCGAGCCGCCGGCGCCATAGGTCACCGAAACGAAACGTGGATTGAGCGGCTCCAGCCGCTGGATCGTGTCCCACAGGCGCGCTTCCATCTCGTCATTCTTCGGCGGGAAGAACTCGAACGAGACGCGGATGCGCTCGCCGATGTCGGGACGGCGGGAGAAACGAAACTGGTTCATCACGCGGTTTCCTTTTCGGAACTCTTGTCGTCGGCAATCAGCAGGCGGCGGTCGCGCCCCACCCACAGTTTCACCGTCAGCTTGCCCTCGCCCCGTGCCTCGAACTCCTCGCTCGCCTCGAGATCGAGGCCAGCCTCGGAGAACCAGTCGGCGATCTGGCGGTCGGACACGCCGAGGCGCGCATGTGCGTGCTCGTCGCGCAAGAACTCCAACGCGTGCGGGGCGAAATCGACGACGATCAGCCGGCCGGACGGGCGCAGCGTGCGCGCCGCCTCCCGGATCGCGAGCGCCGGATCGTCGAGATAGTGCAGCACCTGATGGATGGTGACGAGGTCGAACGCGTCACGCTCGACCGGCGGCGCGTAGATGTCGCCTTGCCGGACCTGCGCATGGGAAATGCCGGCCCGCTCCAGATTGGCGCGCGCCACTGACAGCATGGCGCGCGACATGTCGATGCCGACGCCGCGGCGATAGAGCGGCGCGAAGAGTTCGAGCAGGCGGCCGGTGCCGGTGCCGAGATCGAGCATGGCCTGGAACGGCCTCTTGCCGACGAGCTTTTTGAGCGCCGTCTCGACCGCCTGGTCAGGCGCGTGCAGCGAGCGAATCTCGTCCCAGCTCGCTGCGTTCTCGGAAAAGTATTCCGCCGCCCGCTCCTGCCGCTTGTGCTTCACCGCGGCGAGCCGCTCCAGATCGCGCTCGACCTGCGGATCGCCGTCATGCACGCGCGCCACCAGTCCGGCGACGAACTCGCGCGCCACGTCGTTGTCGGACAGGCGGAAATAGGCCCAGGAGCCCTCCTGGTAGCGGCCGATCAGCCCTGCTTCCATGAGGAGTTTCAGATGGCGCGAGACGCGCGGCTGCGACTGGTTCAGGATTTCGGTCAGGTCGGTGACGGTCAGGTCGCCGCGGGTCAGCAGCGCAAGGATGCGCAGGCGGCTGGATTCGGCCGCCGCCTTCAATGTATCAACCATCGCTTCGAGGGTAACGCGCGGGCGGATCAGCATGCTTGGCTCCGAAAAGACATAAACATATCTTTATGTGACTTTCGAAGCGCTGGCAACGGCTAATGTCGCGCATGGACAAGAAAATGGCGCAGGCGATGAATGTAGGATTCGGTAAGCGCGACGGCGAGATCGAGCTGCCGTTCGACCCCGCCACAGCGGCCGGCGATGCACATCTGATCTTCATCGGCACGATCCACTCGCCGTGGAAAAGCCGCGCCGACTGCCCGAAGAACATGCGCGAGGCGCGGGAAACGGGACAGGCGGCGGCGATCGAAATAGGTGAAATCTATCGGCCGGGACTGGCCGGCCTGGAGGCCGCGAGCCATGTGGTGATCATTACCTGGCTCGGCTCCTCGCCGCGCAATCTGATCGTGCAGAAACCGCGCCATGCGGAAAAGGCGAAGGGCACCTTTGCGCTACGCTCCCCTGCCCGCCCGAATCCGATCGGCCTGCATGTCGCGAAGCTCGTCGCGATCGACACGATAACCGGTGTGCTCAGCATCGACGCGATCGACGTGCTGGACGGCACGCCCGTCATCGACCTCAAGCCGTATTACGCGTCAATCGACGCGTTCCCCGACGCAACGATCGCCAAATTATGAGGGGCGTCACTTCGCGCAAGCGCGGCATCGCCAAGGCGCTGACCACGCTCCTGCCGCTGGCGCCCTACGCCGACACGGAAAAAATCCGGGCCGAGGCAAGTGCTGCGCACATGAAGACGCTGCCGCCGTCGGTTTCGGTGTGGCTTGCGACCGTGGCGCACATTCGCCACGAGCATACCGATTACGAGAAGCTGCTGGATGAAGGCTACGACCGTGACTCGGCGCGCTTCTTTGTCATCGACCGCATCAACGAGGTGCTGACGACCTGGCGGGCGACCAGGTTGCTGGATGCGGATGATGAGGACACCTGATCCTCAACGATAAATCCACTGCTCCGGCACACGCACCGACACATCCTCGCCGTTCGCGACCGCGCCCGGCTTCTCGACCCACGCCACGACGCCGCGCAGGCGCTTCGCCACCTTCGGGAACAACAGCGAGGCCGCATCATGATCCGGCATCTTGGCGTTCTCGGCGATGGATCGCCCTGCGATGCGGCATGGGCCGTTCTGCGCATCGATCTTCAGCGTCACCCCGCCCTTGAAGAAGAGCATCGTGCCGGCGGGCAGCATCGAAAGCTGCGGTATGCCGGAGAGGAGCAGATTGGCGCCGATCCATTCCGGCTTGATCTCGGGCAGGCTCATGCGCTCCGCGACGATGGCAAGCTCATCCGGCGCGACGATGGAGAGTTGCCGCTCATTGCGCATCTCGGTGCCGCGGCCGTACCACGGCTCGCGCCCGCCGGATTTGCGCGTATAGCCGGCGTGGAAATCGCCGGCGATGCCCTCGAAGCTGAGTTCGAGTCGTTCCACCGCGCGCGTTTCGAAATGATCGAACGGCGCGACGAACGTGCCGGCGACATGGCCGAGCAGTTTCTTCGCCGGCAAAATTTCGGGCAGCGGATGTTCGAGCGGAAGAAGGTCCATAAGGGGTGTTCCGATTTGCCAGAAAAATGGCGGGGAAGGATGTCGCCGTCCAGACAATTCGGGTGATCGACCTATGAGGGGCTGTGATGCCCCCTCACCGGTTCGCTGCGCGAACCACCTCTCCCCCACTTCGTGGGGGCGAGGAGAGCAGCTTCGCCGATTGGCGCTAACCTCGCGGTCGGCACTCCTCTCCCCCGGCCAGCGGGGAGAGGTGGCCCGAAGGGCCGGTGAGGGGGTGCTTCGAGACTACATCTTCCTGATCAGCGCGCCGCCGATCGAATAGCCGGCGCCGTAAGCGCAGATCAGGCCCCAGTCGCCGGCCTTCATGTCCGCGTGGTTTTCCTGGAAGGCGATGATGGCGCCCGCCCCGGCGGTATTGCCCAGCCGCTGCAGCACCATCGGCGCGCGGTCATGATCGACGTCGTGGCCGAACGTCATCTTCAGGATCATCGCATTCATGCGCGCATTCGCCTGGTGCAGCCAGAAGCGGCGGATATCGTCAGGCGTCAGTTTATGCTCGGACAGGAAATCGACGATGAAGCGGTGGCCGGCCTGGGTGACTTCCTTGAACACCTTGTTGCCGACCTGCTTGATCATGTTGCCTTCCATGAACACGGCGGACGTATCGTCCTGGCCGTCGCGCAGCAGGAAGCCGAAATTGGTGCGGATGTTGTTGGAGAACTGCGTCCAGCCGCGGGTGTCGATGATCTCGAAGCGGCCCGCCGGCAGCGCCCTGCCCTCGACGCCCTCGACGATCAACGCCGTCGCGGCGTCGCCGAAGATGAAATGCGTCTGGCGGTCGCGGAAATTCAAATGGCCGGTGATCAGTTCCGGCGTCACGACCATCACGCGTTTCTGCGCACCGGTGCGCACGAAGTTGAAGGCCACATGCAGCCCGGCGGCCGCCGACGAGCAGGCAAGGTTCATGTCAAAACCCGCGCCGGTCATGCCGAGCGCGTGCTGGATCTCGACCGCGATCGCCGGATAGGGCCGCTGGTGATGCGAGGCCGAGCAGATGACCATATCAACGTCGGCGGGCGTCAGCCCAGCATGGTCGAGCGCCTTCCGCGCCGCCTTGGCGCCGAACTCGGCCATGACGGAGAGTTCGTCGTCGGCGCGCGCGGGGATGCGCGGGGTCATACGGTCGGAATCGAGAATGCCAGTCGGCTCGTAGACGTGCCGCTCCTTCACGCCCGACGCATAGACGATGAAGTCGTTGTCGGATTTTTGCAGGAGCGGCTGGCCGGCCTGCTGTCGCTTCGCGTTCTCGCGGTCGACCCACTCGTTGAAGCTCGCGACCAACTCTTCATTGGTGATCGTGGCTTCCGGAATTTCGACGCCGACGCCTGAGATGGCAACGCGATTCATGAGGTTGTCCCGTCCGCGCGGCGCGCGGATGGCGTCGCAAGAAATGGCCGCCCGACCCCCCGAAAGGCACCGGTTCGCGATTTAGGCGAGTTTAGGCGGCTTGCAAAGATGCTGGCCGGTCACAACAGGAAAATTTTCCGGCCCAGGAGCATCTACCAGGCGCAGATGCGGGTGCTTGTGTCTGAATTGTCCCAACAGGCGCCGTCATCGCTCGCGCGGATGTATTGGCCCGGCAGCGGCGTGTTGCCCGAGCCGAAATCGCCATAGCCGAAGGCAACGCCCGGCTCGCTCACCTCCAGCGTGAGGGTCGGCTTGCCCGGCGCGCTGATGGTGAAGGAGCCGGCCGAATCCAGACCCTTGAAGTCGCAGTCGTAGTGGCCGTCGTCCGTGGTGAAGCACTGCGCCGGTTTGGCGGCGGCAGGGAAGGCGCAGAAGGCGAGCAGCAAGGATGCGACGGGAACGAAAAGCAGGCGCGACATGGCGGAGTCCGGGTTGCATGAGACGCGGTGAGCAAGTGCATGGAGGCTGCACCAGCGTCAAGCAGTTTACGTTACGTCGCCTTCGGCCTAATCTGCTTGCCGGGGCGGGCAACAATGCGAGGAAAATCACCATGCTCCGCCACGCGCTCCCGGCAGCGTTCGTGCTCGCCGCGCTCAGCCCTCCTTCGATTGCCGCCGACCTGACCTGCAACGGCCTTGTGCCGGCCGGCGCGCGCTTCATCTGCTCGGGGTTCGAGCCGAACTGGGCGCTCGCGCTGACCTGCGACGGCCAGACGGCAAGCGCGACCTTCATCGACGCCTTCTCCGGAGCCGACATCGTCGAGACGACCGGCAGCGTGACGTTTGCCTCGGAGGATCCGTGGACGCTGTCGACCAGCCACGGCATTGCCGGCACGATCGCCTCCACGCCAACCGGTTGCACCGACGAGAGCGATGCTGTGCGCGACTTCACCTTGACGCCGACGGCGGTGCCGGGGCTGAGCGGCCCGTTCTTCCCGTTCTGCTGCAGGATGGAGTGAGGATAACGGGACAATTGTCCCTTCTGTGAAGGACATCCGCGCCGAATCGTATTACCAATTGACTTGTATCTTTCGTTCTGCTTTTGTTCCAGCAGTAATTCGGGGGAAAGTCTTGAACGCTGAACCCATGGACCCTGCTTTGGACCTGATGCGAAAGATCGGGGACCGGCGTTTTCAAACCGTGCTGGCCGACCCGCCGTGGCGCTTCACCAACCGTACGGGAAAAGTTGCTCCCGAACATCGCCGGTTGTCACGTTATGAGACGATGACCACGGATGACATTTGCGCTCTGCCCGTGCGCGATGTGACTCGGGAACCGGCCCATCTTTATCTATGGGTCCCCAACGCCCTGCTGCCCGAAGGGCTCAAGGTGATGCAAGCCTGGGGCTTCGAATACAAAGCCAACATCGTCTGGCACAAAGTGCGCAAGGACGGCGGCTCGGACGGGCGCGGCGTCGGTTTCTATTTCCGCAATGTGACCGAACTTCTGCTGTTCGGCGTGCGCGGCAAGAAGGCACGCACCGAGGCACCGGGCCGGAGCCAGGTCAACTACATGTCGTCGCGCAAGCGCGAGCATTCGCGCAAGCCTGACGAGCAATACGAGCTGATCGAGAGCTGCTCGAAGGGGCCATATCTCGAACTTTTTGCGCGCGGTACTCGCCCAGGCTGGACGTATTGGGGCAATCAGGCGGACGAAAGTTACAAGCCGACGTGGAAGACGTACGCCTACAATTCGGCGATGGAAGCGGCGGAGTGAACGGACTACCTAAGATCGATCTTGTCGAGGGATGGGACTGCTACGACTGGCGAAACGCCAGAATTGTTCTTGAGCACGGTCACCCGGAAGAATGGCAGGACATTATTGAAGTGCTGAGCGCTGCGCGGCTACCGCACTCCGAACTTGCCGCCAAGGGTGGCAGCAAGACCAAAATTGCGACCTCGCTCGACTCCGAACTTTACGCACGCAACTGGATTGAAAAGAAGTTCGAGACCAAGATCGTCGTCGATAAGGTCGAACGGGACAGTCCGACGCATTGGGTAGACTGTTTTAAGGGCAAGATCGCACTTGAGGTAGAATGGAACAACAAGGATCCGTTCTACGACCGCGATCTCAACAATTTTCGGCTGCTCTACGATCTGCGAGTCATTGATGTCGGTGTGGTCGTCACGCGTTCCACCGCGCTGATGCACTGGCTCAAGAAAGGCTATGCCGACTTTGCCAAGGCACACGGCACATACGGCGCATCTACAACCCATTTCGACAAACTTGAGCCACGTATCTTGGGCGGCGGTGCTGGTGGATGTCCTGTGTTGGTATTTGCGATGACGCCAGCGATTTATGTGGATGACAGATCTAGCGCGAGCTAAGCGAGGTCTTATGGCAACTCCACTTCCTTATCTGGCCAGCAACAAAAACGTGCCCACACTATTTGAAAAGATCGCTTCGGCGAAGGTGCCTGATACCTTCTCACAGGCGTTCTTGGCTAACACCATCGGCCTCAAGGGGAGCAACGATAGAGCGCTAATCCCGCTTTTAAGGAACCTAGGTTTCGTGGATCAATCGAACACTCCAACACCAGCATATCGAGTGTTGAAGGGTCACGAGAGGAGGCGAGCGATCGCTGACGGGATTAGGCGGGCGTACGGCCCGCTTTTCGATGCAGACCAAGACGCGCACAAACTTCCAGCCGATCGATTGAAAAGTCTCGTCGCTCAAGTCGGTGGAACTGATGCAGACACCACGGCTCGCATCGCAAGCACTTTCAATGCTCTATCGAAAGCCGCGGACTTTGACGCAGAGGCGATCGATATACGAAACGACACCCCTGACCTCGGCGAGGTCAGGCATTCAGACGAGGACGCGGTTTCTGTCGTGGCGCAAAACAGAGTTTTGCCCCATGCTCTACGCCCGGAGTTTCACTACAATATCCAGATCCACCTGCCCGCGAACGGCGACGAAGAGACTTATCTCAATATTTTCAATGCCATACGAAAGACATTCCAGTGAATATTGATCGAGACGTGGCGCTTTTTGTCATGCTTGGCCAAACGGCAGAGCGCGCGATTAATCGACTGGAAGATGTGGTTCCTTCAGAGTCACTTTATCTGTCGTCCGCCTATGACCTAGCTACCGTGCTGCCGGAAGGAGTGCGAAGCGCCTCTAAAGCTTCTGAGGCCTACAAGCTCTTGTTCGTATTCGAAAAATATCTTCGTCAATTAACGGTGGAAGTGCTGGCAGGAGATGGGTCGGCTAACTGGTGGGACCTTGTTCCTCCAGACGTCCAATCGGAAGTTAAAAGGCTAGAAGAGACGGAAGAAACCAAGAGCTGGATGGCACTAGGTTCTAGAGACAAGTCAGCGCTCATGACGCTACCTCAATTGCTCAAGGTTATTGAGCACAACTGGAAAGGCGCGTTCGAAGACGTCATTCGTGATCGCGGCCTGATCCAAGAGGCCAGACTCTTGATCCATTTGCGCAACACAATCTGCCACATGAGTGCGATCCCGGAAGAAGAACTAGCTCGGGTACGTCAAACCATGCGGGACTGGTTTCGCGTTGTTGCGCCATAAAACCTGCTCGACCGGCATTGATTACTCCAAACGAGATCGACCGGCTCACCAGGCATAGTAAGCGCCCTACCGCGTCAGCCGCTTATACGTCACCCTGTGCGGGTTAACGCTTTCAGGCCCGAGGCGGCGGATCTTGTCCTGTTCGTAATCGTCGAAATTGCCCTCGAACCACTCGACGTGGCTGTCGCCTTCGAAGGCGAGGATGTGCGTGGCAAGGCGGTCGAGGAACATGCGGTCGTGGCTGATGATCACCGCGCAACCGGCGAAGTTTTCGAGCGCGTCCTCGAGGGCGGCCAGCGTCTCGGTGTCGAGGTCGTTGGTCGGTTCGTCGAGCAGGATGACGTTGCCGCCGGATTTCAGCATCTTCGCCAGATGCACGCGGTTACGCTGGCCGCCTGACAGCGTGCCGACCTTCTGCTGCTGGTCGCCGCCACGGAAGGCAAACGACGAGCAGTAGGCTCTGCTGTTCACCTCGTGCTTGCCGAGCTTGATGATGTCGTTTCCGCCTGAGATCTCCTCCCACACGGTCTTGTCCGGGTTCAAATGGTCGCGGCTCTGGTCGACATAACCGAGCTGCACCGTCTCGCCGATGCGGATGTCGCCGCCGTCGGGCTTTTCCACGCCGGTGATCATCTTGAACAGCGTCGTCTTGCCCGCACCGTTCGGGCCAATCACGCCGACAATGCCGCCAGGCGGCAGCTTGAACTCAAGCTCGTCGATCAGCAGGCGGTCGGCAAACCCCTTCGACAGCTTGTCGGCCTCGATGACGACCTGGCCGAGCCGCTCGCCGACCGGCACGATGATCTGCGCGTCGCCGGGGCGGCGGTCGGCCGCTGCCTTGACCAGCTCGTCATAGGCCTTGATGCGCGCCTTCGATTTGGCCTGCCGCGCCTTGGGGCTGGCGGCGATCCATTCGCGCTCGCGGCTGAGCGCTTTCTGCCGTGCGCCCTCTTCGCGCTCCTCCTGCGCCATGCGCTTGGCCTTGGCTTCAAGGTACGCGGTGTAGTTGCCCTCGTAGGGAATGCCGCGGCCGCGGTCGAGCTCGAGAATCCAGCCGGTGACATTGTCGAGGAAGTAGCGGTCGTGGGTGATGATCAGCACCGCGCCCGGATATTCGCGCAGGTGCTTTTCCAGCCAAGCCGTGGTCTCGGCGTCGAGATGGTTGGTCGGCTCGTCGAGCAGCAGCAGGTCCGGCTGGCGCAGCAGCAATTGGCAGAGCGCGACGCGGCGCTTCTCACCGCCCGAGAGCTGGTCGACGGACGCGTCGCCGGGCGGGCAGCCCAGCGCTTCCATCGCCATCTCGACCTGGCTTTCGAGGTCCCACAGGTTCTGCGCGTCGATCTTGTCCTGAAGCTGCGATGCTTCGTCGGCGATCTCGTCGGAATAGTTGGCCATCAGCTCGTTGTAGCGGTCAAGAATGGCCTTCTTCGCGGCCACGCCCTCCATGACGTTGCCCATCACATTGAGCTGCGGGTCGAGCTCCGGCTCCTGCGGCAGGTATCCGCAGGTGGCGCCATCGGCCAGCCACGCCTCGCCGGTCCACTCCTTGTCGAGCCCGGCCATGATCTTCAGCACGGTCGACTTGCCGGCGCCGTTCGGCCCCAGAATGCCGATCTTGGCATCCGGGTAGAAGGAGAGGTGGATGTTCTCGAGGATCTTCTTGGTGCCGTAGGCCTTGTTGAGCCCGGCCATGTGATAGATGAACTGGCGTGCCACGCGCGCTTTTCCTGTCCAAATCTGAATGGAAGTCGCGCGCTATTTAGGCGAAGGCGCGCGGCGGGGCAATCGCATTTGGCCCGAAATGCCCGGGAAAGCGGCGTCCGAAACGGGTTGTTTAACATTCATAAGCCATAAGGCACGCGAGGGACCAGCATTCCCGGCCATGATGGCCGGCAACGGGACAGATCGCGTGCTGAACGCATTTCTGCTGCTGTGCGAGGCAGCGCTCTATTTTTCGGTCATGGTCGGGCTGTTCCGGCTGCGCAAGACGATCGGCATCGGCGTCTTTCTCTGCGCGCTGGGCGCCATGCACTTCCTCGAGACCTATCTTGCCGGCGTGTTCTACGTCGCGACGCCGGTCGGCATGCTCTCGCCCGGCTCGACGGTGCTCTTTTCCGGCAAGCTGGTCATGCTGCTCCTCCTCTACATCAAGGAGGACGCGATCACGGTTCGCCAGCCGCTCTACGGCCTCCTGATCGGCAACGCGCTGATTGTGGCGCTGGTCCTGATACTGCGTTTCCACGACATCGCTGCGCTGCCCGCGGCAAGCACGCCGGACATCGGCTTCCTGGACGACATGGGTTGGCTGATGGTGTGGGGCACCGCCCTCCTCTATGTCGATGCGATCCTCATCATCCTGCTCTACGAGCGGCTCGGCCGCGTGTTCCGCAATGCGCTGCTGGCGCGCATCGCGATCTCCGTCGCCTGCGTACTGACTTTCGATCAGATTGGCTTCTTCACTGTCCTCCATTTCGTCGCCGATGCGCCGGTCGAGGTGTTCCTGGGCGGCTGGGCCGGCAAGCTTGCGGCCGCGCTTGCCTACAGCCTGTTGCTTGCCGCCTATCTCAAATGGTTCGAACGCGAGGCGCTTCCCTCGCCGCGCGGCCTGGCCGACATCTTCCAGATGCTCACCTACCGCGAGCGCTACGAGGCGCTGGTCGAGCGGGCGAACCGCGACGGCCTAACCGGCCTTCTGCATCGCGGCCGTTTCGACAAGCTCGGGGCGCGCGCGGTTGAGACGAGCCTGCAACACGGCACGCCGCTGACGCTGCTGATCGTTGATGTCGATCACTTCAAATCGATAAACGACGAGCTCGGCCATTCGGAGGGCGACCGCGTGCTGCGCGCCGTCGCTGAACTGCTCGAACGGACGGTTGGCGCGGACGACCAGGTCTTCCGCATTGGCGGCGAGGAGTTCGCCGTCCTGTGCGCCCGTCCGCACGCGCTTGGCCGGCTGCTCGGCGAGCAGATCAGGCAGGCCATGAGCGCCGCCTTCGCCAAGCGCGCCAAGCCGATCACGGTGAGCGTCGGCCTGGCCAGCGTCAACGACTGGACGCAAACGCTGGGCGATCTTTTCGCCATCGCCGACCGGCGGCTTTACGTGGCCAAGGAAACCGGCCGCGACCGCGTCGTCGGCGAAGTGACCGGCGACCGCCGCAAGGAAGCACACACGGCGTAATCCTCGCGCTTTCCGTGACCGCTTGACGCGCCGCGCGGCGTGTCGAACAGTTCGATACGCGCGGGAGGATCAATCATGCCATTCGACCACCAGCGGAGGCTCGGTTCGCCGACCGGCGCCGAGATCAATTTCTACACCAAGCTCACCGCAGGACAGCCGCGCGGCGTCATCCAGATCAATCACGGGCTTGCCGAACATGCGGAGCGTTATGGGCGCTTCGCCGACGCCATGGCTGCTCATGGCTTTCATACGTTTGCGCACGACCATCGCGGTCACGGCCATACGCGCGCGCCGGACGCGCCGCCGCGCATGTTTGCCAGGGAGAGTGGCGTCGACAAGGTGCTCGCCGACATCGGCGCGGTCCACAGCCTGATCGCGACGGAACATCCCGGCCTGCCGGTCATCCTGTTCGGCCATTCGATGGGCGGGCTGATCGGCCTGAATTATGTGCTGCGTCACCCCGAGCGCATCCATGCCGCCGCGATCTGGAACGCCAATTTTTCCGCCGGCCTGCCCGGCCGCGCCGCGCAGGCCGTCCTTGCCTGGGAGCGGTTCCGGCTCGGCTCGGACGTGCCGTCCCGAATCCTCCCGAAAATGACTTTCGGGGACTGGTCAAAGAAGATCGCGAACCGGCGGACCGATTTCGACTGGCTGTCTCGCGATCCTGCGGAGGTGGACAAATACATCGCCGACCCGCTCTGCGGCTGGGACGCGTCGGTATCGATGTGGCAGGACGTGTTCCGCTTCGTCTTTCTTGGCGCCGACGACGGCAATTTCGCCAAGGTGCCGAAAGATCTGCCATTCAACCTCATCGGCGGCGAACGCGACCCGGCGACGTCCGGCGGCAAAGCCGTCACGGCGCTCGAAAAGCGCATGAAGACGATGGGATTTTCGCGTGTCAACGCAAGGGTTTACCCTGAGACGCGGCACGAATCCCTGAACGAGGTGAATCGAAACGCGATCACCGAGGATTTTGCGGCCTGGGCCAGCCAGGTCGTGCCGCGCTGAGCTGGCTCACCGCATGGCGGGTGACATGCGGCGCGGCGATTGCTAGAGGCCAGCGGTCGAATGTTTCGCGCGGTGGCGAATGGCTGAACCCCCTCTGAAAGGCGTGCGCGTCATCGAACTCGCACGCATCCTGGCCGGCCCCTGGGCCGGGCAGTTGCTCGCCGATCTCGGCGCCGACGTGATCAAGATCGAGAACCCCGACGGCGGCGACGATACGCGCAAATGGGGTCCGCCCTTCGTCATGAGCCAAGACGGTGAAAACCTGTCCGCCGCCTACTACCACTCGACCAATCGCGGCAAGCGCTCGATCGCGGTGGACTTTTCCACGCCGGAAGGCGCGGAGATCGTGCGCAAGCTGGCAGTAGGCGCCAACGTGCTGATCGAGAACTTCAAGCTCGGCGGCCTGAAGAAATACGGCCTCGACTATCAGAGCCTCAAGGCGATCAACCCGAAGCTGATCTACTGCTCCATCACCGGCTTCGGTCAGGACGGACCCTACGCGCCGCGCGCCGGCTACGACTTCATCATCCAGGGCATGGCCGGCATGATGTCGATCACCGGTGCGGCCGGCGGCGAGCCGCAGAAGGCGGGCGTCGCGATCGCGGACATTTTTACCGGCCTCTATTCGGTGATCGCGATCCAGGCAGCACTCCGTCACGCCGAGGCGACCGGCGAAGGCCAGCACATCGACATGGCGCTG
Source organism: Rhizobiaceae bacterium (assembly GCA_035503715.1). GTDB lineage: Bacteria > Pseudomonadota > Alphaproteobacteria > Rhizobiales > Rhizobiaceae > OAS926. The sequence continues at coordinate 5,994 of DATJTE010000018.1, read as the reverse complement.
TTCGACACGCAGATCTCCGTGCTCGGCAACCAGAATTTGAACTACCTCGTCTCGGGCAAATCGCCGGTGCAGATGGGCAATGCCCACATGAACATCGCGCCCTACGAGGTGCTGCCGGTGAAGGACGGGCACATCATCCTCGCCGTCGGCAATGACGGGCAGTTTCAGAAATTCTGCGCTGTGACCGGGCTGGAAGCACTGGCCAAGGACCCCGACTTCGCGACGAACCCGGTGCGGGTGGCCAACCGCGTGCGGCTGAGGGAAAACATCGTCACTACACTGGCGACATGGGAACGCGACGCGCTGCTGGCGAAACTCGAAGCGGCGTCCGTGCCGGCAAGCCCGATCAATAATATCGGTCAGATGTTCGAAGACGCGCAGACGATCGCGCGCGGCATGCGCATGGATCTGGATGACGGCCACGGCAACCGGCTGCCCTCCGTGCGCGCGCCGATGCTGATGTCGGGCACGCCATTGTCATACGAACGCCCCTCGCCGCGGCTGGGCGAGCACACGGCCGAAATCCTCGCCGAACTGGAGAAGAAGCCATGAAAACCGGCGGGCAATTGATCGTCGAGGCACTGGAAGCCAACGGCGTCGACCGGATTTTCTGCGTGCCGGGTGAAAGCTATCTCGCTGTGCTCGACGCGCTCCATGACTCCAGCATCAGGACGATCGTCTGCCGCCAGGAAGGCGGCGCGGCGATGATGGCGGACTGCCATGGGCGGCTGACCGGCCAGCCCGGCATCTGCTTCGTCACGCGCGGGCCGGGCGCGACCAATGCCAGCGCCGGCATCCACATCGCCATGCAGGATTCCGTGCCGATGATCCTGTTCGTCGGACAGATCGCGCGCCGCATCCGCGACCGCGAGGCGTTCCAGGAAGTCGACTACCGGCAGTTCTTCGGCGGCATCGCCAAATGGGCGACGGAGATCGACGATCCCAAACGTATCCCTGAAATCGTCACGCGCGCTTTTGCCGTCGCCACATCAGGCCGGCCGGGACCAGTGGTGATCGCGCTGCCGGAAGATGTGCTGACCGAAGAGGCCGACGCGCCGAAAGCGCAAGCCTACACGCCGGTCGAGACGCGGCCGGGCGAAGCGGAAATGTCGGAGCTGTTCACGCTGCTCTCCAACGCCAAGCGGCCGTTCGCCATCCTCGGCGGCACGCGCTGGTCGGAACAGGCGAAGTCGGAATTCGAGCGCGCGGCCGAGCGCTGGGCGCTGCCGGTCGGCTGCTCCTTCCGCCGCCAGATGGTGTTCGACCACCTGCACCCCTGCTACGCCGGCGATGTCGGTATCGGCCCGAACCCGAAACTCGCGGCGCGCATCAAGGAGGCGGACCTCGTCCTGCTGATCGGCGGCCGGATGAGCGAGATGCCGTCGTCCGACTATACGCTGCTCAAAAGCCCCTACCCCGACCAGACGCTAGTCCATGTGCATCCCGATTCCGGCGAACTCGGCCGCGTCTATCGACCAACGCTGGCGATCAACGCCTCGCCCAACGCCTTCGCGCGAGCCTTTGCAGAACGCGTGCCGAACGCGCCGCCGGCTTGGGAAGACGACACTGCCAATTTGCACGCGGCCTATCTCTCCTGGTCGACGCCGCCGGAAAAAGGTCCCGGCGCGGTGCGCATGGGGCCGATCATGGCGCATCTCGAAAAAGTGCTGCCGGAAGATACGATCTTCACCAACGGCGCAGGAAACTTCGCCACCTGGGTTCACCGTTTCCACCGCTTCCGTCGTTATGCGACCCAAGCCGCCCCGACGTCCGGCTCGATGGGCTATGGCGTGCCGGCCGGCGTCGCAGCGAAAGCGCTCTATCCCGACCGCACAGTCGTCACCTTCGCCGGCGACGGTGATTTCCTGATGAACGGCCAGGAATTCGCAACGGCGATCCAGTACGATCTGCCGGTCATCATCGTCATCCTGAACAACGGCATCTACGGCACGATCCGCATGCATCAGGAGCGGGAATATCCCGGCCGCGTGGTGGCGACCGATCTCAGGAACCCGGACTTCGCCGCGCTCGCGCGCGCTTATGGCGGGCATGGCGAGACGGTGGAGAAGACGGAGGAATTCGCGGAAGCCTTCGAACGGGCAAAAAACAGCGGCAAGCCGGCTATTATCGAGATCAAGCTCGATCCCGAGGCGATCACGCCGACCCGCACGCTGAGCGACATTCGCGAGGGGAGATAACGCCCGCTGCGTCAACCCGGACGCCTTGTCTCGACCCATTTTGGTGCTAGAAGCCTCGCTTCATTCGGGGATTAGCTGAAAATGGCGTCCGCAGAGGACATTTTTATCTCGATCGTCGTGCCGTGCCGCAACGAGGCAGAAAACCTGCCGCTGCTGGTTGAGGAGATCGACCGCGCGATGAACGGCCGCCGCTACGAGGCGATCGTCGTGGATGACGGCTCGACCGACCGCACCGGCGCGGTGCTGGCCGAACTCGCCAAGAGTCGCAACGGCCGCCTGCGGCACATCCGCCACGAGAAATCGGCAGGCCAGAGTGCTGCGGTGCGCTCCGGCGTCTTCGCCGCGAAGGGCAATGTCGTCGCGACCATGGATGGCGACGGCCAGAACAATCCGGCCTATATCCCTGCGCTTGTCGATCTTTTGATCGATGCGGGACCGTCGGCGGGCATCGCCGCGGGCCAGCGCATGAAGCGCACCGACACCTCCCTGAAGCGCCTAGCCTCACGTTTCGCCAACTGGCTGCGGCAGGCGATCCTGCGCGATAACACACGCGACACGGGCTGCGGATTGAAGGCGGTGCGCACCGACCTCTTCCGCCAGCTTCCCTATTTCGACGGCTGGCACCGCTATCTGCCGGCGCTCGTGCTGCGCGAAGGTTATGGCGTGAAACATCTCGATGTGGTCGACCGCGAGCGGCGCCACGGCAAATCCAACTACGGCATACTGGATCGCGGCCTGCGCGGCATCCTTGATCTTTACGGCGTGTGGTGGCTGCGCCGCCGCCGCAAGGTCGTGCCCAAAGCGACGGAAATCAAATGATGGACACTTTTGCCGGACTGGTCGACTGGTTCCACCGCGTCTTCGTGCTCCAGTTCGACGGCTGGATACTGCTCGGCTTCGTCGCCCAGGCGATGTTCACCATGCGCTTCGTCGTCCAGTGGCTGGCCTCGGAGCGCGCCAAGCGCTCGGTGATCCCGATCGCTTTCTGGTTCTTCTCGCTGGCCGGCGGGTCGCTGCTCTTCATCTACGCCATCCAGCGGCAGGACCCGGTCTTCATCGCCGGCCAGGGGCTCGGCCTCTTCATCTACATCCGCAATCTGTGGCTGATCGCCAATGAGCGGAAAGCCGCCATGGCGAACACCGAATAGTGGCGGTCACGGCGAACATGGCGGCGGACAGCGCGGGAGCGGAGCGGCTCTCGCTGGCGCGCTGGGCGCTGCTGGTTGCCGTCGCGCTGTTCGCCTTCCTGCCCGGCATCGCCTCGCTGCCGCCGACCGACCGCGACGAGTCCCGCTTCGTGCAGTCGACGAAGCAAATGGTGGAGAGCGGCGACTATGTCGACATCCACCTGCAGGAAGAGAAGCGCTACAAAAAACCGATCGGCATCTATTGGCTGCAGTCGCTGGCCGTTGCGGCGAGCGGACAGGGCGCAGACGTGCCGATCTGGGTCTACCGGCTGGTTTCGGTCGCGGCCGGCGTTATGTCGGTCCTGGTTGTCGCCGGCCTCGGCACGCGCATGTTCGGCGCCAATGCCGGCCTGATCGCGGGGCTGATGCTCGCGGGCATATTGATGCTCGGTGTTGAGGCGCGCATCGCCAAGACAGACGCGACGCTGCTCGCCCTGACGCTGATTGCGCAAGCAGCACTTGCGCGGGTCTATCTGACGGGAAAAGCAGGCAGCGGCGGCGGCTACGCGCCGTGGATTTTCTGGATCGCGCTCGGCGCCGGCATCCTGATCAAGGGACCGGTGCCACCGCTGCTGGCAGCGCTCACTATCGTGACGATCCTCTATTTCGACCGCGAGCGCGCCTGGCTGCGCGAGTTGCGCCTGCTGCCCGGAATCCTGGTGACGCTGCTTGTCGCCGCACCCTGGCTGGTGGCGATCACCTGGAAGAACGGCCTCGCCTTCTGGCAGGAATCGGTCGGCAACGATCTCTTCGGCAAGGTCGCGTCCGGACAGGAATCGCACGGTTTTCCGCCGGGCTATTTCGCGCTGATCTTCGCCTTCGCGCTGTGGCCGTTCAACGTGAGGGCGCTCGACGCGGGCCTCGCTTTGCTCGGCCGCTTCCGCGCGGATCCACGGCTGCTCTTCCTGATCGCCTGGTACGTGCCGTTCTGGCTGGTCTTCGAGTTGATCCCGACCAAGCTGCCGCATTACGTGTTGCCGGCCTATCCGGCGCTGGCGCTGGCGGTCGGCTGGATGCTGACCAGCGGTGACGCGCTGCCCGACGCGCTCAAATCCGGCTGGCGGCTGTGGCTGCGCCGGGCGAACATTTTTGGCCTCGCTCTGGTGACGATCGCGCTCGCCGTCGGCGCTGTGGCGGTGGTGCCATACGTCACCGGCAGCTTCTCCGTCTGGGGCGTCATCGCCGCTCTCCTCTTCCTCGCCGCCGGCTGGTTTGGCTTCGGGCGAGCGCCCGGCGCAAATCCCGTCCAGCAGATCGGTGTCACGGCGCTGACCGGCGTGGCAGCAATCGGCATCACGGTCGCCTTCGTTGCGCCGGCGCTGAAGCCCGTTTGGCTGAGCCCGCAGATTGCTGAGATGTACAGCGGCGCGGCAGCCTGCCCGCAGTCGAGACTGGTCTCCGCCGGTTATCATGAGCCGAGCCTCGTCTTCCTCGCCGGCACCAACACGCTTCTGACTGACGGCAAGGCCGCGGCGGCGGAACTCGCGAAAGACCCGGGCTGCACGATCGCGGCGGTGTCCAACAGCGAGATGGACGCCTTCACCGCCGCTCTGCCTGGCGGGCTCGCAAACGTCGAGGAGATCGGCGCGGTGGAAGGCATGAACTACTCGAAGGGCTCGAACCACCGGATCGCCCTCTTCCGCATGAAGAAGTGAGCGCGGAGATTTTATGCGCATTCTGTTGACCGGAGCGGCAGGGTTTGTCGGCCACCATGTGGCGGCGAAACTGCTGGCGCGCGGCGACTGCGTCACCGGCATCGACAATCTGAACGCCTATTACACCGTCGCGCTGAAAAACGCGCGGCTGGCCGCGCTCGACCAGTACGACAGGTTTGCGTTCCAACAGGCTGACATCGCCGACCCTGGCGACGCCGACGCGCTAGCCGCAGCGGCCGAAAGCGCCGACGTCGTCGTCCATCTCGCGGCGCAGGCCGGCGTGCGCTACTCGATCGAAAACCCGCAAGCCTATGTCCACTCGAACGTCGCCGGCCAGGTCGCGATCTTCGACCTTCTGGCCAAGCGCGGCTTAAAGACGCCGGTCGTCTATGCAAGCTCCTCGTCCGTCTATGGCGGCAATGAGAAGACGCCGTTCTCGGAAACCGATCCCGTCAACGACCCGGTGTCGATCTATGCCGCGACCAAGCGCGCCGGAGAGCTGATCGCCAACGCCTATCGCCACACGCACGGCGTCGCCTCGACCGGCCTGCGCTTCTTCACCGTCTACGGCCGTTACGGCCGGCCCGACATGGCCCCCTGGCTGTTCACCGACGCGATCCTTGCCGGACGGCCGATCCAGGTGTTCAACCACGGCGAGATGGAGCGGGATTTCACCCATGTCTCCGACATTGCTGACGGCGTCGTCGCCGCCGTCGATCGCATCGCGTCGAGGCCCGGCGACACCGCGCCGCTCTACAATCTCGGCAACAACAGTCCGGTGCAACTGATGGAATTCATCGCCGCGATCGAGGCGGCGTCAGGCAGACGAGCGAAGCTCGAAATGCGCGACAAGCCGGCCGGCGACGTACTGCGCACCTATGCCGATATCGCGCTTGCCGAGCGCGATCTGGGTTTTTCGCCGAAGACGAAGCTTCAGGACGGCATCGCCGATTT
>DATJTE010000017.1:0-117892 GCA_035503715.1 Rhizobiaceae bacterium | reverse complement strand
TCAGGTCGCGCGCATATTTCTTGAGCGCATCATAGCCCTGCTCGGCGGACGCCGTATCGGCCGTGCGGCCCTTGCGCAGATCGTTGATGGCTGTGTTGAGCGCCTGCGCGGTGATGCCGGCCTTGGACAGGATGTCGGCGGTCTTGGCCGACTTCTCCATGACCAGCGCCTGCAGCAGGCGCTCGACGGTGACAAACGAGTCGCCTGCCTTCTTGGCGAGGTCCTCGGCCGTCGAAAACACCTTCGCCAGCGGCTGGGCGAGATAGAGCTGGCCGTTGCCGCCCTCGACCTTGGGCAGCGCTTCCAACGCCGTCTCGACGCCAAGCTTGGCGTCGCGGGCGCGCCCGCCGGCGCGCTCGATCAGCGAGGCGGCAAGGCCTTCCTCGTCGTCGATCAGCACCTTCAGGATGTGCTCGGGCGTGAACTGCTGGTGATTCCTCGAGAGCGCCATGGTCTGGGCGGACTGGATGAAGCCGCGCACGCGCTCGGAATATTTCTCAAGATTCATCTATCGTCTCCTTCCTTCCCCGGCCCGCTTTGCGGCACCGGTTTCGGTTTTGGGTGACGGGCCCCCATGCGGCAGGCCCATTTTCCACCGCGATATGGGGACTCAGTTTCATATGCTCAAGACGCTGTAGCATAGAGGATTTAAGGATTTCTGGGTTGCCGATGGTACGCCTCTGGCGCCCAAACGAAAACGGCGGGCTTACGCCCGCCGTTCCGAATTCTTTTCAATGTATGAGCCTAGCTGACCGGATCGGTATCGGCCGCTTCGGGCGCGGACCGCTCGGCCGGAACGGCCTCGGCAGCGGCTGCATCGCCGGCACCCTCGGCGCGCTCTTCGCCCTGCTCGCCGTCTCCATCGAAGCTCTGCTCGCCACGGCCTTCGCCGAAACGACCGCGGCCACGCCGGCGGCGGGGGCGACGCTGTTGGCCATCGCCGTCTTCGCCAGTGCCGTTCTGGTGACCATTCGCGCGCTGCTGGCTCTCGTTGTTGTCCTCGTTGCCGGCCGCGTCCTGGTTCAGCGCGACTTCGGCCGGCATGCCTTCGATGACGGGCTGCGGCGCGTCGCCGAGATTGCCATTGTTGCCGTTGCCCTGCGCTGCCTGCGGCTGCTCGCCGTTCTGGGCCGGCTGCTGCGTACCGTCCGCCGCCTCGTCGTCGAACTCGTCGTCGAACTCGTCGTTGCGCTGCTGCGGCTGGACGTTCTGGATCGGCATCTGCGCCTGCGCGGCGGCAATGATACGGTTGTAGTGCTCGGCATGCTGGAGGTAGTTCTCCGCCATGACCCGATCGCCGGAGGTCAACGCATCGCGGGCGAGCGTCGCGTATTTTTCCGCGATCTGCTGGGCCGAGCCGCGGATTTTTACGTCCGGACCGTTGCTCTCGTAATTGCGGGTCAGGGGGTTTGGCCCCCGGCGGTTCTGGTTGTTATTGTTGTTATTGTTGTTGTTATTGCGCCCGCGCATACGGCGGTTCTGCTGCTGTGGCCTCATCCCAATCTCACATCTGGAAAAGAAAACTTACGAACGGAGGCATTGGCCTTCCGTTCCGATTTTGTGTTGCGGCAATTCGCTCGCAACGGTTGCGATGGCGCCTAGTGCCATGCGGCTCCGGTTCGAATTACTGGGCCGGACAACCCCGCACAAAGCTGAGGCGTCTTCTACGCTCAAGGCAGTCGTTTCTTTAGGAAACCGAACTTCTAAACGGCAACTGCCTGCTTCGTCTCATCCGGTTGGCCGGAACGTAGCGATATTCGCCACGAAAGCCAAGCACTATTTGTTTCTGCGCCGAAAAGCCCGTTAAGAACTTTTTCACCGGGAGAAAACGAGCACGCGTTCGGTTCCTGCCAGATCGCGGAAAACACCCCCCGGCTGGAAGCCGGCCTGGGCGAAAACCCGCGTGACTGCGTCCTTTTGCGTATGTCCGATTTCCAGAGCGACGATCCCGTTCTCTTCAAGATGGGAGGCTGATCCAACCGCGATCGCCCTATAGGCGTCGAGTCCATCCGGTCCCCCGTCCAGCGCCCGGTGCGGATCGAAATCGCGCACCTCGCGGTCAAGTCCGGCAATGTCGCTGGTAGTTATATAGGGAGGGTTTGAGACGATTGCATGAAACCGCCCGGATTTTTTTTTGAACCAGTCGGAACGGGAAAATGTTAGCCGGCTGCCGATACCCGCCATGCGTGCATTCTCGGCCGCCGTCGCCAATGCGTCCTCGGAGATATCCGTCGCAACGCCGGTTGCCTGGCTGACCGCGTGAAGCAATGCAATGGCGACCGCGCCCGTCCCCGTGCCCAGGTCGAGGATGCGGCAGGACCCTGTCGTGCGGACCGTCTCGCGAAGATGCGGCAGCACCGCATCGACCAGCGTCTCTGTGTCGGGTCGGGGCTCCAGCGTCTCGGCTGAGAGCTTCAGCCGCACACCGTGGAAATCGCGGAAGCCGAAAATGCGGTGAACGGGCTCGCCCCGGAGACGGCGTTCGAGTGCGGCGCGGATATTGGAGGCGGCATCATCGCTGATCGGCAGGTCGGGCCGCGCGATCGCATCGGTGCGCGTCGTGCCAGAATAATGCTCGACGATCATGCGCGCTTCGAGCGCGGGATCGTCGATACCAATGTCTGACAGCCGCGATTTCACCTCGGCAAGAAGCAACGCCAGGGTGACCGGCTGACGCTCAGCCATTCGATCCCATATCCGCGATCAGCTTCGACTGATGGTCGGCGACCAGCGCGTCGACAATCTCGTCCAGCTCGCCTTCGATCACCCGGTCGAGCTTGTAGAGGGTGAGATTGATGCGGTGGTCGGTGACGCGGCCCTGCGGAAAATTATAGGTGCGGATGCGCTCGGAGCGGTCGCCGGAACCGACCTGCAGCTTGCGCGATTCCGAACGTTCGTCGGCGAGCCGCGTGCGCTCCATGTCGAACAGGCGTGCTCGCAAAATCTGCATGGCGCGCGCCCGGTTCTGGTGCTGCGACTTTTCCGCCGAGACCACCATGATGCCGGTCGGCAGATGCGTGATGCGCACGGCCGAGTCGGTCGTGTTGACGTGTTGGCCGCCGGCGCCGGACGCGCGCATCGTGTCAATGCGGATGTCCTCGTTGCGGATTTCGAGATCGACCTCTTCCGCCTCGGGCAGCACGGCCACGGTAGCGGCAGACGTGTGGATGCGCCCACTGCCCTCGGTGGCCGGCACGCGCTGCACACGGTGCACACCGGACTCGAATTTCAGCTTGGCGAAGACGCCCTTGCCCGACACCTGGGCGATGATTTCCTTGAAGCCGCCGACATCGCCCTCGCTGGCCGACACAAGTTCGAACTTCCAGCCCTGCGCGGCGGCGTAGCGCTCATACATGCGGAATAGATCGCCGGCGAAAAGCGCCGCCTCGTCGCCACCGGTGCCGGCGCGGATTTCGAGAATGGCGTTCTTCGCATCGGCGGCATCTTTCGGCAGCAGCAGGATCTGGATGTCGCCCTGCAGCGTCTCGATGCGGTCCTCGACACCCGGCATGTCGGCCTCGGCCAGGGCGCGCATCTCGGCATCGGTCGATTTGTCGGAGAGCATCGCTTCGAGATCGGCAAGCTCGGCTTCCGCCGAGCGCAACTCGCGAATCTTCCCGGCGAGATCCTGGATGTCGGCATATTCGGATGACATCTTCACATAGACGTCCGGCGCGACGCCGGCCGCCATCTGCGCTTCGAGCAGGTCGAAACGCTTGACCACCTGGTCCATACGGTCGCGGGGAAGAGAGATCATTTTGCGGATTATTCTTTAGCCGGAGCGGGGCATATCGAAGATTGCGGAAAAGCTCAACGCGCAAGCTAGCTACGTTTGACGTGGTGCGCAGACTTCATATTGGCGACGAACGCCCGTGCAACCGGCAGGAAGAACGCTCGGCTGAAAGCCCCAAGCGGCCGCTCGGGTTCGAGGTAAAAGGATTTGCCAATGATGTCGCTGTTGAACTCATCGAGCATGATCCAGCAACGTGCACCAATATCGAGGCCGGCGCGCTGCTTCTCGGTATCCGGTATCTCGATTGCTTTACGCCCTTTCGCAGGCGGCTGGGTCGTAATCGGCAAAAGGGCAACCGCGTCGCCGCTTGCACGAGGCAGTCGGAGCGCGACCGCAGTTGGACGAACCTTGCGCCCTTCCGTCTCGCCACGGTTCGCCTCACGCTCCCAAAGGAACGGGTAGGAGATCACAACGCCGGTTTGAAGCTCCTCGAACGTCACGGATTACCGGGCGTGGCTTTTTCGTAGGCTTCAAGCGCCGCTTCCATTTCGTCCACCAGTTCACTTGGCACCGTCTTAGCGGTCCAAACCTGGCGCGTATCGCCGCGGCTGACGAGGCGTTCATAGTCCTCGATGCTCATAAGCACGAAGCGACGCTTGCGGTGCTGTGTAATCGCCACCGGCTCACGGCTTGCCAGGTGGGTTACGTCGCCGATTTTCTGGGTCAGTTCGACCGTACTGAACTGGCGCACCGGACTTCTCCAAATTAGACAATATAGATAATATTCATATATTCTATGAATTTCAAGAAAAATGCCGGTGCGAGGATCTAAAGCGGTATCCCGCGGTCGTCGGCGAAGGCTTGCAGCAGCGCGCGCATCGGCAGGCTGGCGGTGTGGCCGGCAAGATTGTCTTCGAAGAAGCCCCTCAGCTCGGCAAGCGGCAGTTCGGCAAGCATCGCCTTGACCGGGCCGATCGAGGCGGCAGACATCGAGATCGACCTGAAGCCGACGCCAAACAGCGCCATTGCGGACACCGGCTTGCCGGCCAGTTCGCCGCACAGCGTGACCGGCGTATCGTTGCGCGTCCCCGCATCGGCGATCTGCTTGAGCACACGCAGGAACGGCACGGAGAGCGGATCGAAACGGTCCGAGAGCTGAGTGTTGCCGCGATCGGTTGCCATGACAAACTGAAACAGGTCGTTCGAACCGACCGAAACGAAATCGACCGCCTTCATCAGCTCGTCGAGCTGCCACAGAAGCGACGGCACTTCGAGCATCGCGCCTATCTTGAGCGTCGTCGGCAAATGGTGCCCGAAACGCGACAGGTGCTTCACTTCCTTGTCGATGATTTCGCGTGCCTGCGCGATCTCGCCAAGCTCGGTGACCATGGGAAGCATGACGCGCAGTTCGCGGCCGCCGGCCGCCTTGAGCAGCGCACGCACCTGCGTACGCAGCAAAGCAGGCCGATCGAGGGTGAGGCGGATCGCGCGCCAGCCAAGCGCCGGGTTCTCCTCATTCGCCACGCTCTTGAAATAAGGGAGCACCTTGTCGCCGCCGATGTCGATAGTGCGGAAGGTGACCGGCTTGCCCTTCGCCGCGTCCAGCACGTCGCGATAGAGCTTTTCCTGAGCCTCTGCACGGGGAAAGGTCGAGGCGATCATGAACTGCAGCTCGGTGCGGAACAGCCCGATGCCGCCGGCGCCGGATTCGGCAAGCTGCGGCAGGTCGACGGCGAGACCTGCATTCATCATCAGGTCCACCTTGACGCCGTCCTTCGACACCGTCGGCCGGGTGCGCAGTTCTCGGTAGAGCTCCTGCCGCCGCGCGCGGAACCTGACCTTTTCCGCATAAGCCGCCTCAAGATCGGGCTGCGGGCGCAGATGGATCGTTCCCTCGTCGCCGTCGACAATAACGGCGTCGCGGTTTTCCGCCATCGACACCGCGCCCTTCATCTGGCCGGTAACGGGGATGCCCATGGCGCGCGCGACGATGACGACGTGGCTGGTCACCGCGCCGTCTTCCAGGATGAGCCCGCGCAGTTTGTCGCGCGGATAGTCGAGCAGTTCGGCCGCACCCATCGAGCGCGCGACGATGATCGCATCCTTCGGCAGCGTCGAGGCAATCGTCTCCGGGCCAGTGCCCATCAACTGGCGCAGCAGCCGGTTGGCGAGATCGTCGAAATCGCTCATCCGCTCGCGCAGATAAGGGTCGGTCATGTGCAGCATGCGCGCACGCATGTCGCTCTGCACCTTCTCGACCGCCGCTTCCGCCGTCAGGCCGTTCTTCACCGCCTCGTCCAGACGCCGCACCCAGCCGCGGTCATTGGCAAACATGCGGTAGGCTTCAAGCACGGCGCGGTGTTCGCCCTCGAAGGCCACCTCGCGCCGCGACAGCATGTCGTCGATCGAGAGCCGCAGCGACGCCAGCGCGGTTTCGAGGCGGCGCAGTTCCTCCTCGCTGTCCTCGTTGAAGAGGTTGGTGACGACGATGCGCGGCTCGTGCAGCACGACATGGCCGAGCCCGACGCCGTCGTTGAAGGATAGGCCCTGGATGCTGACCGGACGGGAGAGGTCGAGCTCCAGCCCGGGCCGCGTCAACCGCGCCAGATCGCCCGACGCGATCATCTCGGCGATCACCATCGCCGTGGTTTCGAGCACCTCGACCTCGTCGTCGCGGTAGTGACGGTGGGTGCGGTTCTGAACGACGAGCACGCCCAATGTACGCCCTGCCCTCAAGACCGGCACGCCGAGGAAGGCGTTGTAGGCTTCTTCGCCCACCTCCGGCAGATAGGCGAAGGCCGGGTGCTTCTGCGCGTCGGAGAGGTTCAGCGGCCTGGCGCTGGCGGCGATCGTGCCGACCAGGCCTTCGCCCAGTCGCAACTGCGCCTGGTGAACCGATCCGGGATTGAGACCTTCGGTTGCGTAGAGTTCGAGCACGCCGTCGGCGCGAAGCACGTAGAGCGAGCAGACCTCGGCGACCATCTCCTGGGCGATGCCGCGCACGATCCTGTCGAGCCGCGCCTGCGGCTCGATCGGCTCCTGCATCAGGTCGCGGAGCCTTTTCAGGAGAACGCGGGGGCCACCGGCCACGTCACGTACCGCCAAAGAGGTGTCTCCAAAGGGTTTTGCCGGCGCGGAACACAGTCCGAGCCGGCCGCTCGAACACGAAATATGTCTAGTTTTTATCCAGCCCGTAGACCGAATGCAAAGTACGGACTGCCAATTCCGTATAGGGCCCGTCAATCAGGATCGAGATTTTGATCTCCGAGGTGGTGATCGCGCGGATGTTTATGCCCTTTTCCGACAGCGCCTTGAAGGCGGTGGCCGCGACGCCAGCATGGCTGCGCATGCCGATGCCGATAACCGAAACCTTGGACATGCCGCTGTCCGACTGGATGACGTCGAAGCCGATCGTCTCCTTGACCCTCTCCAACACGGCCCGCGCCTTGTCGAGATCGCCATTGGGGACCGTGAAGGTCATGTCGGTGAACTTGCCGTCCTCGGAGATGTTCTGGACGATCATGTCGACATTGATGTTGGCTTCGGCGAGCGGTCCGAAAATGCCGGCGGCGACGCCCGGTCGGTCGGCGACGCGGCGGAGTGACACCTGCGCCTCGTCCTTGGCGTAGGCAATGCCTGTGACGACTTGCTGTTCCACGATTTCATCCTCGTCGCAAATGAGCGTTCCGGGCGGATTGAGAAGATCGCCCATGCCGGGGGCATCCGGGTCTTCGAAGGAGGAGCGGACGAAGGTGCGGACCTTGTGCACCATGGCGAGTTCGACAGAGCGCACCTGCAGCACCTTGGAGCCGAGCGAGGCCATCTCCAGCATTTCCTCGAAGGAAATCTTGTCGAGGCGGCGGGCTTTCGGCTCCATGCGCGGGTCGGTCGTATAGACGCCGTCCACGTCGGTGTAGATATCGCAGCGGTCGGCCTTCACGGCGGCGGCGATCGCCACAGCGCTGGTGTCGGAGCCGCCACGGCCGAGCGTGGCGATACGGTTGTCAGGCGCAATGCCTTGAAAGCCTGCGATGACGGCCACCTGCCCCTCGCCGAAACGCTGGATCAGGAAGCCGCCGTCGATGTCCTGGATGCGGGCAGCGCCATGCGCGCCGTCGGTCTTGATCGGGATCTGCCAGCCTTGCCATGAGCGGGCATGGATGCCCATCGACTGCAGCGCGATCGCCAGCAGCCCGGACGTGACCTGTTCGCCCGACGCGACGACGGCATCATACTCGCGGGCATCGAAGAACGGCGTGTTCGAGCCCGTGGCCTTCGGCATGCCCTGGACCCAGCCGACCAGTTCGTTGGTCTTGCCGGACATGGCGGACACGACCACAGCCACTTCATGGCCGGCGTCGACCTCGCGTTTGACGTGCCGCGCCACATTGTGGATGCGGGCCAGGTCAGCGACGGACGTGCCGCCGAATTTCATCACGATGCGGGCCATCGAAGCCTTGGTGCGCCAGATTGCCGGCCCCAGTTTGCCGGCTACTCGTCAAACGAAAGCGCCCCGGACTGTCCGAGGCGCGAAATGCGGGCTTCCCATAGCCAAAGGACGGCAGCTTCGCAAGGCGAAGCCCGGGCTTTTGGCGACCGTGCCTAATTCTTCAGCCGGTAGCCCGTCTTGAATATCCATGCGGTGATGGCGATGCAGGCCGCGAGGAACACCAGCGTCATGCCAAGGCTGACGCCCACGCTCACGTCCGAGGTCCCGACGAAACTCCAGCGGAAGCCGCTGACCAGATAGACCACCGGATTGAACAGCGAGACCGTCTGCCAGAAGGGCGGCAGCATATCGATCGAGTAGAACGAGCCGCCGAGGAAGGCGAGCGGTGTCACGATCAGCAGCGGGATGAGCTGCAGTTTCTCGAAACCGTCCGCCCAGATGCCGATGATGAAGCCGAACAGGCTGAAGGTGATTGCGGTTAGCACCAGGAACAGCACCATGACGAAGGGATGCTGGATTTCGAGCGGCACGAAGAAAGCGGCGGTAGCGAGGATCACCAGGCCTATCATGATCGACTTGGTGGCGGCGGCGCCGACATAGGCGATGACGATCTCGACATAGGAAACGGGTGCGGACAGGATCTCATAGATCGTGCCGACGAATTTCGGGAAGTAGATGCCGAACGACGCGTTGGAGATCGACAGCGTGAGCAGCGTCATCATCATGAGGCCCGGCACGATGAATGCACCATAGTCGATTCCGTCGATCGACTGAATGCGCGTGCCGATCGCAGCGCCGAAGACGATGAAATAGAGCGATGTGGATACGACCGGCGAGACGATACTCTGCAGGATGGTGCGGAAGGTCCGCGCCATCTCGAATGTGTAGATGGACTGGATCGCGTGATAGTTCATGACTGGTTCCTCACCAGGCCGACAAAGATGTCTTCGAGCGAGCTCTGGCTGGTCTCGATGTCGCGGAAGCGGATGCCGGCGCGCTGGAGGTCGGAAAGCAGCGCGGTGATGCCGGTGCGCTCCGCCTGCGTGTCATAGGTGTAGACGAGATCCCTGCCGGCGTTTGCGAGCTCCAGCGGGTAGGCCGACAGCGACGCCGGTACAGAATCGACCGGTGCGGTGAGCTCGATAGTGAGCTGCTTCTTGCCGAGATTCTTCATCAGCGTGCTTTTCTGCTCGACCAGGATCAGCTCGCCCTTGTTGATGACGCCGACACGATCGGCCATCTCCTCGGCTTCCTCGATGTAGTGCGTGGTCAGGATGATCGTGACGCCGCTTTCGCGCATTTGGCGCACCAGCGCCCACATATCACGGCGAAGCTCGACATCGACGCCCGCGGTCGGCTCGTCGAGGAAGAGGATTTCCGGCTCGTGGGACAGCGCCTTGGCGATCATGACGCGACGCTTCATGCCGCCAGACAGGGTGATGACCTTGGAGTCCTTCTTGTCCCAGAGCGACAGGTCCTTCAGCACCTTCTCGATCAGCTGAGGATTCTTAGGCTTGCCGAACAGGCCGCGCGAGAAGGACACTGTCGCCCACACACTCTCGAAACCGTCGACGACGAGTTCCTGCGGCACCAGGCCGATCTGCTTCCGCGCGGCGCGGAAATCCTTGATGATGTCGTGGCCGGCGACAGTGACCGTACCACCGGTGCCGTTGACCAGCCCGCAAACGATGTTGATCAGTGTCGTCTTGCCGGCGCCGTTCGGCCCGAGCAGCGCAAAGATTTCGCCCTTGTTGATGGTGAGATCGACGCCCTTGAGCGCCTCGAAGCCGGTTTTGTAGGTCTTCGAAAGACCGGCGATCTCGATGATCGGCGCCGCCAGCGACGTCGCCTGGCGCTCGATGTTCGCAGTTGGAACGGTTTCGTTCATGAAAATAGCCCTGCTTAAAGCCCCCGCCTGCAGTTGCGGCGCATATAGGTCTGGTTGTGGAAACGGCCAATGGCCTATGGCCGGTATTTTCCCGCTTACTGGCCATGCGAGCAGGTCGTGTTCAGGAACTCTGCCAGAGCTGTCCTTTCCATAGGCCCGGATATTCCAGCACGAAGCCAATATCGCTCACCGTGAGCACTTCATGATAATTGGTCCCGATATAGTCGTAGTGCTCGCGGTCGATGCGGCGGTAGTGCTGGTGCATCGCCGTCATCTTCAGCTCGCTGAGCTTTGTCTCGGGAAAAAGAATATAGGCGGCGGGCGCATCCGTCTCCGCACCGATATCGAGCGCGAACCGGCGCAGTGCGATGAGATTCGTCGCGGGCGTGAAGCCGAGATCGATGTCGCGCTGACTCTGCACGCCGGGCTGGAGCGTCCCGTTCATCAGCCAGTCGCCGTTCACGGTCCGGCTGATCTCGATTTCGACGGTCTCGTTGCCCAGAAATCCCGACACGCGCGCACCACGCGTCTGCCAGGCGCTGTCGCCATGCACGCGGTAGCCGAGCGAGCACGGTTTTCCCTCATGTTCGAAATTCGAATGCCCTTCGAGGGCGAAACCTTCCTTCATCTGGATCAGGCGGCAGGCATCATGGCCGGGTGTAAAAAGATGCGTCCAGAGGATCGCGGCAACGGTCGAGCTCAAATTTCTTCTCCTTACGGCCCCGCGCACATGAACCGGCTGAATATGCGGGCAATATAGCTCACCCCTGCCGACAGCCCAGTGTCAGGAGACGCCGGGTCACCTGCCACCCGGCTTGACTTTACCCGGGGAGCGCCCGACTTGTTCACCCCGAAGGGAGACCACTAATATGCCGGAAGCCCGACGATCGACGATCGACCGGGGCGAGGTGGAGCGTTTTGCCGCCCTCGCCGCCGAATGGTGGAACCCGAACGGCAAGTTCAAGCCGCTGCACAAGTTCAATCCGGTCCGCCTCGCCTATATCCGCGACCATGTCGCGACACGCTTCGGCCGCGACCCGCGCGCTGCTCGGCCGTTCGAGGGCTTGCGCATCCTCGACATCGGCTGCGGCGGCGGACTGTTGTGCGAGCCGATGGCCCGCCTCGGCGCATCGGTGGTCGGCGTCGATCCGGCCGCCAGCAACATCGAGGTCGCGAAGCTGCACGCAGCCGAATCCGGCGTGACGATCGACTACCGCGCCGCCACCGCGGAAGATCTCGCGGATGCCGGCGAGCAGTTCGACGTGATCCTCAACATGGAGGTGGTCGAGCACGTCTCCGACGTGCCGCTTTACGTGAAGCGCTGCGCCGAGATGGTAAAGCCCAGCGGCGTGATGTTCGTCGCCACCATCAACCGCACGCTGAAGGCGCTCGGGCTCGCCATTATTGGGGCGGAGTACATACTGGGCTGGCTGCCGCGCGGCACGCATCAATATGGCAAGCTGGTGCGGCCGGACGAGCTGGAAAAGGCGCTGTCGGATGCCTCGATGACGATCGTCGATCGCACCGGCGTGATCTACAATCCGCTCGCCGACCGCTGGCAGCAATCCAAGGACATGGATGTCAACTACATGGTGCTGGCGGAGAAGGGCTCGACGTAGGCTTCAGGCCACGTCGACATCAGTCAGCGCAAAATCGTCACCCTTGAACATGAGCGGCTGTCGGAAATGTTTTGCGCAGGCGTATGAGAAGCAATCGCCGAAATTGAGCTTCGCCTTGTGCCGACCTTTGCCGTAACGCTCGAAGGCCGAGATTGCGGTGGACGTAACTTCGGTCGGGATCTCGACGAGATCGATATTTACGTCGCGCAGATAAGCAAGAATGATTTCGCCGGCGCTACTTGGCGAGACCGTTAGAACGCGAGAGACCGCCGTCGCCGCCTCCCATACTGATAGAGGCGACGTCATCCGGACGTCAGCATGTTGCAATCTTGCCGCAAGCTCAATGGAGTCAGCCTCGCCCAACACCATGGACGTCAGCGCAGAGGCATCGACGAACATCAGTCGTCCTCGTAGAGACTATCAATAAATTCCTTGTCCGCGGGCAGACCCTTTTCAGGATTCCCGATTTCCCTCAGCTTTCGCTGAACTTCCAAGGTCGCTTCGATAACAGATAGCTTCCGCATATCGCGGTCGCGCTCGTTTCTGAGCGCAGACAACACCGCCTCTGTCAGACCAATCGACCTGTTGCTTGCTATTTCGCGAGCCAATGCCTCGGCTTCAGGATTCTTGATGTAGAGTGCCATTTTAGCACCGTATATACCTATGACCTATCGGTATATACCACACTGAAACGCTATTTTCCAGCACCCTGCGCCTTCGTGGTCATCACGACGCCGGCCGCGACGATCGCAGCGCCGATCCAGGTCAAAGCCTGATAGCGCTCGCCGAGGAAGAAGGTACCTGAGATCAGCCCGACGGCAGCGGCCACGTAGCCGATCTGGCTGAGATAGACCGGTCCGCCGACCGCCTGCAGACGGAAGAAGAAGACGAACATCAGTGACGCGGACGCAACCTGCGCGGCGGTGACTAGCGGTACCGTGGCAAGTGTTGCGAATGCGTCCGCACTTCCTGTCGCCAGAATGCCGGCGAACAGGAGGGCGGCGGCAGCAAGATGGCTGCCGACGGCAAGTTCGATCGGCCCGGTGCCATCCGGCCAGTCGAAGGTGCGGTAGATGTTGCCGCAGGCGAGGCTGACCGGGATGAGCAGGCCGATGACGACCCAGAACAGTTCCGCCGGCTGACCGAGCTCACCGCGCGTCAGCGCCACCATCATCGCGCCGACAAAGCCGATCGCAATGCCGGCGATGCCAAGCAGGTTGGGCCGTCGCACGCCGAACAGCAGCGACAGGCCGAGCGTGATGATCGGCGAGAGCGTGAACATGATGCCGGTGTAGCCGGCGCCGAGATGCGGGATCGCCGAGAACATCAGGAGATTGGGGATCGCATAGGAGATCGCCGCGGCGATGGCAAAATAGCGCGCCTTGTGTGCGGTGAGTTTTGGCCGCTGACCGGTGACCAGCAACGCGATCAGCAGCACGCTGCCCGCGCCGAAGGAAATGACGAACGCCCACAGGATCGGCGGTACGCCACTCGTCGTCGCCAGTTTGCCGAAGGGCAGCGTCAACCCGAGCATGCCGCCGGTGATGACGAGCAGCGCCAGCGCCGAATTCCAGACATTTGCGTTCATGCCGGGCGTCTAGCGCGATTGACGCTGACAGGAAATGTGATCGCTTGAGGCCAGCGGCGTTTAGTTTTGCTCGTCGGGGAACACGGGGATCGGCATGAACTCCACGCCATCCTCGATCAGCCCTTTGGCCTCGTCGGGCGTCGCTTCGCCATAGATGCCACGCGCTTCGATTTCGCCGAAATGGATCTTGCGCGCTTCCTCGGCAAACTTGTCGCCGACATAGTCGGAATTCTCGCGCATCTTTTCCGACAGCGTTTTGAGCTGCTGCATCGCCTGCTTCTGCCGCTCGTTCATTGCGAGCGCGATCTTTTCCTTTTTGCGGCCGGTTGAGACAGCCGGCGCCATCAGCGCCTTCTCGACCTTCGCCGAGCCGCAGACAGGACATTCGACGAAGCCGCGCTTTTTCTGCTTGCCGAAATCATCGTTCGAACGGAACCAGCCGTCGAATTCGTGCTCGCGCTCGCAGATCAGGCCGAATTTGATCAAGATGCTGCCCTCAGCGGCGCCGTCTCGCCAGTGGTGGTCACCGCGAACTCACGCGCATTCTTGAGGTTCGGAACCTTGCGACGAGCAGCCGCCGCAGCAGCCGTGTCGATCTCGGCGACGACAATGCCAGGTTCACCGCTGTCCAGCTCGGCGATGATCTTGCCCCAAGGATCGACGATCAGCGAGTGACCGAAGGTCTCGCGGCCGTCTTCATGCAGACCGGCCTGCGCGGCCGAAATCATCCACGCGCCGTTCTCAATCGCACGAGCGCGCTGCAGGATATGCCAATGCGCCTCGCCGGTCTGGCGTGTGAACGCCGCCGGCGCGGTGAGCACTTCGGCGCCGCTCAGCGCCTCGGCGCGGAACAGTTGCGGGAAGCGCACATCGTAGCAGATTGCAAGCCCAACGCGGGCGAAGCCGAGATCGGCGACGACGGAAGCGGTGCCCGGCTCATAGGTCGCGGATTCGCGCCAACTCTCGCCATTGTCGAGATCGACGTCGAACATATGGATCTTGTCGTAAGTGGCGGTCAGCGCGCCGGAAGGGTCGAACAGGAAGGCCCGGTTCGCGACCTTGCCGTCGGGCCTCGCAATCGCGGTCGAACCGACATGGAGATGAATGCCGAGCTCCTTCGCCAACCGCTGCGCCGCCTGATAGATCAGGTCCTGCTGATCCGATTTGAGAGAAGCGCGCAGGCTCTCTCTGTCCTTCATCAGCGCACCGGTCATCTCCGGCGTCTGCACATAGACCGCGCCCTTGGCGGCTGCCTCGCGCACCAGCTCTTCCATGGCCTTCGCATTGCGGGCCACATCTGTGCCCGAACGCATCTGCACCGCCGCGGCCTTGAACACACCCATCAACTGCCCCTTCAGGAAACCTGGCCGCCAGCGAGCAGACCGTCGAGCCGGCCCTCCGCTTCGAGCGCGTGGAGATCGTCCGAGCCGCCGACATGGCGGCCGTCGATGAATATCTGGGGGAAGGTCGAGCGGCCGTGTGCGCGGCTCACCATCTCCTGTCGAAGCTCCGGCGAGAAGCTGGCGTCGTATTCCTTATAGGCGACGCCCTTCTTCTCGAGCAGGCGCTTCGCGCGCTCGGAATAGCCGCACATGATGCGCGTATAGATTTCGACATCGGCCATCGGAACCGGCTCAACTCCATTTGCCGCCTATATAGGGCCGCGTGGGACGGGCCGGAAGCCCCTAGATATCAGCCTCGAACTCGCCCGGCAGCACGCGCGCGAAGGTCAGGACGTCCACGCCGGCCGCGCCGTGACGCTTCAGCACCTTCGCAACCGCCGACACGGTGGCGCCGGTGGTATACACATCGTCGACGACGAGAACGCGGCGGCCGCGCACGGCGATGTCCTTTTCAGGCGGCACCTTGAAGGCGCCGCGCACATTGTCCTCGCGCTCGCGCTGGCCGAGGCCGACCTGCTGGGCGGTCGGCTTCACGCGTTTCACCGCCTGTGGCTCGAACGGCTTGCCTGAAAGCCTGGCAACGGTTCTGGCAAGCTCCGCCGACTGATTAAACCGCCGGCTAAAAAAGCGCCGCCAGTGCAGTGGCACCGGCACGATCACCTCGGCATCGGCGAGCAGTTCGGCGCCGGCCCGCATCATCCAGCGCGCCATCCATGGAGCGAGGTCCGTGCGGTCATTGTACTTCAGCCCCTGAACCATATCGCGCGCCACGCCGGCATAGGCGACAGCCGCGCGCGACCGGTCAAAGGGCGGCGGATTGGCGATCGCTTCGGCCGACAAGAATCCGTCGCCCATCTCATGCGTGAACGGCGTGCCCATCACGGCACACCACGGCTTTTCGAGGAATTTGAGCTGCGGCCAGCACGTGCCGCAAAGTGTTCCAGGTTCGGCCACATGACGGCGGCAACCTGGGCAAGCAGGCGGGAAAAGCACACCCGCCGGCCAGCGAAGCGCGGCGCGCGCAACCCTCTTGATCTCGGCAAGCCCTTCCGTCACGAGGGGGACGGTACCATCTAGATGTCGAGGTGCCGAGTCCGTCCGTGGAGCATCTGTGGAACCGCTTTTCGACACAGAACATCTGGCCGAGCTTCGCCGCCGGGCGCTGGAGCGTGCCGTGCACGGCGCCGATTTCCTGCTGCTGCGTGCGGCGGACGATCTTGGCGAACGGCTGGCGACGGTCGAGCGGACGTTTACAGCGGCCGCGCTCATTGCGCCGCCAATACCGGCTGTCGAACATGCCCTACGCACGACCGGAAAGGTTTTCGCGCTCGACCCGGTCGAGCGCGATCCAGACACGCCGGATTTGATCCGGCTCGCGCCGGAAAGCCGCGACCTGATCGTCTCGCTGATGACGCTGCACGAGGCGAACGACGTTCCCGGCCAACTGATCCAGATACGCCGCGCATTGCGGCCGGACGGGTTGTTCCTCGCCGCCTTCCCAGGCGCCGGTACGCTCGCCGAGTTGCGCGAAAGCCTGCTTGCGGCGGAAACCGAACTGTCAGGCGGCGCCAGTCCGCGCGTCGCACCCTTCATCGATGTGCGCGATGCAGGCGCCTTGTTGCAGCGCGCCGGCTTCGCCCTTCCCGTCGCCGACGTCGACACGATCACGGTCCGATACGACTCGCTGTTCGGCCTGATGAAGGATCTGCGCGCCATGGGCGCCACGAACGCCCTTGCCGCCCGCTCGCGGCGACCCGTCGGGCAGCGCTTTTTCGCGCGCGCGGCGGAAATCTATGCCGAACGCTTCTCGGATCCGGATGGAAGGGTGCGCGCAACCTTCAACCTCGTCTGGCTGTCCGGCTGGGCGCCGCATGAAACGCAGCAGAAACCGCTGAAGCCAGGCTCAGCGACTGTATCGTTGGCGAAAGTGCTGAAGGAAATCTAAGACGCCTCAGGGCATCTGGCCGGTGTTGAACCAGTTCGCGAGGTTCGTGAACATATTCTGATAGGCATCACCAGCCATGCCGACGCCGGCAATGATGGTGAGCGACAAAACGCACGTGATCAATCCGTACTCGATTGCTGTTGCACCCGTTTCGTTCTTGAAGAAGCGGAGAAGCATCGCTCTCATGACCTGTTTCCTGTCGCCGAGACTAAAAGCCGAGCCGTTAAGAAAGGTTAACGGCACAGGCTTAACCATGGGTGAAGCGTGCAACTAACAGTCGCCGCTTTTTGTGCCGTTGTCGCGGATCACGCAAACCGAATCCGGCGATGTCTGCAGGACGCTGCGGCGGATCGTGTATTCGCCGCGATATCCGCTGGGCCGATTGACAGAACCCGTCGAGGTGAAATCGAGCTCGTCCGAATAGCCGGACTGCGCAACGTAGGAATCGTCGCTGCCGTCAAGCATCGGCGTCAGGATCAGCGCCAGCGCGATGGCCACCGAACCGAACAGCAACGCGACACGAAGCATGCCTGCGCCGAAGCGAGCGCCCCGGTCACCCCTGGACAGGCTCCACTCGTTCTCCAGATCCATCCCGTGCTCCCACGCCGCCGCCGAAGCAGCCCATTGGCTCAATTTTTCACGGTTGGATAAAGGATCGATTAACGCTGTGAAGCAAGCTCAGAGCAGGTCCACCAGGAAGGGGATGAGCGGCGCATCGGCCGGCGGCATCGGGTAGTCGCGCAATCTGTTCGGCCGCACCCATTTCACGGCCGCAACCTCGATCGGCTCCGGCTCGCCGGCAAAACGGCGGCAGACATACAGCGGCATCAGAAGATGGAAGCCGTCATAGGAGTGGCTGGCGAAGGTAAGCGGCGCAAGACACGGTATCTGCGTCTCGACGCCGATCTCTTCGCGCAACTCCCGGACCACCGTTTCTTCCGGCGTCTCGCCGGGCTCCACCTTGCCGCCCGGAAATTCCCACAGGCCGGCGAGCTGCTTGCCTTCCGGCCGCTGCGTGATCAGCACGCGCCCGTCCGCATCGACCAGAGCGCAGGCCGCAACCAGCAGGAGCTTCCTCGGTTCGCTCATGCCTGCACCCCCGGCCGCCGGTAGACGTAGCGGTACACCTCCTCGAAGCCCATCGACTTGTAGAGCTTGAGTGCCGGCTTGTTGCTCGCCTCGACCTGCAGCCAGGCCGTGCGCGCGCCTTTGCCACGCGCCCATTTCAGCGCCGACAGCATGATCGCGCGCGCATGACCGTGGCCGCGCTCCTTCGTTTCCGTCGCGATCTCGAACAGGCCTGCGAGATCACGATCCAAGATGCAGATCGCGGTGGAGAGCGGCGTTCTCCCGCGTTCGGTGACGAACAGGCCAGCATCCGGCTCGACCGCCTCGATCACTTCAGTGAGGCCCGGGCGGATCGCCGGCTCATAGCCGTGCACTTTCAGCGCCGCGCTGACGAACTGTCCGACATCTTGCAGCGGGATCTGGTCGATCGCTCCGCCGAGATCGAGCCCGGCGAGCGGCAGTCGCATGACGAGCGACTCGTCGAAACGTGTCCAGCCGAGCGAGTCGAGATGCTTGTCGAGCTTGGCTCCAGCCAATGGCGACAGCCGGAATGTCAGTGGCCGGCCGTATGCCTCGAAGCGACGGGCTGCGCGGGCGATGCGCTGCTCGAGCCGCGACAGATCATTGGGATCGAGCGGATTGACGGAGTTCAGCCGCTTGGCGGGATGGCTGGCGGTGAGCCGGATTGCCCAGGTGCCGTCATACTCGATCGTGGCCGCCGGCCATGCGCGAAAGCCCGCCGCCTCGAAACGGCGCACCGCGGGAAGATCGGGCGCGCGGACTGCCCGGCTAGGCATTCGTCTCAGCTCCGGTAGTCGCCATTGATCTCGACATATTCCTTGGTCAGGTCGCAGGTCCAAACCGTGGCCTCGCCCTTGCCGAGGCCGATGTCGGCGCGGATCGCGATCTGCTCGCCGCGCATATAGGTCGAGGTTGCGTCCTCCGAATATTTCGGATCGCGCTCGCCCTTGTGCGCGACGCGGATATCGCCGAACCAGATCGCCAGCCGGTCGCGGTCGGCGGGTTCGCCGGCTTTGCCGACAGCCATCACCACGCGGCCCCAATTGGCGTCCTCGCCGGCGATCGCCGTCTTCACCAGCGGTGAGTTGGCGATGGACAGCGCGATCTTCTTTGCAGACTTGGCAGAGGTCGCGCCGGTCACCGTCACCTGCACTTCCTTGCGTGCGCCCTCACCATCACGCACGACCTGGAGTGAGAGCGATTTCAGCACGCCGTCGAGCGCAGCCTTGAAAGCGGCCAGCCGCTTGTCGCTCGCTTTCTCGATGCGCGGCGCGCCGCGTCTGGCGGCGGCTCCCGTCGCGAAGAACAAAAGCGTGTCGCTGGTCGAGGTGTCGCTGTCGACCGTCACCGCGTTGAACGTACCCGCGACGCCTTTCGACAAAAGCGCCTGCAGCGCGTCCGCCGCGATCGGCGCGTCGGTCGCAACGAAGGACAGCATTGTCGCCATGTCGGGCGCGATCATGCCGGCGCCCTTGGCGATGCCGTTGATCGTCACCGGCGTTCCGTCGAGATCGACGGTGGCGGTCGCGTATTTCGGGTAGGTGTCGGTGGTCATGATCGCCTTGCCGGCCGACGACCAGTCATTGGGTTTGGCCTTCGCGGCAAGATCGCCGAGTAGATGCGAAAACTTGCCGGCGTCGAGCGGCTCGCCGATCACGCCGGTCGAGGCAAGAAACACTTCGCTCGGCTTGCAGCCGGCGGCAGCCGCGGCGGCCTTCGCAGTCATCGCGGTCGATTCGCGGCCCTTCTTGCCGGTGAAGGCATTGGCATTGCCGGAATTCACCACCAGTGCCCGCGCCTTGCCGCCGCCGAGATTCTTGCGGCAGAGATCGACCGGCGCCGACGGACATTTGGAGCGCGTGAACACGCCCGCCACTTCGGTGCCCTTGTCGAACACCATCAGCATCAGGTCGGTGCGGTTCTTGTACTTGATTCCGGCTTCCGCCGTGGCGATGCGCACGCCGTCGATCGCCGGCATATCGGGGTAGGTTTTCGGGGCGAGCGGGGAAATCTTCGTCGACATGATGCCTCTGCGAGCGGCCGGGAGAAATGCCCGCACCGTTTGCCTCAGTCCCGATGCCCGCGCAAGTTATGTCTCGCGAAAGATCAGCGACTGGTGCACGCCAGCGCCCGCCATGGTCCCGTCGCCGACCGCCAGCGCGACCGAACCGGCAGCGCGTGCGGCGTCGCCACAGGCGAACACACCGGGCGCCGTGGTCTCCCTGGTCATGCCGGTGCGAACGAAGGCGCCCATCGGCCCGTCATCGAAGGCGCAGCCGAGCTGTTCGGCAAGCGGGCTCGCCATATGCGTTCGCGGAGCCGTGAACATGCCGTCGAAGGAAAGCACGCGGTCGTCCTCGAGCTCGACCGTGGCCGCTGGTCCGACGACGGCGCGCACCGGTGTCTTCTCGACCGTGACACCACGCCGGGAGAGTGCGGCGGCTTGCTCCGCGTCCGGCTCGAACGCGCCGTTGAGCAGCAGCGTGGTCTCGCCCCAGTCCGGCAGCATCATTGCGTGATGCATCGACACCGGCGACACCGCCAGAACCGCGATCTTGCCCTTGTCCAGTTCATAACCGTGGCAATACGGGCAGTGGAACACATGTCTTCCCCAGCGCTCCGCCAGGCCTGGAATGTCGGGCAGTTCGTCGCGCACGCCGGTCGCCAGCAGCAGCCGGCGCCCTTCGTACTGATCGCCGCTTTGCGTGCGGATACCGAAGCCGCGCTCGACTGCCCACGCCTGCGTGACACGCCCATCGACCCAGGTGACTGTGTCGTAGGCCAAGAGCTGCTCGCGGGCGTCGCTCTGGATCGCGCCGGGCGCGCGGCCATCCTGCCCGAGGAAGCCGTGCGAGCTGTCGGCGAAGCGGTTGCGGCGCGTCCCCTCGTCGATCACCAGGATTCTGCGGCGGGCGCGCGCGAGCTGCAGCGCTCCGGACAATCCGGCATAGCTGCCGCCGACGACGATGACTTCAAACTGCATGATTCATTTTCCTTCCTAGCCGCGATTTCGGGCGCAAACCGCTCACACTTTTGCTGACATCGCGCGCGCATGTTCGGCCAATCCGTGGCCGATGTGCCGCGCGAGCGCCGCCAGGCTGACGGTGCCGAGCCGCTTGATCAGTAATGCCTCGGCTTCGGCAAAAGCGTCCGCCAGCGCGTGGTTGACCGCCTGTTCGACCAGGCAGGTCGGCCGCTCGATATGCGCGCCCATGGCAAACAGTGTCGGCTTTCCGAGCGCGTCGTAGATGTCCCTGAGCGTCACCTGTTCGAGGTCGCAGGCGATCTCCCAGCCGCCGCCATGGCCTTTTTCGGAGCGCACGTAACCGGCCTCGCGCAGGCCGGCCATGGTGCGGCGCACGACGGCGGCGTTGGTGCTCATCCAGAGTGCGAGTTCGGCAGAGGTGATCGGCCGGTCGTACACGGACATATGCAAAAGCGCATGCAGGACGGCGGAAAGGCGGCTATCTCGTTTCATGTAACTTCAAATGATACGTGAATGAGCGCAAGTCAACCCAAAGCCGGAAAAAAGTTTCGGAAGTGGATTCAGCCGGCGGGTTCGACGTTGCCGGCAAGGCGATCGCGCCGATGCTCGAGATAATTCCGCTCAGCGTCGGTGCCGGAACGCTCAATCGCGAGGTCGTAAGCTTCGCGGGCGCTTGCCTCGTCGCCGATGCGCGAGAGAAGGTCCGCCCTCACTGCATGGAATGGCTGGTAATCCTTCAGCGCCTCGGCGACCGCCGGAAGCCGGGCGAGCGCTGCCGCAGGCCCGTCGGCATAGGAGAGCGCGACAATGCGGTTCAGTTCAAAGACCGGATTCGGCTGCACGCTGATCAGCGCGTCGTAAATCAGCGCGATCTCGCGCCAGTCGGTTTCGGCGAAGCTTGGCGCTTCCGCATGAACCGCCGCGATCGCTGCCTGCAACTGATAGGCGCCCGGCCGGCCGCGCCGCAGTGCCTTGACGAGCAGAGCGCTGCCCTCCCCGATTGCACTCCTGTTCCAGATAGAGCGATCCTGCTCCTCGAGCGTCACGAGGTTGCCGTTCGTATCAAGCCGCGCCCGGCTTCGCGCATGATGCAGGAGCATCAGCGCCAGCAAACCTTCCGCCTCCGGCTCCTGCGGCATCAGTTCGGTGAGAAGCCGGCCAAGCCGGATCGCCTCGTCGCAGAGATCGACACGCAGGTGCCGTTCGGACGACGCCGCGTAGCCTTCGTTGAAGATCAGGTAGATGACCGAGAGCACGGCGTTGAGCCGCTCGTTCCACGCGTCCGCGCCGGGAACCTCGTAGGCAATTCCGGCCTTGGCGATCTTGTGGCGCGCCCGCACCAGCCGCTGCGCCAATGCATCCGGCGTCACCACATAGGCGCGCGCGATTTCCTCCGTCTTCAGCCCACAGATCGAGCGCAGCGCCAGCGCCACGCTGGTCATCCTGTCGAGCGCCGGGTGGCAGCAGGTGAAGATAAGTTTTAACCGCTCGTCGGCGATCGGCTCGGCCTCGTGCGCCTCAGCCTCCGCGTCGAGCTTGATCAGCGCCTCGAGTTCTTTCGATTTGGAGCGGAAGTTGGCAGCGCGGCGGATGCGGTCGATCGCCTTGCGGCGCGCCGTGCGCATCAGCCAGGCCGGGGGTGAAGCCGGCATGCCGGACCGGCTCCAGTTGGTCAGAGCCGATTCCAGCGCATCCTGAAAACTGTCCTCGGCGAGCTGGAAATCGCGCAGGATCGCGATGAGCACAGAGAGCAGCCGGCCGCCATCCTTGCGGACCAGATCCTCGATCCGGTCCGCAAGCGCAAGCGTTGCCGCCTCGTCGTTCATGCGGTCAGCGCGGCACGTTCTGGATCGGCCGGACCTCGACCGAGCCGGTCGCGGCCGTCGGGATCATCGCCGCGTAACGCAGTGCGTCGTCGAGGCTCGCGCAGTCAAAGATATAGAAGCCGCCGAGCTGCTCCTTGGATTCGGCGAACGGCCCGTCCAGCGTCTCCGGCTTGCCGTTGCGCACCTTGAGCGTGGTCGCCGTGGAGCTGTTCTCCAGCGCCTCGCCAGCCACCAGCACGCCGTCCTTGATGAAGCGCTCGTTCGCTGCCTGATAGGCCGCCATGAACGGTCCGAACGCGGCCGAGCCGTAGGCTGGCACGGTACTCGGGTCGGAATAGATCAACGCCATATATTTCACGGAAATCTCCATTTGGTTCAGGTCCTGCCGTCATGGCCGGGACGCCGAATGACGAACGGCATCGCGCATGATCGACAGGTTAAGCGAATTTTTTCAGAACCGCGACCAGATCAGGAAGCCGGCCGCGACAATCATCACAAGCTGCGTGCCCGCGCCGCCGGCAATTCTCAGCGGCGAGGTAAGCCGTTCGACCGACAGCCCGACCACATGCAGCAGGCGGGACACGACCAGCACGATGCCCATGGTGTTGAGCCACAGAGCAGACAACCCGTTGGCCTCACACAGGCCCATCAGGATCAGCGCCAGCGGCGCATTTTCGACGAGATTGCCGTGCCGCCTGATCCAGAGCGCGAGGTTCATATCGTCGCCATGCAGGATGGAGACGCCCGCGCCGGCGCGCTTGGCGCTGACGACATTGGCGAGGACGATGACCGCGATCGTCAGGATCGCGGCATAGAGGGAAGTGACTGGAAAGGTCATGGAAAGCCCCATTGGTTTGCACGATTGCGCGCAATGACGAACGGGGCTTGGACTGATCGACTCCTGGTCGTGAAAATTTTCGCGGTTGAGATTTTGGACCGCTAGCGCGCGCCCGCGCCCAATCCCTCTGCGACCGCATCGACGAACCGCCGCACGATCGTGCCGTCCTTGTCGAGACGCGGATTGAGGATGGTGATGTCCATGCCCTTCACATGGCCGGTCGCAAAAGCGGCCTTCAGCGCCGCCGTGAGTTCGTCCCATGACAGTCCGCCCTCGATGCGATGGTCGACGGCGGGATTGATCGCATCGTCCAGCACATCCGCGTCGAGATGGAGCCAGAAGCCATCGAGATGCCGGGCATCGAGGTGACGAAGCGCATCCTCGAGCAAGGGCTGCGCACCGTCGCGGCGGATGTCGGTGAGGCTGATCAGCTTCACCTTCGTGTCCTCGATCCGCTGGCTGCCGGACTGCTCGGAATCCTCCTCGTCGCGGCGGCCGAAGGCGGCGACATCCTCCTCGCGCACCAGCGGTCCTCGGCCCTCGAGGTCGACCAGCACCGAGGGTCCGTTGCCGGTGGCGAGCGCCAGCTCCATCGATGCGACTTCGCCGAGCGGCTCGGCTTCGGGCTGGAAAAAATCTGCATGCGCGTCGATGAAGAAGAGTCCCGACCGGCCGCGTCGCCGCATGGCCAACAGGCAACCGAGAAGAATGGAGCAGTCGCCGCCGAGCACCAGCGGCACGTCGCCATCATCGATCACCGCTTCGATAGCGCCGGCGAGCGTCATCGCATAGTCCGCGATGGGACTGGCGTTCAGCACGCCGGTTCCGGAATCCTTCGTGCTTTCATGGGCTGGCGGCTTGAGCCTTCCCACAAGCCGCGCGGCGAGCTTTGCGGCAAGCCCGGCATTGAGCAGCGCCGTGGGCAATTCCTCGACACCGCTCGTCGTCAGGCCGAGATTGGACGGCGCTTCGATGATCGCAAGTTTTCGTGCAGGCATGGTCGTATCTTCCGCGTTCCCACGGAAACTGAACGAAGCGCAGGCGGTTTGGTTCGGAAGAGACTAGCGTGCGGCCGCTTCCGCGAGCCGCCCATGGCCATGCGACCGGTCTGCCAGCGTCTCGATGACGCGACATTCGCCGACGCGACCGCAGGCGCATTCCTCGACCATCTTCTCAAGCTCTTTCTTCAGTGCATTCAGGCTGGCGATGCGCTGCTTGACCTCGCGAAGCCGAGCCTTCGCGATCTCGTCCGCTCGCGCGCAGGGCTGTTCCGGGTCGTCCTGAAGCGATA
Source organism: Rhizobiaceae bacterium (assembly GCA_035503715.1). Taxonomy (GTDB): domain Bacteria; phylum Pseudomonadota; class Alphaproteobacteria; order Rhizobiales; family Rhizobiaceae; genus OAS926. Next base: position 93,236 of record DATJTE010000017.1, on the reverse strand, counting down.
GCAGCGTGCGGATCGCATCGACCTCGAAGCCGAGCTCGCGCGCATGGCGAATGAAGGCAAGCCGCGCGATGGCTGGCCTATCGTAGCGCCGCTGCTGCCCTTCCGTGCGGCCGGTTTCCGGCATGAGGCCGATGTTCTCGTAATAGCGGATCGTCGGGACTTTCACCCCGGTTCTGCGCGCCAGATCGCCAATCGACAGATTCATCGAAAAAACCTCTTGAACCTCTAGTCGCTAGAGAGATTACAGTGTTCGTATCAAGGAGTCACCGATGTCGGATCATTGCTGCGACCATTCCTCAAATAATTGCGCAGGACCAGCGCCGCTGAACCTGCCGGCACGGCGCGAAACGACCGGACCGGAGACGCATACACATGTCCCGCACGCCAATGAGGGAGCCGACGCCTGCTGCTCGGGCGGCGTGCCTGTCTTCGATGGCATGGACGCCCGGTACAAGCGGATCCTGTGGGCGGTGATCGGCATCAATGGTGTGATGTTCCTGACTGAAATGATCGCGGGCTCGCTCGCCGGCTCGCAGGCGCTTAAGGCGGACGCGCTCGATTTTCTCGCCGACACTGTCACCTATGGCCTTAGTCTTGCAGTCATCGGTGCAAGCCTTAGGGCGCGCGCCACGGCCGCCCTTTTCAAAGGCCTGTCGCTCAGCCTGATGGCCGTCTGGGTGTTCGGCACGACGGTCTACCAGACACTCGTCCTTGGCGTACCCAGCGCAGAAGTGATGGGCGTCATCGGTTTCCTCGCGCTCGCGGCCAATCTCGCATCGGTCGGTTTGCTGATGCCGTACAAGGACGGCGACGCGAATGTCCGCTCGGTGTGGCTGTGTTCGCGCAACGACGCGATCGGCAACGTTGTCGTTATGGCCGCCGCGGTCGGCGTCTGGGGAACGGCAACCGCCTGGCCCGACCTTCTGGTGGCCGCGTTGATGGCCGGCATCTTCCTGACGTCATCCGTGCAGATATTGCGCCAGGCTCTGGCCGAGTATCGCGGTCCGACGGCGGTGGTGCCGGCAGAGTAAGAAGCCCGCAAACGAAAAGGGCGGCCGCAGCCGCCCGTTCGTTGGGTATTTCGGACGGCTTCAGGCCTGCGGGTTGAGGAAGCTGCGGAACCGCGTCTGCAGGGTCGGGATCAGGCCCCACACCATCGTCACGACCATGATCGGCGCTACGACTGCTGTAACCTGCCAGATCGCCCAACCCTGGGTGAGCGGCAGCACGACGTAAAGCAGGACCGTGATGATCGGATAGACGCCCGCGAGCACGAGCAGGGCGAAGCGCGTCCGCGAGAAGCGTGTGGCGGCAGCAGCCGTTGCCGCGGGGTTTGAAAGCGTTGCGGTGGTCATGTCTCTCTCCTTGATTCGGACTTGGTGTCAGGACGATCGGGCGGCGCCATCTGTGACATCGGTCTGATCGTCATCAAAACGATACGTTTCGTTATATAGAACGGGCCGTTTCGTTTCGTCAAGGGGCGTGTTATGCGTTTTTCCATGACGGATGAGATCGCAACCGAAGACGAGCCTGCCCGCCGTTCGATCGGAGCCAAACGAAACCCCGACAGCGCGGAGGCAATCCTCGAGGCGGCCGAGGAACTGTTGCGGGACAAAGGCTATGCCGGCTTTTCGATCGAGGCGGTCGCCAAGCGCGCCCGCGCCGGCAAGCCGACGATCTACCGCTGGTGGCCGAACAAGACCGCACTGCTGCTCGAGGTCTATCAGCGCCAGAAAGGCCAGGTCGATTACAGCGACACAGGTTCCATCGAAGAGGACATGTTCCGCTTCATGAAGAGCCTGTTCCACCAGTGGCGCGAAACGCAGACCGGTGAGATTTTCCGTTCGCTGGTCGCCGAGGCGCAACAGGACGACGCGGCGTTAAAAGCGCTCGCGCACTATGCGGGCACGCGCCGCGGACGCACAAGGCAGATCGTCGAACGAGCGCAGAAACGCGGCGAGGTGCGTGCCGATGTCATGCCGGAAGTCGTCGCCGACCTGCTCGCAGCTTATGCGTGGATCCATCTCCTGACCGACCGCCTCTACGAAAGCGACGAAACGATCCGCGCCGCCGTTGCTGTGATCGCCAACGGGATCAAGAGCTGACCGCGCGACGGTTGCAATCCAGATACCGTCACCCACCTAACCCTCATCCGGAAACCGACGATGAGGAATGCGCTATGCAGCAACCCGCTTTCGATTCCACCATGGTCCAGAAATTCACCAGCGATGCCGCCACGGAATGGATGGAGTATTCAGGATTTTCGCTGGCCGATGTCGTGAACGAGGACGAACATCCCGACGCGAAGCTCGGCGCACTGGGCTTCACGCGGTCGCGCAAGGGCGCGACGAGCCAGTTCGAATTCGCCTACGACGAGGTGCTGGTTGTGACAAAGGGAAGCTGCACAGTGCGGAGCGGCGGACAGACGCTGACCGCGAAGCTTGGCGAAACGCTCTATCTGCCGGCCGGCGTCCCGGGCGAAATCCGCGCCGACGAGGATCTGGAGATCGTCTACGTCGCGTCCTCGCCCTATGGCGAAGTCAACCGCGCGGCCAAGGCCGAACTGCTGGGGAAGAACTAGCGTATCCCGGATAAGAAAAACGCGGGCCGAAAGGCCCGCGTTTGATCAATCAGCAACAATCGAACTGACGACGCCTACTGCTGCGCGCCGCCTTCAACCGTATCCACCGCCTTCTTCAGCTCCGGATCCGGGATGTCGATGGTGGCCGCGCCGCGCAGTTCCTTGACCAGCGCGAAATACTTCTCGCGCACGAGCAGCGAGCGCACCTGGTCCTTCACCTGCTCATAAGCCGGCGGCTGCTTCTGCCGCTTGTCCTCGACCTTGATGATGTGGAAACCGAACTGCGTCTGCACCGGCGTCTTGGTGTAGGCGCCGACTTCCAGCGCGAAAGCCGCCGTTTCGAACTCCGGCACCATCTGGCCGGGGCCGAACCAGCCCAGGTCGCCACCGGTCGTCTTGCCGCTCGGGTCGGTGGTGAGCTCGTTGGCGAGCTCCTCGAATTTCTCGCCCGCGTCGAGCCGCTTGACGGCTGCGTCCGCTTCTTCCTTGGTCTTCACCAGGATGTGGCGGGCTTTCACCTCGTTGATCGCCGGCTGCGCGGCGATCTCCTGATCGTAGCGCGCACGAATTTCCGCCTCGGTAATCACCGCATCGACGTTCTTCTCGACCGCCGCCGCGTGCAGCGCCCGGTTCTTGAGGAAGTTCATGCGGCGCTGGAATTCGGCATCCTTGTCCAGCCCATCGGCCTCGGCCTTCATCGCCAGCACGCGGATCTCGATCATCGCGGAGAGCGCGGCGGCGCGCCGCTGCTCCGGCGGCAACTGCGCGAATTGCTGGCCGAGATCGTTCACCGCGAGCGCCAGGTCGGCCTCGGTAATGTTCTCGCCGTTGATCGTTGCCACAACCTTGTTCGGGTCGACGGCGGGGGCTGCTTCCTGCGCGCTTGCCGGCAGGGCCGCGACGAGGGAAAGCGCGGCAAAGAGGCCCATGCACGCGACCAAACGACGACGGAACGGAACGGTCATGTAAAACTTCTCCGGAAGGGGGACGGCGGACCCGGCTGTATCTAGCGCAAACCCGCTGAAATCCAGCCCTTTTGCCTAACAAATGCTGCACTATGCGAGCGTTGACATCGCAGGGGGCCCCTCTTATCTGTCCTTCGGCTTGGCGTCCAGAACCGTTTCCGGACGCTTTTTTATATGAATCTGGCCTCTATGTTCTGGCGGGTTCGCCGGCACCCAAGCCGGTCTATCGGAATTGAAAGGACCACTGGATGGTCAGTCTCGGCGGCATTGCACGCAAGATTTTCGGCTCCTCCAACGACCGTCGCCTGAAGGGCACGCGACCGAATGTCGAAGCGATCAACCGGCTGGAACCGGAGATGGCCGCTCTCAGCGACGAGCAACTCAAAGCCAAGACCGATGAGTTCAAGAAGCTGCTGTCGGACGGCGCCACGCTCGATCAGATCATCGTACCAGCCTTCGCCGTCGCCCGCGAGGCGGCGAAACGCGCGCTGGGCATGCGTCCCTTCGACGTGCAGTTGATCGGCGGCATGGTGCTGCATTCGGGCGACATCGCCGAGATGCGCACCGGCGAAGGCAAGACGCTGGTCGCTACCCTGCCCGTCTATTTGAATGCGCTCGAAGGCAAGGGCGTCCACGTCGTCACCGTCAACGACTATCTCGCCAAGCGCGACGCCGAATGGATGGGCCGCGTCTATTCCTTCCTCGGCCTGACCACCGGCGTCGTCGTGCACGGCTTGACCGACGACCAGCGCCGCGCCGCTTACGCTTGCGACGTGACCTACGGCACCAACAACGAACTCGGCTTCGACTATCTGCGCGACAATATGAAGTATGAGCGCGCCCAGATGGTGCAGCGCGGTCACAATTTCGCGATTGTCGATGAGGTGGACTCCATCCTGGTCGACGAGGCGCGCACGCCGCTGATCATCTCGGGACCGCTGGAAGATCGGTCGGAAATGTACAACACCGTCGACCGCTTCCTTTTGCAGCTGACGCCGGCCGACTATGAGATCGACGAGAAACAGCGCACCTCGACCTTCACCGAAGAAGGCACCGAGAAGGTCGAGAACCTGCTGCGCGAGGCGGGCCTCCTGAAGGGCGAGCACCTCTACGACGTTGAGAACGTCGCGATGGTGCATCACGTCAACAACGCGCTGAAGGCGCATCGCCTCTTCCAGAAGGACAAGGACTATATCGTCCGCAACAATGAGATCGTCATCATCGACGAATTCACGGGCCGCATGATGCCGGGCCGCCGCTATTCCGAGGGCCTGCACCAGGCGCTCGAAGCGAAGGAGCATGTGGCGATCCAGCCGGAGAACCAGACGCTGGCTTCGATCACGTTCCAGAACTATTTCCGTATGTACGGCAAGCTCGCCGGCATGACCGGCACGGCGGCGACCGAAGCCGAGGAATTCGGCAACATCTACGGCCTCGAGGTCGTCGAGATCCCGACCAACCTGCCGGTGGCGCGTCTCGACGAGGACGACGAGGTCTACCGGACGGCGGAAGAGAAGTACAAAGCGATCGTCCGCGAGATTCGCGAGGCTCGCAAGAAGGGCCAGCCGATCCTCGTCGGCACCACCTCGATCGAGAAATCGGAACAGCTCGCCGCACGCCTGAAGAAGGAAGCGGTCGAAGGCTTCCAGGTCCTCAACGCACGCCATCACGAGCAGGAAGCCTCCATCGTCGCGCAGGCCGGCGTGCCGGGTGCGATCACGATCGCCACCAACATGGCGGGCCGCGGCACCGACATCCAGCTTGGCGGCAATGCCGACATGCGCATTCGCCAGGAACTCGGCGACATGCCGGAGGGGCCGGAGCGGACCGAAAAGGAAGCGGCGATCCGCGCCGACATCGCCAAGCTCAAGGAGAAGGCGATCAAGGCAGGCGGCCTCTACGTGCTCGCCACCGAGCGCCACGAATCCCGCCGCATCGACAACCAGCTGCGCGGCCGTTCCGGCCGTCAGGGCGATCCCGGCCGCTCGAAATTCTATCTGTCACTGCAGGACGATTTGATGCGCATCTTCGGGTCCGAGCGCATGGACAGCATGCTGACCAAGCTCGGCCTCAAGGAGGATGAGGCGATCATCCATCCCTGGATCAACAAGGCGCTTGAGAAGGCGCAGAAGAAGGTCGAGGCGCGCAACTTCGATATCCGCAAGAACCTTTTGAAGTTCGACGACGTTATGAACGACCAGCGCAAGGTGGTGTTCGAGCAGCGCATCGAGCTGATGGACAGCACCAACGTCTCGGAGACCATCACCGAGATGCGGCAGGACGTGATTGACGACCTCGTCAACAAGCACATCCCCGAAAATGCCTACGCCGAGCAATGGGATGCGGCCGGCCTCAAGGAGGGCGTGAGCCAGTCGCTCAACCTCGATCTGCCGGTTGACGAATGGGTCAAGGAAGAGGGCATCGACGAGAACGATATCCGCACCCGGCTGAGCGAGCAGGCGGACAAGGCTGCGGCCGACCGCGCCGAGCGTTTCGGCGCCGATGTCATGGGCTATGTCGAACGTTCGATCGTACTGCAGACGCTCGATCATCTGTGGCGCGAACATCTGGTCAATCTCGACCATCTGCGCTCGGTCGTGGGCTTTCGCGGCTACGCGCAACGCGACCCGCTGAACGAATACAAAGGCGAGGCGTTCGAGCTGTTCCAGCAGATGCTGGGAAATCTGCGCACCGCGGTGACATCGCAGATGATGCGTGTCGAACTGGTTCGCCAGGCGGCCGACGCACCGCCGCCCACGGCGCCGGAGACTTACGGCCATCATATCGACGGCACCACGGGCGAGGACGATTTCGGCGAAGGTTACGGCGATGGCGACGTGGCCGTGCTTCAGCGGCCGCAACAGGCCGTCGCAGCGGAACAGCGAGACCCGAACAACCCGGCCACCTGGGGCAAAATCGGCCGCAACGAGCCCTGCCCCTGCGGCTCAGGCAAGAAATACAAGCACTGCCACGGGCAGTTTGCCTAAGCAGGCGCGCCTGAAGGCGCGGCCTCCAATCGACCCGGCATGAGCTGCGTAAGCAGCCGCACCAGGTCGACCTGCCGTCGGCAGCCCGTTTTTTGCATTACCGACCGCAGCTGATTGCGCAATGTGAGTGCGCTCTTGCCGTCGGCCGTCGCGATGTCCTTGAGGGTCTGTCCGGCCGCGACGCGCGCCGCGACGCCGGCCTCCGCCGCCGTCAGATCGAACAGCGCCTGCAAAAGCGGGGTCGCATTGCTGGGCGTCTTCGACGCCGTGGTGAGGATCAGGATCGCGATCGACCGGGCAAACAGGTCGAGCGCTGAACGGCGCGTCGGCACCACATGCAGCACCGCGGGCGTGCCGTCTTCGGCGCGCAGCGGTATCGATTTCGGCCCGTGCGCCAGTTCGAGCACAGCCAGCGCCTCCGCAAGCAGCCTGTCGGCGCGGCGGTCGATCAGCGCGATTCGATCGGCGAACCGCGTCGTCCAATGCCGGCCCGCTTCATCGAAATCGCTGTTGGCGACGATAACGCGCCCCCGCCCATCCACCGCACAGGCCGCGAGCCCCAGCCCGGCAAGTGTTGCGACCGCGGTGCGGGCGCCCTCGAACGCAAGTCGCGCGGAGACCAGTGACGAACGCGCCAGATGCGGCCGCAAACCGTCGAGATAGTGCCGCAGCGCTGCGCCGGGCGGCCCGAGGCGATAGTCGCCTTCGGCATGGAAAACGATCGTTTCGCCCGTGGGCACATGCAGGACGGTAGCAAGGCCGCGGCCGAGACCATTCGGGATCAGGTATTCCGTGTAGAGAGGTTCGGCGAGGATTTCGCTTTCGGTGAAGACGTCGAGGTCGCTGATGAACCCGGCCGGATCGGCGGCAAGCAAGCGCCGCGTCCGCTCGTGTCCTCCAGGGTATTTGTAGGTTTCCTTGGTCGTCGCCTCCATAAGCGGTGATGACCCGACCCAATTGTATTTCTGGTCGCCGGTAGCGATAACGACAGCATGGCGGCTTTCCGCCACCTCGGCGAATGTCCGAAGCACCTCCGGCCAAAACGACGGGACCACCGACGCTTCGTAGATGCGGTCGACCAGACCGTCGTCCATGCCGCTTTGATCCTCCCTGATCTTTAGAAACGATATGTCACCCCTGAACGCTTGGAAACAGGATAAGGAATCTCCAGGCCGCCCCGCACTGAGAGACGCCGTTTCGCTCCTGAGAGCGCTTTTACTGTGATCTTTCCGCACTTTAGCTGGAATAAATGGCCCTTCTGCCCGCTCATCGGGAACCCTAGGACGCCGAACGAATTGTGAGGCTACGGCACTGGCCGCGCTACGGCGGAACCGAATGCAGCGCACCTTTCTGAGAAACTGGGCCTCCAAACCCCTCGCCGCGCAGTTTCTGGTTGCGGGCGGACTGGTGTCGCTTGCCGCGATGCTCTTCGTTGGCGCCGTCGTGTCCCACCTCATCGAGGAGAATGTCACCCGCAACTCCGGCGCGGCGACAGCGCTCTATGTCGACAGCGTGATCGCGCCGCTGCTGCCCGACATGCAACGCAGCGAGCCGCTTTCCGATACCGCCATGCGCGCGCTGGACGAGACGCTCGGCCAGGGCGCGCTCGGCAAGCGGCTCTTCTCGTTCAGGCTCTGGCGCGAGGACGGCACCATCCTCTACTCCAATATCGACCGGTTGGTCGGCAAGCGCTTTCCGCTGAGTGACGATCTCAAGACTGCCTTTTCCGGGAAAATGGTCGCCGAGTTTGACAACCCGGACGACGTTGAGAGCGTATCCGAACGCGCCAGCGGCAAGCCGCTGCTCGAGATCTACAACCCGGTGCTGCAACCATGGTCGGGCGAGGTCGTAGCAGTCTCGGAATTTTACGAGATCGCGACGGACTTCGAGAAGAGCCTTGCCGAAGCGCAACTGAAGAGCTGGCTCGCGGTCGCGTCCGTCACGCTCTGTTTTTTCCTGCTGCTCTCGGCGATCGTCTTTCGCGGCAGCCGGACCATCGAGCGGCAGGCGAGAGCACTCAAGGATCGCGTCCGCGAACTCTCCAGTCTGCTGACCCAGAACCGGCTGCTAAGTGCACGCCTGCGCCGCGCCTCGCAGCGCGCGACCGCACTCAACGAAAGCTATCTGCGCCGCATCGGCGCGGATCTGCACGACGGCCCCGCTCAGCTCGTGGCGCTGGCGTCGCTGAGGATGGACAGTGCGGCGCTGACTGGCGCCTCGGACGAGAAGCGGGAGCAGGAAATCGCCGCGATCAAGACGAGCCTCGATGAGGCGATGCGCGAGATCAGGTCGATCTGCAACGGCCTGGTCCTGCCGCACATCGAGCAGGTCGAATTGCCGGAAATCCTGAAGGTGGCTGTGCGAGCGCATGAGCAGCGCACTCAAACCGCCGTTGCGCTGACGGTATCGGATACGCCGCAGGTACTGTCGCCGTCGGAAAAGATTTGCGTCTACCGCTTCGTCCAGGAGGCGTTGAACAACGGATTTCGTCACGGCGGTGGTGTCGGACAGAAGGTCACCCAATGGTCCAAGGACCGCAACGTCATTGTCGAAGTGGCCGACACCGGTTCAGGCTTCGACCCGAAGAACATCAGCCCTAAAAGCCTGGGCCTCGCCGGCCTGCGCGAACGCGTCGAAAGCCTTGGCGGCCGCTTTTCCGTGAAAACCTCGTCCCGAGGCACCACGGTCACGATGTCGCTCGGCATGCACGAGCATGGCGCACATGAAATGGAGAATGCATGATTTCGATCGCTGTTATCGACGACCATCCACTGTTTCGTGAAGGGGTGATCCATTCACTGATGGAGGTCGGCGGATTCGAGATTGTCGGCGAAGGCGGCACGCACGATGACGCCATAACCATCGCGGAGGAAAAGCATCCCGACATCGTGCTTCTCGACGTTTCGATGCCGGGTGGCGGACTGTCCGCGATCGGCCCGATCCTCAAACGCCGCCCGGACCAGAAAATCGTCATGCTCACCGTGTCGGAATCCTCCGACGACATCGCCTGCGCGCTTTCGAGCGGCGCACGAGGTTATGTGTTGAAGGGCGTCGGCTCGCGAGCGCTGGCGGAAATCCTCGCTTCGGTCGCGGCGGGTGGCAAATATGTGAGCCCGGACCTGTCAGCGCGCCTGCTCACCAACCTTTCGGCGAACGGCTCCGCGCAGGCAGACCCGCTTTCCATGCTCACCGGACGCGAGATGGAGGTGCTTACCTTCGTCGCCGCCGGCATGAGCAACAAGCTGGTTGCGCTCAAGCTCGGGCTGCACGAGAAAACGGTGAAGCATCACATGACGCGCATTCTCGCCAAGCTCGGCGTAAAGAACCGCACCGAAGCGGCGATGGCGCTGCGCGACGCCGCCGAAGGGAAGAACGGCGGCGCGCCCTATCAGCATATGTGACTATCCCGGACGTTTGACGAAACGCTTGAGCCGCAGACGGTCCGGACGCTTCGCCGGACGGTTGACAATGGTCCGGCCTTTCGCGTCTTTCATGATGTAGCGGTTTTTGCGGATCCTTTCCCACGTGCCGTCGGGATGCTGGACGTCGATGTTGGCGCCCGAGGACTTTCCAGCCTTTTTCGACTTGCTCTTGCCGGCCCCCTTGCCACCGGCCGCGCCCTTGCCGTTAGCGCCTTTGCCACCGGCAGCACCCTTGCCTCCAGCACCTTTGCCAGGCCCGCCTTTGCCGGGAGCCGCTGTCGCTAAGGATTGGGACAGTCCTTCGCCCGAGACGCTCCATGGCTGCGCGGCAAGCGTGAACGCACCGAAGAGCGCCACCAGATTCCGCATGACAGCTCTGCGCGACGGCATCGATGTATCGCCGCGATCATGATCTGGCGCTGTGTTGGCAGCCGTCATTACGCCGAAGCCGCAAACAACAGTGTTTCGGTGTTCGCCGCGACGACGCGTTTCATGACACCACCTCGATGTTGAGCGTATCCGCGCCTGCCTGCTCGTCGAGTACGACCGAGCATCCCATCCGCAGGGCGGCGCGCGACAGCATCGCGGCGAGATGTTCATCGGACGTCTCGAAATCGCCGGTCAGCACGCGCAATTCTTCCACCGCCTCGGCGGTCGAAACGACACTGCCGGCGGCTGGATCACGCGCGCATTTGTGGATCACCGTCTCAATGTCCTGGGCGAGAAAAGCATCATCCATCTCTGCCTCCTTGATCAAAGAAAGGCCTGCCGGCTGTGTGAGGGGGGAACAGCCGGCAGGCCTTTACCAACGCAGGAAGGGACTCATGCTGCGCGGATTTCCCGCACGGTCCCGACTGTACTTTCGGGAGCGTGCGCATTTCGTTCAGCCGCCATCGCCCGGGGTGGGCACGACAGGAGCCGGCTTCGGCATGTCCAGCGTGACGTCGATATCGCTGTCGCCACCGCCTGGCGTTTCGAAAAAGCCGCCAGTGAACAGGAAGACGGCGATGAGGGCGAGAACAGCGACGACAAGCACGGCGGCAATGCCGCCTCCGCCACCGCCATTGTTGTTGACCACGGTCATCTCAACTGCTCCTTCAGCCGAAAAGGGCGCCGAAGGCGAAGAATCCGACACAAAGCCCGAACACTGGGCCAAGCAGCCACCGTGCTTCGTAAATGCTCCTGTCCATCTTCGCCTCCGGTCTTACACTTGCCGCGAAAACGACGATGGACTCCGAACGGTTCCGGCAAAAGCGAGTGCGGGACCTTTGCCGAAAAGGGTGGGACTTAGGTCGCACAAGGCCTGTTTTGAGCCGTGACGGACGCTGTTACGCCCCTGTTAACTCTGTCCCGCGCTTTGCGTCTGATATTGGGGGCGCGCGCGACGAGCAACAACCGTCGAGGGTTCCTTAATCACTCCCTGCTAAGGCTTGCCCGAAAAGACGGAAAAAACGGGGAGTTTTGCGTTGCGTTTTTCCGCCGCGACAACGGCCGGAAGGGTATTGCCGGAGCGCCTCGCCATGCGAGCGCAGCCGCTGCTCGAACGCATCGACAAAGTCCTCTTCACCCCTGACGCGCGCGGCGAAGCAGGCCGCATGTCGTTGATCGCCTTCATCATTCGCATTGTCAGCGCTGCGATCGCCTTTCTCTCGCAGGTCCTGCTCGCCCGCTGGCTGGGCTCCTTCGAGTACGGCATTTTCGTGCTGGTTTGGACGACGGTCATCATCGTCGGAAACCTCTCCTGCCTCGGCTTCCACACCTCCGTCATCCGCTTCGTGCCGGAATACCGCGAGCGCGGCATGATGGACGAGCTGCGCGGCATACTGATCACGTCGCGGCTTTTCGTGCTGATCGCATCGACGCTGATTGCCGCGATGGGCGCGGCTGGCATCTGGCTGCTCGCGCCAACGATGGAGAGCTACTACGTCGTGCCGTTCTTCCTCGGCGTGATCTGCCTGCCGATGATCGCGCTCTCCGACGTGCTGCAGGGTATTTCGCGGGCCAATGCCTGGCCGATCTCGGCGCTGTCGCCCACCTATCTCGTCAGGCCGGTGCTGATCCTCGCCTTCATGGCGGGCGCTCTGCTCGCCGGCTACGCGCCGACCGCCGAGACCGCGGTCATCGCGACCATCCTCGCCACCTACGCCACCACGATCTGGCAATTGATCACCGTCACGGCGCGCGTCGACCGGCGCGTGCCGCGCGGCCCACGGCGCGTGCTGTTGCGCGAATGGTTCATCGTCTCGCTGCCGATCTTCCTGATCGAGAGCTTCTTCTTCCTTTTGACCAATGCCGACGTGCTCCTTGTCGGTATCTACATGGATCCGCATGCGGTCGCGGTCTATTTCGCCACGGTGAAGACGCTGGCGCTGGTCCACTTCGTCTATTTTGCCGTCAAGGCCGGCGTCGCGCAGCGTTATGCGGCCTTCACCCACACCGACATGACCAAGCTCGCCGAATTCGCGCGCGAGACCGTGTCCTGGACCTTCTGGCCCTCGCTGCTGATGGGCGCGATCGTGCTCATCCTCGGCAAACCGATGCTGATGCTGTTCGGCCCGGGTTTCGACGCGGGCTACCCGATCCTCTTCCTGCTGGTCTTTGCCGTCGTCGCCCGCTCCGCCGTCGGCCCGGCCGAAAGCCTGCTCACCATGAGCGGCAACCAGAACATCTGCGCCGCTGTCTATGCGGCCACGCTCGCCGTCAATATCGCGCTGTCGGTGATCTTCATCCCGATGCTGGGGCTTTGGGGCGCGGCGATCGGCACCGCCGGCGCCATGCTCTTCGAGGCCTCGGCGCTCTCCTTCACCGTCTGGAAACGGCTTGGCATCGTCATGGTCGTCTTCCTGCCTTCTACGCCTGAGAAACGCTGATGGCCGCGATCCCCCTTCTTGAGGAAATGAGCGGCGGGCCATCTGGCGCAATGATCGCCAGTCTCGCCGGCCTCGACGCGAAGCCGGCCGACCTGGCGCGTGTCGAGCTTCTCGAAGATCACCGGCCGCCACGACGGCTGGCCATCTATCCCGCCTCCGCGGGTTTCGACCTCGTCGAGGAACTCGACCATCTCGCGGCGAGAACTGTGGAATCGAACATCTTCTTCAACCCGCGCTTCCTCGCGCCAGCCATGCCTCGGCTCGAGGACCGCGAGGTGCGCCTCGCCGTCATCCGCGACGGCGATGACGAAAAAAACCGGCTGAGGCTTCTCGTACCGTTCTCGGTCGAGCGGCCGGCAGTGCCGCTCGGCGTTACTGTCATGCGCACCTGGGCGAACCCGTTCGGGCCGCTCGGCACGCCGCTGCTCGATCGCGACGATCCGGCAGGCGTCGTCGAGGATTTCTTCGCGATGCTGGCGCGCCCGCATCTGAAACTGCCTAAAGTGTTCGTGCTGCCGGATATGCGGCTCGATGGACCTGTCGCGAGCGTGATTTCCTCTGTCGCGGAATCGCGCGGCCTGACACTCGTAACCACCAACCAGGTCGAGCGACCGTTCCTCGAGTCCGATCTCGACGGCGAAGAGTATCTGAAGGCGTCGCTGCGCTCGCATCATCTGCGCGAATTCCGTCGGCTCCGCCGACGCCTCGCCGAACAGGGCAGGCTGGAGCATCATGTTGCGCGCACCATGGACGAGGTGCGGCTCGGCCTCGAAGCGTTTCTCACGCTCGAAGCCGCCGGCTGGAAAGGCCGCAAACGCACCGCAATGGCGACCGACCGCTACCGCGCGGCATTCGCGCGCGAAGCGATCAACGGCCTTGCAGAACTCGACCTATGCCGTATCCATTCATTGACACTCGACGGCCGCGTCATCGCCTGCCTGATCGTCTTCGTCGAAGCGGGCGTCGGCTACACCTGGAAGACCGCCTACGACGAGACGCTGTCGGCATTTTCGCCTGGCACGCTCTTGATGCTCGACGTGACCGCGCAGCATCTCGACGATCCGAACATCGACTCGACCGATTCCTGCGCCGTGCCGGACCACGTCGTGATGAGCCGCATCTGGGCCGAGCGCAAGCCGATCGGGACGATGGTGGTGGGGCTGACGCCCGACGCCGACCGCTCGGTGCGCCAGGCTGCGTCGCAGCTCCATCTCTACAAGGAAACGCGCAACATGGCGCGCATCGTCAGGAACCGGATACGGAGTTTGCTGAGGCGACGCTAAAGCCCCGCCTCTGCCTTCGCCCGGTCACGAAATATGCGGCGGATGACTTTGCCTGTCGTCGTCAGCGGCATGGATTCCACGAACTCCACCTCACGCGGATATTCATGCGCCGAGAGGCGCTCGCGCACCCAGATCTTGATCTCGTCGGCGAGTTCGGCTGACGGCGCGATGCCGTCACGCAGCACCACATAGGCTTTGACGATCTCCGTGCGCAGCGCATCCGGCTTGCCGACCGCGGCGGCGAGCGCGATCTGGGGATGGCCGGTCAGGCAGTCTTCGATTTCGCCGGGACCGATGCGGAAGCCGGCCGAGGTGATGACATCGTCGTCGCGGCCGAAGAATTGAATGTAGCCGTCCTCATCCTCGATGCCCTGGTCGCCGGTGGTCATCCAGTCGCCGATGAACTTCTTCCGCGTCGCCTCCGGGTTCTGCCAGTATTCCAGGAACATCACCGGGTCGGGCCGCGCGACAGCGATCTGTCCGGTCTGGCCGGCCGGAACCTTCTGCCCATCCTCGTCGATCACCGCGACGCGATGACCCGGCACTGGGAGGCCGATCGCGCCCGGCCGGCTGACACCGATCGCACCGCAGGAGGAGAGTACGAGATTGCACTCGGTCTGGCCGTAGAACTCATTGATGGTGAGTCCGAGCTCCGCCTCGCCCCATTCGAACGTCTCACGGCCGAGCGACTCGCCGCCTGAGCCGACGGTGCGCAGATCGAGCCTGAAGCGTTTGCGAATATCCTTGACCGATTTCAGCATGCGGAGCGCGGTGGGCGGTATGAAGACGTTGCGCACGGCCATCTTCTCGGCAAGGCCGAGCGCGGCTTCACCGTCGAACTTGTCGAAGCGGCCAGCCACGACCGGCACGCCGAAATAGAGCCCGGGCAAAAGCACGTTGAGCAGGCCGCCGGCCCACGCCCAGTCGGCTGGTGTCCACAGCCGGTCGCCTGCCTGCGGCAGGAACTCGTGATGCATCTCGACGCCTGGCAGATGACCGAGCAGTACGCGCTGGCCATGCAGCGCACCCTTCGGCGGCCCGGTCGTGCCGGAGGTGAAGATCATCATCGACGGATCATCTGCCTTCGTGTCCTCGGCACGGAAGACCGTCGTGTGATCGCGGACAAGCTGGTGGAAGCCGAGAGCAGAGCCCTCTGCGCCGTCGATCGAAACGATCACCTCAAGCGATGTCAGCCGCGCGGCAACCTTGTTCAGCTTCGACAACCCCGCCGCGTTGGTGACGACCGCCTTCGCGCCGGCGGTCTGCATGCGGTACTCGATCGCCTCGGTACCGAAAAGCAGCGCCAGCGGCACGGCGATCGCGCCCAGCTTGTAGATCGCGACATGCGCGATCGCCGTCTCGAAACATTGCGGCAGAAGCAAAGCGACACGATCGCCGGGTTGCACGCCTTTCGATCGCAGCGCATTGGCCAGTGCATTCGACTGATCCGTCAGCGCTCGATAAGTCAGCGTGCGCGGCTCGCCAGCGGCTCGGTATTCGAAGAGCGCAATGCGTTCCGGCTCGCGCGCCGCCCACACATCGGACACGGCAGTGCCGATGTTGAAGCGCTCCGGGATCTTCCAGCGGAAATCGCGGTAGAGGGCTCCATAGGAGTCGCGGTGCGGAAGCTCGGCGATCTACGGCTCTCCTGAAAAGATTTGGTGCCCCTAGCCGGGATCGAACCAGCACGCCCGTGAAGGCAACAGATTTTGAGTCTGCCGCGTCTACCAATTCCGCCATAGGGGCCCAGCCCTAACGGGCGTGAACGGCAGCGGACTATACGGAGAGGCCACCCTCCGTCAACACCGCCTCGCCGCCGGCAGCGCATAAACCAGCGCTCACAAAAGCTTGCGCCGGGTGCGTCGCTGCGGCACCGGGTTAACCATTGTGTGGCAGAGCTTTTCTTTCTAGAGAGGCTCGCCTTCAAGGAAACCTGATGCTTCGCGGACTTTACGACTGGACCCTGTCGCTCGCGGCACGGAAATCGGCCGAATGGTGGCTGGCCATCATCGCTTTCATCGAAAGCTCTGTCTTCCTCGTGCCGGCCGACGTGCTCTATCTGCCGATGGCGCTGGCGCGGCCCGACCGCGCCTACCGTTATGCGCTTGTGGCAACGATAGCTTCGGTGTTGGGCGGCATCGCAGGCTGGCTGCTTGGCTATTTCGCCTATGAAGCGGTGGCGAAGCCGGTGCTTGAATTCTACGGCAAGCTCGACGAGTTCGAGGCATTGCGCGCTGGCTCCGGCGCAGGGCTGATCCTGTTGCTGCTGGTAACCTCGGGCCTGACCCACCTGCCGCCGATCAAGGTGGTGACGATCCTGGCTGGCGTCCTCGCCTTCAGCCTGCCGCTGTTCATCATCTCGGCAATCATCGCGCGCGGCGCGCGTTTCTTCGCACTGGCATGGCTGCTCAGAACCTATGGCGAGCCGATCCGGCACTTCATAGAGAAGCGTCTGGGCCTAATTGCCGCAGCCGGCGCGGCTGTCCTCATTTTGCTGTATCTCATCGTCAGATATGCGTTCTGACCAGGTCAGAGATACCCTCTGACCCGACCTGACGGATACCCATGTCGACCATCGCCGAAGCCCAAGCCCCGCGCAGCCACGCAAGGATCGCCTTCCTGTTGATGCTCGGCATGGCGGCCGTGGTCGGAACGGCGCTCGGCTTCCAGTACATAGGCGGCTACCTGCCCTGCAAGCTCTGCTACGAGCAGCGCATTCCCTATTACATCGGCGTACCGGTCATGGCCGTCGCGGTGCTTTCTTCACTGCTGCATTGGCCAGCCTGGATGACGCGCCTGCTCTTATTGGTTGGCGGGCTATTGATGGCGTGGGGCCTGTACATGGGCGTCTATCACGCTGGCGTCGAATGGGGCTGGTGGCCCGGTCCGACGGATTGCGGCGTGGCGGTCGACCTGCCGCCGGCAAGTGGCGGCAGCGGTGGCGTCCTGGATGAGATCGACAAGATCGTCCCGCCGTCCTGCGACAAGGCGGCGCTGCGTATCCTCGGCCTGTCTTTTGCGGGCTGGAACGTGCTGGCGAGCCTGGTGCTCGGCACGGCGGCCTTTTTGGGCGCGGCGCGGAAGGACTGAAGCCGCAGAGCAATTCCAGCAGAAGTGTAAGCGGTTCTGCGTCCGGGTACCGGCGGGCTTCTGCCCGCCGTTTTTGCGGCTAACAAAAAGTAGAGCGGGTCGATGTTTCGAAGAAACAGTGAACCGCTCTACGGCTCCAGTTCGACGTCCCAGTAAAGATAGTCCATCCAGCTTTCGTGCAGATAGTTCGGTGGGAAGAGCCTGCCATTGTTGTGCAGATCGTGCACGGTCGGCTGGAACGGCTTCTGCAGCGGCCACATTTTCGCCTGCGCGGGCAGCAGGCCGCCTTTCCTCAGATTGCAGGGTGAGCAGGCCGCGACCACGTTCTCCCAGGTCGTCTCGCCGCCGCAATGGCGCGGGATGACATGGTCGAAGGTCAAATCTTCCGGCGTGCTGCAATACTGGCACTGGAAACGGTCGCGCAGAAACACGTTGAACCGCGTGAAGGCCGGGTGACGCGACGGCTTCACATAGCTTTTCAGGCTCACCACGCTCGGCAGCTTCATCGAGAACGACGGCGAGGATACCGAATGTTCGTATTCGGCAACGATGTTCACGCGATCGAGGAAGACGGCCTTGATGGCGTCCTGCCACGACCAGAGCGAAAGCGGATAGTAGGACAGCGGCCGGTAGTCCGCGTTGAGAACAAGCGCGGGCAGCGACTCAGGTGAAACAGCGATCGTCATGCGCTGCCCTCCCTAGCTGCCTCGTTCGATCGGCCGGGATAATCTCTACAGAGGGTGACAGGATTGTGAAGCGGTGCGCGGCGCGCACCGGCGGCGAAAAATGCAGCAGACTCAACGCGTTTCAGGCAGTTGAAGACGGAGCACCCTCTCTTCCACGAGTCGTTCGATAATAGGCCCAGAAAAGCCGGGACGCTACCCCCCGCCATGGGGACCATGATTCGGCGATTTTCGCCAGCGCCTTGTCGCCCGGGCGGGGGCTTATCCCGAGCGCATGGCCGACCGCGGTTTGGAGCGCCACGTCCTTGGCCGGAAAGACGTCCGGATGGCCGGCGGCGAAGAGCAGATAGCACTCCGCCGTCCACGATCCGATGCCCGGGACAGCGGTCAGATGCGCCATCGCCTCCTCCGCCTCCAGGGTGCAGAGATGGTGCAGATCGAGCCCGCCATCGACCGCCGCAGCAATCGCCAGCATCGCCTTCTGCTTGGATCGGGAAAAGCCGGCTTTGCGGAAGACGTCATCGCGGGCGCCAAGCACCGCCTGCGGCGTCAGAGGGTCGAGAAGCTCGGTGAAACGGCCAAAAATGGCGTCGGCGCTGGCCCGCGACACCATTTGCGACACAATGATGGAGGAAAGGCTGACGAATCCCGGCTCGGACAGGCGCAGATCGACCTCTCCCGCCCTGGCGCGGACAGCAACGAGCCTCGGATCGATCAGGCAGAGGGCGTCGAGCCCTTCCGAAATGTCAGCAAATGTAGAAATGCGCTTCACGCCGCACCTTGTCCGCAAAAGGCGGGCAAAGTAGCAATCTCTCAAACGCCCGCAACCCGAAACCTGCCCCAACCCAGCAATGAGCACGCCGGTCTTTCGTTTCGCGCCGAGCCCGAACGGCGAGCTTCACCTCGGCCACGCCTTTTCGGCAATGCTCAACGCCGACCTCGCCGACGACATGGACGGGCGCTTCCTGCTGCGCATCGAGGACATCGACACTGCGCGCTGCACGCCGGAGTTCGAGGAGGCGATCTACCGCGACCTCAAATGGCTGAAGCTCGACTGGGAGACGCCAGTGCGCCGCCAGTCGGACCATTTCGGCGAATACCAGAAACTGCTCGATCGGTTGATCAAGGAGGAACTGGTCTATCCTTCCTTCATGAGCCGCGGCGATATCCGCGAGCACATCTCGTCGGTGGAATCCAAAGGCCACCGCTGGCCGCGCGACCCGGACGGCGTGCCGCTTTATCCGGGCGTCGAGAAAGGCTGGTCGCGCCGCGCGCGGCGCAAGAAAATGGAAAGCGGCGAGCCGTTCTCGTGGCGGCTGGATGTCGATGCGGCGCTGAAGCGCATCAACCGCCGCCTGTCCTGGCTCGAGGCGGAAGGCGAGGATTTTTCGATCGCCGCCACGCACGAGGCAAAACCGGAGCAATGGGGCGATGTCGTTATCGCGCGCAAGGAGACGCCAACGAGCTACCACCTTTCCGTCGTCGCCGACGACGCGCTGCAGGACATCACACATGTGGTGCGCGGCCGCGATCTCCTGCATGCGACCTCGGTGCAGCGGCTGTTGCAGGAGCTGCTCGGCTTCCGAGAACCGGCCTATCTGCACCACCGGCTGATCACCGGCGACGACGAGCGCAAGCTGTCGAAAAGCCGTGGCGCGCCGACGCTGCGCTCACTGCGCGAGGCCGGCGAGAAGCCAAAAGACATTCGCGCGATGGCGGGGCTGTAGGCGCGCAATTACGCGGCTGGGCTGATGCCTTCGACCTTGCTCTGCCGGCCGCCTTCCTCGATCCGGTAATAATCCGCGCCGATCTGCGCGAACTGATCGCAGCGCCGTCCGCCATCCTCGAACGTGATGCAAACCTCGTCACCGGCGATCATCCAGGTACCGGCATCGCGGATCTCGACATCGCGATAGCCATAGCGGCCATCGGCGAAATAGGTCGAGACGACTGCGTTCGGCGAATAGCGCAGCGACTTGCCGACGATCAGCGCTTGCAGCGCCTCACCGCGCAAGGTCGGGATCGACGGCTGCGGCGTTTCTTTCGGCTCCGGCGGTCCGGCTGATTGGCATCCGGCCAGGAGAAGCATGACAACAACTGCGATCAAACGGTTCATGAGAGTGTGACCCGCTGGAAAAACACGCGGGCCTTGAATCACGTCATGCGCCGGCTTTCAACCCGCTCTGACATCTGCTGACATCACGCTGCCATGCGTATGACTAGACTGATCAGACGGACTGAATTTCTGTATCAACCGTTTTCAGTTGCCGTGCAGCACGTTGCTCCGTAATTCAGCCGGCATTCCGAAGGTTCACCGCACAAATGACCGTTTCGAACAGGCTGGTTCCGCCGGCATTTGTCTTTCTCTGGGCCACGGGTTTCATCGGCGCGCGCTACGCGATGCCGTGGGCGGAGCCGTTCAGCTTCCTCGCCGTGCGCTTCATCGTCGCCTGTGCAATCCTGGCGATCATCGCGCTGATCCTCGGCTCACGCCGCGCGACACGGCATGAGGCGATCAACTCGGCCATCGCCGGCGCGCTGATTCACGGCCTCTATCTCGGCGGCATCTTCTGGGCGATCCGAAACGGCATGCCGGCCGGCATTTCCGGATTGATCGTCGGGCTGCAACCGCTGCTGACCGCCATGATGGCCGGCCAGTTCCTGCAGGAAAAAATCCTGCCGCGTCACTGGATCGGCCTGGTGATCGGGCTGGTCGGCGTAATCGTCGTGCTATCCCCGAAATTCGGCACGACAGGCGCGGGCATCACCGTGCCGACCGTCACCGCCGCGGTGCTTGGCGTCGTAGCGATCAGTGCCGGCACGATCTGGCAGAAGAAGTTCGCCACCAGCGCCGATCTGATCACCGGCACGGCGTGGCAATATCTCGGCGCGTCGATCGTAACCGTGCTGGCGGCGCTCGCGCTGGAAACGGGTCGGTACACGCTGACCGCCGAACTCGCGCTCGCCATGCTCTGGGCCGTCTTCGTGCTGTCGATCGGCGCGATCCTGCTGCTGATGATCATGATCAGGCAGGGCGAGATGTCGAAGGTCGCGTCGCTGCTCTATCTCGTGCCGGCCGTCACCGCGATCATCGCCTGGATCCTGTTCGGCGAGCAACTGACGCTCGTCCAAATCGCCGGCATGGTGCTGGTCACGATCGGCGTCTGGCTGGCGGCGGCTCAGCCGCGCACGCGCGCCCTCGCCTCGAAGTAGCGGCTGATCGCGGCGTTCAGCTCGCCGCCGAGGATGAAGATCATCGACACGATGTAGAGGAACACGACCGCGATCATGATCGAGGCGAGACCCGCATAGGTCGAGACGTAGGACGAGAAGCGGTCGAGATAGTTCGCGAACATCGACGAGCCGATGACCCAGCCGATCAGCGTGAAGATGATGCCGGGCATGATGTCGACGAAGCGGCGTTTTCCCGCGGGCAGCCAGATGTGCACGGCGATCAGGCCGAGCACGATGACCAGCGACGCGATGCCGAAGCGCCAGATCGTGATCGTGCCGAGATAAGGCCCGATCCACTCGACGTTCGCTTCGGCGATTCGCACGAGGATTGGCGCGAACACCAGCAACACTGAGATCATCACAAAACCGATCGTCGCGATGATCACAAAGACGAGGCTCTGGAAGCGCCTGAAGATGAGCGAACGCGTCTCGACGACGCGGTAGGCGCGGTTGAGCGAGGTGCGCAGCGCTTCGACACCATTCGATGCGAAGAAGGCAGCGGCGGCCGCGCCAAAGGTCAGAAGATCGGTGCGCGGCACGGTGAGAACGGTGATCACCTCCTGCGAGATCGGCTCCGCGATCTGGTCGGGCCAGGTATCGAAAACGAGGTGGACGGCGGTTTCCGCGAAGGCCTGCGCGCCGAGGAAGCTGGCCAGCGTCGTGGCGAAAATCAGGAACGGAAACAAGGCCATAAGGGCAGAAATGGCGAGATGGCTCGCCATCGACCAGCCGTCGTCGGTGTTGAAATGGCCAAGCGCGTCCGAAAGCACGCGGCGTGTGGCGACGATCCTGCGATCCATTAGGCGTCCGATTGTTTCACGGGCGCGAATATGGGAAGGGATTGCAGCGATTGGCAAGCTCACGCGGACGTTGAATGACCGGGTTGCGCACAATCATTGTCACGGGCGCGTCCTCCGGCATCGGCGCATACTGCGCGCGGGCGCTGAAACGCGACGGCTGGCGCGTATTCGCGACGGCGCGCAAATCAGACGACATCGCCTCGCTCGAAGCCGAAGGCATCGAGACATTCTATCTCGACTATCGCGAACCAGGATCGATCGAAGCGCTGGTTACGGACGTGCTGGCCAGAACCGGCGGAACGCTCAACGCTCTCTACAACAACGGCGTGCATGCGCAGCCCGGCGCGGTCGAGGACCTGCCGGTCGAAGCACTGCGCGAGCAGTTCGAGGCCAATCTGTTCGGCTGGCACGATCTGACGCGCCGGATCGTGCCGGTGATGCGCAAACAAGGTCATGGGCGCATCGTCCACTGCTCCTCGATCCTCGGTCTGACGCCGGTGAAATTCCGCGGTGCTTATGTTGCCTCGAAACACGCGCTGGAAGGATTGATGCTCTGCCTGCGCGCGGAACTCGCCGGATCGGGCGTGCAGGTTTCGCTGATCGAGCCGGGGCCGATCGAGTCGCGAATCGCGCCGAACGGCCTCGTCTGGTTCGAGAAGAACATCGACCATGAGAGCTCCGTGCATCGTACAGCCTACCAGGCGCAGCTCGCGCGCATGCGCGGCGGCGGATCGAAATCGCGGCTGAAGCTGAAACCCGACGCGGTCTACGCGGTATTGCGTCACGCCCTGCTGTCCTCCCGCCCGAAACCGCATTATGTGGTGACGGTCCCGGCCCGGATCGGCGTGCTGCTGAAACGCATTTTGCCCGCCTCCGCCTTCTACCGCATGCTCGCGACCCAGGGCTGAGGCCTCGAAAGGAACCCGATGTCCAACGTCTTCAACATCCTGGCCGTCGTCGTCATGCTCGGCGTCGTGTTCGTTTTGATTCGCGGCCTGATCAACATGATGAAAGGCGGCTCGGGCAACACGTCGAACAAGCTGATGCAGGCGCGCGTCTTCCTGCAGTTCGTCGCGCTGGTTCTGGTGCTGCTCGCCGTCTATTTCAGCCGCGGCTGACCGGGACCGATGGTCAAGCTCAACAAGATCTACACGCGCACCGGCGACAAGGGCACGACGGGCCTCGGCACCGGCGAGCGGCGGCTGAAATCCGACCTGCGCATCGAAGCGTTCGGCACGGTCGACGAGGCAAACTCCTGCATCGGCCTGGCGCGACTGCATACCGCGGCGGACCATCCGGCGATCGATGCGATGCTGTCGCGCATCCAGAACGATCTCTTCGACCTCGGCGCCGACCTCGCAACACCTGACGACGGCAAGCCCAAGGACTATGAGGCGTTGCGCATCGTCGCCTCGCAGGTGAAACGCGTCGAGGAGGATATCGACGCGCTGAACAAACACCTGCGGCCGCTCAAATCCTTCATCCTGCCGGGCGGCTCGCTGGCTTCCGCCGCGCTGCATCTGGCGCGCACCGTCGCCCGCCGCGCCGAGCGGCTGATCGTGGCTCTGGCGCAGAACCCGGCCGAACACGTGAACCCGGAAGGGCTGAAATACATCAACCGCGTCTCGGATTTGCTGTTCGTGGCCGCGCGCTCGGTAAATGACAATGGAAAGGCGGACGTGTTATGGGTGCCGGGCAAGAACCGTTAGCCTGAGAGGGGCAGGCCTCAGCCGATGTTCATTCCGCTTCACGACGCCAACAGCCTGCGCCACATCAAACTGCAATACGTCACCATCGGGCTCATCGCAGCGAATGTGATCGTCTTCCTGCTGACTTCCGTCGGCGGCAACGACGCCAATATCGCGGCCGTGATCGGCCTCGGTTATGTGCCGTCGACCATCTACGACATCGTCGAGCGCGGTCCGGACCAGTACATCGTGCCGGACACCTTCACCTACATCACCTATGCCTTTCTGCACGGCGACATCTGGCACCTCGGCGGCAACATGCTGTTCCTCTGGGTCTTCGGCGACAATGTCGAGGACGCGATGGGGCATTTCCGCTACCTGATCTTCTATCTGCTCTGCGCGGCAGCCGGCGCCTGGTTCCACGGCTTCATGGATCCGGAATCGCAAATGCCGCTGATCGGCGCGTCCGGCGCCATCGCCGGCGTGGTGGCGGCCTATCTCGTCTTGCACCCGCGTGTGAAAGTCTGGGTGCTGGCCTTCGCCCGTATTCCGCTCAGATTGCCGGCCTGGATCGTGCTGGCGCTGTGGATCGCCTTCCAGTTCGCCATGTTCCTGGCCGCCGGCGAGGACCAGGTGTCGTGGGCGGCCCATATCGGCGGCATCGTCGCGGGTGCCGCCCTCGTCTTCCTGTTCAAGCGCCGCGACGTGCCGCTGATGGACAAGGAAATCGTCACGCCGCGTTCGGTGCGGGTCGAGCAGAAGAGCGCCGTCCGGCCGGTCGAGGCCGAACCTGCACCGCGCTGGGGCCGGCAGTAGGCTTCCGGATCGTGCGGAATTCTCCTATATTGTGGAAGCATGTCGCGTAATGGAAGGACGGAGCAATGGGCTCCCTCGATCGCATCACTCAAGATCCGAACGTTATGGGAGGCAAAGCTTGCGTTCGCGGATTGCGAGTGACCGTGGGTATGATCGTCGGTCAGATCGGGTCTGGACAGACGGTCGAAGACGTATTGGCCGCTTATCCGTATCTCGAGCGTGAAGATGTGCTTCAAGCGCTACGGTACGCGGCCTGGCTGTCAGATGAACGGGAAGTTGTCCTGGCCAGCGCATGAAGCTCCTGGTCGATATGAATCTATCGCCCGAATGGGTGAAGCTGCTAACCCAAGCCGATTTTGAAACTACGCACTGGTCAGTTCTTGGAGCACCAGGCGCCTCCGATCGTGAGATCATGGATTACGCCAAGCGTCATGGATTCGTGGTGCTCACGCATGATCTTGACTTCAGTGCGATCCTTGCAGCGACCAAAGGCGACAAACCCAGCGTCGTACAAATACGTGCGGAAAACGTCAGTCCAGCAGCGATCGGAAACGCAACCATCCAAGCACTACGCCAAATGGAAGCTGCTTTGGTGGAAGGCGCACTGCTGACAATTGAACCAAATCGAGCACGACTGCGTCTGCTGCCATTGCAAACGCAATAAGTCCTGAAGCCGCATCGTTTCAACCGATTTTGTCGCGGCGGGCGTTATTGACGTAAACGTCACTCGCGAATAGGGTCCCGCCGCTTTCCGAGGCTTTCGCGCCCGAAAGCTCATAAATTGCGTCCGATTTTCCATCCGGCGTGTCGGCAATCGACAAATCGATTTGCCCGCAAAATGCTAAGGCGCGCCGCAAAATCCATCAGGAAGGTGAGGCAGTAATGAAGATTCTGGTCCCGGTGAAGCGGGTGGTCGATGCGAATGTGAGGGTTCGCGTCAAGGCGGACGGTTCGGGCGTCGAGCTCGCCAACGTCAAGATGGCGATGAATCCGTTCGACGAGATCAGCGTCGAGGAAGCGATCCGGCTGAAGGAAGCCGGCAAGGCTGAAGAGATCGTGGTCGTCTCCGTCGGCCCGGCGCAGGCGCAGGAAACGCTGCGCACCGCGCTCGCCATGGGCGCTGATCGCGCCATCCTGGTGAAGACTGACGAGCAGGCCGAGCCGCTCGGCGTCGCCAAGGTGCTGAAGGGCGTGGTCGAGGCGGAGAAGCCCGGCCTCGTCATCCTCGGCAAGCAGGCGATCGACGACGATTCGAACCAGACCGGCCAGATGCTGGCTGCCCTGCTTGGCTGGGCGCAGGCAACGTTTGCCTCGAAACTCGAAATCGGCGACGGTTCGGCCAAGGTGACGCGCGAAGTCGATGGCGGCCTGCAGGTCGTCGAGGTCAAGCTGCCGGCGATCATCACGACCGACCTGCGGCTGAACCAGCCACGCTACGCCTCGCTGCCGAACATCATGAAGGCGAAGAAGAAGCCGCTGGACGAAAAGACCGCCGCCGATTTCGGCGCCGACCTGAAGCCGCGCCTCAAGGTCGTGAAGACCGAGGAGCCGGGCGGCCGCAAGGCGGGCGTCAAGGTGAAGACCGTCGCCGAGCTTGTCGACAAGCTCAAGAACGAAGCCGGCGTGCTCTAAGAGAAGGATCAGACGACATGGCAATTCTCCTCCTCGCGGAACACGACAACGCTTCGCTCTCGGACCAGACCGCCAAGGCTCTGGCCGCGGCATCGAAGATCGGCTCGGACGTGCATGTGCTCGTCGCCGGCAAGGGCGCGCAGGGCGCGGCTGACGCCGCCGCCAAGCTGAAGGGCGTGACCAAGGTGCTGCTCGCCGAAGCCGACGAACTGGCCGAGCGCCTCGCCGAACCGACCGCAGCACTCGTGGTGTCGCTCGCCGGCAATTACGACACGATCGTCGCGCCCGCGACCACCATGGGCAAGAACGTCGCCCCGCGCGTCGCCGCACTCCTCGACGTGATGCAGGTCTCGGAAATCATCGAGGTCGTGGCGCCCGACACGTTCAAGCGGCCGATCTATGCCGGCAACGCGATCCAGACCGTGCAGGCGACCGATGCCAAGAAGGTGATCACGGTGCGCACCGCGTCCTTCCAGTCGCCCGGCGAAGGCGGCTCGGTACCCGTCGAGACGGTCCAGGCAGCAGCCAATCCCGGCCTCTCGACCTTCGTCGAGAACCGGCTCTCGGAAAGCGATCGTCCCGAGCTCACCTCGGCGAAGATCATCATCTCCGGCGGCCGCGCGCTCGGCTCGGCGGAGAAGTTCAAGGAAGTCATCCTGCCCGTCGCCGACAAGCTGGGCGCCGCGGTCGGCGCTTCGCGCGCGGCGGTCGACGCCGGCTACGCCCCGAACGACTGGCAGGTCGGCCAGACGGGCAAGGTCGTGGCGCCGCAACTCTACATCGCCTGCGGCATTTCCGGTGCGATCCAGCATCTCGCCGGCATGAAGGATTCCAAGGTCATCGTCGCGATCAACAAGGACGAGGAAGCACCGATCTTCCAGGTCGCGGACTACGGCATCGTCGGCGATCTGTTCGTTATCCTGCCGGAGCTCGAGAAGGCGCTTTAACGCTCTTCGCCGATCGGTATGAAATTGTAATGGCCGGGGTAGACGAAACTACCCCGGCCATTTAGTTTGCACTGCACAAAAAGCAGGCGGCAAGCCTTTTCGACGGGATCGGTACCATGAGTGGCAAGATCGGCACGGTCGGCATTGTCGGCGCTGGCCAGATGGGCGGCGGCATCGCTCACGTCTCGGCGCTCGCCGGGTACAAGGTGCTCATCTACGATGTCTCCGCAGCCAGCATCGAAAAGGGCATCGCCACTGTCAGTGGCAACATGGCGCGGCAGGTGTCCTCCGGAAAACTGGAAGAAAAGGAGCGCCAGAAGGCGCTCGGCCTGATCGGCGCCGCGAAGTCGATGGAGGATCTGGCCGCCGCCGATCTCGTCATCGAAGCAGCCACCGAGGACGAAACCGTCAAGCGCAAGATCTATGCGCAGCTCTGCCCGCTGCTGAACCCCGAGGCGCTGCTCGCCACCAACACCTCGTCGATCTCGATCACCCGTCTCGCCGCGCAGACCGACCGGCCGGAGCGCTTCATCGGCATCCACTTCATGAACCCCGTGCCGGTCATGAAACTGGTCGAGCTGGTGCGTGGCATCGCAACGGAGGACACAACCTTCGAAGCCGCGAAGGGCTACGTCAAAAGCCTCGACAAGACGATCACCGTCGCCGAGGATTTTCCGGCGTTCATCGTCAACCGCATCCTGATGCCGATGATCAACGAGGCGATCTACACACTCTACGAAGGCGTCGGCAGCGTCGAAGCGATCGACACCGCCATGAAGCTCGGCGCGAACCACCCCATGGGCCCGCTGCAACTTGCCGATTTCATCGGCCTCGACACGTGCCTGTCGATCATGCAGGTGCTGCATGACGGCCTGTCAGACTCGAAGTACCGCCCCTGCCCGCTGCTGGTGAAATATGTCGAAGCCGGCTGGCTCGGACGCAAGACCGGGCGCGGCTTCTACGATTATCGCGGCGAGCATCCTGTCCCGACGCGATAGCGGGAACTTTTTCGACCTACGACGCGACGGAAAACTTGCGCACCGGCGAGCGCCTGCTCGCCGACTTTGCGTCGAACACGACGACACAGTTCCTGCCCGACCCTTTTGCCGAATAACAGGCTTCGTCAGCACGTGCGATGATCTCGTCGATCTCGCTCTCCTGGCCAAGCGACGCGACACCGATGCTGGCGCCGATCTCGAAGCGCCGCCCATCCCAGGTGAAGTCGAGCGTTCCGACAGCACCGACGATGCGGTTCGCGATGGCCTCGGCCTCGCGCACGGAGCAGTTCTTCAGGACCGCGGCAAACTCGTCGCCGCCGAGCCGTGCCACGAGATCGCCCGGACGCGCCAGCGTGGAGATCGCGTCGGCAACCCGCTTTAGCAGCGCGTCGCCGGCGGCATGGCCGCCCGTGTCGTTGACGGCCTTGAAGCGGTCGAGATCGATGAACAGGAAGTGGCTGTCTGCCGCCTCGCCGCCCGCGCTGGCGACCAGCGCCTCCATCTTCTGGATGAAGCTCGAACGGTTGGCGAGTCCGGTCAGCGGATCGTGCGCGGCCGCGTAAGCGAGCTCGCGCTGCAGCGTGCGTGCGTCAGTGAAGTCCTGGAACACGATGACCGAGCCGCCGAACTCACCCTTTTCGGTTTCGATCGAAGAGACAACCTCGCGGATCGAGCAGCGGCTTCCGTCGGCACGCACGAGAACGGCGCGGTTGTTGTTTCGGTCGCTCTGCGCCGCGACCGGCAGTCTTTCTCCGGTTTCCTCATCGACTGACCGGTAGATGTCGGCCAGCGATCTGCCGAGCGCCTTGCTCTCGGCAATATGGGTCAGTTTTTCGGCGACCGGATTCATGAAGGTGATGCGATTGTCCGCATCGGTACAGATCACGGCGTCGCCGATCGCATTCAGCGTGACGCGCAGGCGTTCCTTCTCATCGGCAAGCAGCGAGGCATATGAGACGAGGCGTTCCTCTGCCTCCCGCCGCATGGTGATGTCGGTCAAGGTGCCGATCGCGCGCAGCATCCGGCCATCGGAATCGCGTTCGATGATCTGGCCGCGATCCAATATCCAGAGCCAGTGCCCTTCCTTGTGCTGCATCCGGAACTCGGCCTCGAACATCGGCGCCTTGCCGTCGAGATGGTCCTTGTCAGCCCGATCGACGCGCTCGCGATCGTCCGGATGTATCAAGGTCAGCCAATGATCCGGGTCGCCGTCGAGCTCATGCTCCTCGTAGCCCAGCATGCGCTTCCAGGTCGATGAGTAGCGGACTTCGCCCTTCCGCACATCGAGATCCCAGACGCCTTGGCCGGCCGCGGCAAGCGCGAAGTTCCAGCGCATCTCGGATTCCGCCAACGCGGCCTCCGACTTCTTGCGGGCGTCGATGTCCTCGATCTGCGAGACGAGATAGATCGGCTTGCCACTTTGCGCATCGCGAATGACGGAGCCGGCGAGCTGCGCCCAGACCGGCCGGCCATCCTTGCGGACGTAACGTTTCTCGAAGCGATAGGAATCCGCCTCGCCGGCGCGGACGGCGCGCATGGTTTCCGCGCCGATCGCCCTGTCTTCCGGATAGGTGATCTCGAAAAAGGTCTTCGTCTCGAGTTCGCCGGTGGTGTAACCGAGCATTTCGGCGAAGGCGTCGTTCGTTTCGACAATCTTGCCGTCGAGGGCGACGATGGCGACACCGATGGCGGAATCCTTCATCGCGCGCCGGAAGCGCTGTTCGCTGTCAAAGGCGCGACGGCGGTCGTTGCGCATCTGCTGGATGACCATCTGCCCCAGCATCGGCAGTGTGGCGCAGATCGCCAGCGATACCTGGAAACGATAAGCAGCCAGGGCTTCAACGATCGGGGCGGACGGCGCCAGTCCGAACGCGAGCGCGGTGAGGACCGAGACGGCCGCAAAGGCTGCCACAATCGCTAGCATGAATGCCGGCAGGAAGGCTGCGCTCACCATCAGCGGAACGAACAGCACCATGATCGGAAAGGTCGTCCAGGTCAGGCCGCTGGCAGCGGCGAACGCGACGAAGGAGAGGGAAAGCAAAAACTGAACGACCGCCTTTTGTCGCGTGAAATCGGCAAGTGCATCGCGTGTCGCGGAGAACGCGATCGGCAGGATAATCGCATAACCCAGCGCGTCACCTGACAGCCACAGCCACCAGGTCAGCAGCAGCGGCTCCCCGTTGAGATGGAAGCTGGCCTGCGCGTAGAGAAGCCCAGCGATGGCCGGTGCTGCGGCGCCGGCGAGCAAAAGCGCCGTCGCATAATTGCCGGGACTGGCCGTCACCTCCTCGAGATCGGAGAACCGGCCGCGCAGCAAAAGAACCGCAAGCAGCACGCTGATCGTATTGGTGACCGAGAAGAGAACGACGTCCTCGAGTGCGTGTCCGAGCGCCAGATTGCCGGCGACCGATGTGGCAAGGACAATGACGACCGGGAGCGTCAGCGAACTCAAGCCAGCCCGCAGGATGAAGCCCGCGGCAAAAGCATTCGCCAGCCATAGACCGGCGGCATCGCTGCCAGAGTAGAACAGCTTTGAGCAGACGACCGCCAGAACGGCATACCCGATGCCGAGCAACGCCACGGCACCGAACTGCCTCGTGAAACCTGTGTTTTGACCCGACGCCACGCCCTGAATTTCCCACTCGGCCATAGGCCTTCCCCGTGCGGCGACCCTCGCGCGGGTTCGTTTAACGAATGGTTCAAGAAAGGCCCGGCGGCACGGAGCGCCGGCAAAACAATCGGCCCTTTGGTTAAGCACGACCTAAGGTCAGGCTCAAAACGGCCCTACTGGTCCGACCAGAAGCCGTCCGGCCTAGCTTTCGCTGCCGAGCGCCGCCTCGACAAGCCGCCTGGCATCCTCGCCCGCCCATTCCGCCGGGCCGTTCATGTGGGCGAGAAGGCAGCCATCAGGCCCGATGAGCAAGGTCACGGGTAGGCCGAGCGCCAGCCCGCGTTTCTTGAGATCGTTGAATACCCCAAGCGTCGCGTCGCGATAATAGCCGAGCGTCGCGACACCCGTCTCCTCCAGGAATTTCTTCGGTTTGGTGTCGTCGCCCGTGTCGATATTGACCGCCACCACCTCGAAGCTCTCTCCGCCCATCTCGAGCTCGAGCGCGTCGAGCGAGGGCATTTCGGCACGGCACGGAGCGCACCATGTTGCCCAGAGGTTGAGCAGCACCGTGCGGCCCGTGAAATCCTTGAGGCTCATGGGTTTCGCGTCGGGGCCGTTGAACGCCAGCGCCGCGAGCGATTGCGGCGGGTCGGCCGGCAGCAGTGCCGCGACATCGCCGGTCGCCTTCGCCGCGATCGCCTTGGCCATTTCGGCTCGTGCCTCGCAGGCCTTGTCCGGGCCGGAAATATCGGCCACTTCCGGCCCGTCATTGCCAGAAAGCCCACCTCTCACGTATACGGCGACGCCGCCGGCGATCATTCCGGCGACCGCCGCCAGAATGATCAGCCTTGTGGCGGGAAGATTGAATTTCGACATTCCAAGGCCGGTAGCACGATGAGCGAGAAAAAGGCCAGCAACCAGATGTGGGGCGGACGTTTCGCCTCAGGTCCAGCCGCGATCATGGAAGCGATCAACGCCTCCATCGGCTTCGATCGCAAACTATACGCGGAGGACATTCGCGGTTCGCTCGCCCATTCTCAGATGCTGGCGGAAACCGGCATCATTTCGGCCGAAGATCAACAGAAGATCGCTCACGGACTGAACACGATCCTGCGAGAGATCGAGGACGGCAAATTCGCCTTTTCGACCCGGCTCGAAGACATTCACATGAATGTCGAATCGCGGCTGGCCGAGCTGATCGGCCCGGCGGCCGGCCGGCTGCACACCGCCCGCTCGCGCAACGACCAGGTCGCCGTTGATTTCCGCCTCTGGGTGAAGCGCGAACTGTCGCGCACCGCCGAGGCGCTGAAAGGTCTGATCGAGGCGCTGCTCGACAGGGCGGAGAAACACGCCGCAACCGTCATGCCTGGCTTCACGCATCTGCAGGCGGCGCAGCCCGTGACCTTCGGCCATCACTGCATGGCCTATGTGGAAATGTTCGGCCGCGACCTGTCGCGCGCCCGTGACGCAATCGAGCGCATGGACGAAAGCCCGCTTGGGGCCGCCGCCCTTGCCGGCACAGGCTTTCCGATCGACCGTGCGCAGACCGCGAAGGCGCTCGGCTTCCGCGAGCCGACGCGCAACTCGATCGACAGCGTGTCGGACCGCGATTACGCGCTGGAATTCATGGCGCTCGCCGCGATCTGCGGCACGCATCTGTCGCGGCTGGCGGAAGAGATCGTCATCTGGTCGACGCCGCAATTCGCCTTCGTGCGGCTGTCCGACAGCTTCTCGACGGGCTCATCCATTATGCCGCAGAAGCGGAACCCCGACGCCGCCGAACTGGTCCGCGCCAAGACCGGCCGCGTGAACGGTCATCTGATCGGACTGCTGACCGTAATGAAGGGTTTGCCGCTCTCCTATTCGAAGGACATGCAGGAGGACAAGGAAGCTGTCTTCGATGCGGCCGAGACGCTCGACCTGATGATCGCGGCAATGACCGGCATGATCTCGGATCTGACCGTGAACGAGGCCGCGATGAAGAAGGCGGCCGGCGCCGGCTATTCGATCGCGACCGACCTTGCCGATTGGCTCGTGCGCGAGGCTGGCTTGCCATTCCGCGAGGCACACCACGTGACCGGCCGCGCCGTTGCACTGGCGGAATCGAAAAAGGTCGGGCTCGAAAAACTGTCGCTGGAGGAATTGCAGGCGCTCAATCCGAAGGTGACCGAGGACGTGTTCTCCGTGCTTTCGGTGCAAAACTCGGTGAAGAGCCGCACCTCCTTCGGCGGCACCGCGCCGCAAGAAGTGCGCCGCCAGATCCGCTATTGGAAAAAGCGCCTCAAGACCGCCTGAGTTTGGGATGCAATCGGATTGAAGTTCCGCTACAAGCGGCGGGTCGAATGGATTGGCTGGGATGACGTCGAAGCAACTGACAAGGCTCGGAATTCTGCTGGCGCTGGCGCTCGCGGTGACGGCGTGCGGCCGCAAGGCGCCGCTCGATACGCCCTATCAGGCAGCACTCGACGCCCGCAAGGAAGCGCAGCGGAACAAGGAACCGGTCCCGCCGGCACCCGAAAAACCGGTTGAGGACAAGCCATTCATCCTCGACGGCCTGATCGACTGATTTTCCGGACACGCACGTGAACCATTTCGAATACCGCGACGGCGTTCTGCATGCCGAGGACGTGCCCGTGCCGGCGATCGCGGCAGCCGTCGGCACGCCGTTCTACTGCTACTCGACCGCCACGCTGACGCGCCATTATCGCGTCTTCGCCGAAGCCTTCGCCGAACTCGACGCGATGGTCTGCTATGCGATGAAGGCGAACTCCAATCAGGCCGTGCTGCGCACGCTGGCCAAGCTTGGCGCGGGCGCGGATGTGGTCTCCGAAGGCGAATTGCGCCGTGCGCTGGCCGCCGGCATTCCGGCCGACAGGATCGTGTTCTCCGGCGTCGGCAAGAAGGCGAGCGAAATGGACTTCGCCCTTTCGGCCGGCATCCACTGCTTCAACGTCGAATCCGAACCGGAACTGGAGCTCTTGTCGCAACGCGCGGTGGCCGCAGGGAAGACCGCGCCGATCTCGCTGCGCATCAACCCCAACGTCGATGCCAAGACGCACAAGAAGATCTCGACCGGTATGGCCGAGAACAAATTCGGCATAGCCTGGCAGCGCGCCCGCGATGTCTACGCGCGCGCAGCGACCCTGCGCGGCATCAAGGTCATCGGTATCGACACGCATATCGGCAGCCAGTTGACCGAACTGCAGCCGTTCAGCGATGCATACGCGCTGCTGGCTGAACTGGTCGGACAGTTGCGCGCCGACGGCCACGCGATCGAGCACGTCGATCTCGGCGGCGGCCTCGGCATCCCTTATCGCACCGACAACAACCCGCCGCCGCTTCCCGATGCCTATGCGGCGATCGTGAAGAAGCATATGACCAGTCTCGGCGTGAAGGTGATCTTCGAGCCTGGCCGGCTGATCGCCGGCAATGCCGGCATCCTCGTCGGCGAGGTGATCTACGTGAAGGAAGGCGACGCGAAGAACTTCATCATCGGCGACGTCGCGATGAACGATCTCATCCGCCCCACCCTTTATGACGCCTTCCACGAGATCCGGCCCGTCATCGAAGCGCAGCCCGACACGCCGCGCATGGTGGTCGATGTCGTCGGGCCTGTCTGCGAAAGCGGCGACTTCATCGCCATGGACCGGGACCTGCCGCGCATGAATGCGGGCGACCTGTTTGCTGTGTCCACCGCCGGCGCCTATGGCGCCGTCCAGGCAGGCACTTACAACACACGTTTGCTGGTGCCTGAGGTGCTGGTCGATGGCGACCGCTTCCATATTGTGCGGCGTAGGCCGGGCTATGATGAGCTGATCGGCCTGGATTCGATGCCGGACTGGCTCGCCTGACCACGTCTGCGATTGTTCGCAAACGTTATCACGATTGTGTCAGTCGCCTCGCCTTTGCCGCGTTTCTTGTTATCATTCCTGGCCAGCCGCCGCATGATTCCGCGCGTTCGCGGCTGATGGAAGGGTCGATGGCGCAATCGCCGAGCGACACTGTGAGCCTGAATTTTGCCGGGCGGCTCGCCCGGACGCGCATCGTCATCCAAACCGCGATCATCGTCGAACGGCTCTGGCCGCTCGCTTTGCCGTTCATTCTCGTCACCGGCCTGTTCCTCAGCCTGTCGTGGCTGGGCGCTTTCCGCCTATTGCCGGACCTGGCGCGGCTCGGCCTCCTGGCGCTGCTCGCCATCGGCGCGCTTGCCTCGCTTTATCCGCTCCGCTTTTTCCGCAAACCGACCGCAGCGGAGATCGACGCCCGCATCGAGCGCGCCAACAAACTCGTCCACAATCCGGTGCAGGTTCAGTCCGACCGCCCGAGCGGACGCCGCTCCACCTTTGCCGATGCACTCTGGCGCGAGCATCAGCGCCGTATGGCCGAACAGCTTGCCCAGGTTGGCGGCGACCTGCCGCGCACGCGGGTGCCCGAGCGCGACCCCTGGGGATTGCGCGCGGCCATCGCGCTTCTTTTTGTCACCGCTTTCGCCTTCTCGTTCGGACCGCTGGGTGGCCGCGTCACCGATGCGTTCCGCGCCCATGCGGGCGCCGAGGTGCTGCCGCCGCGCGTCGATGCGTGGGTGACGCCGCCGGCTTACACCGGCAAGGCGCCGGTGTTCCTGACCGCTGAAGCCAATCGCGACATCGCTACCCACACCGTGCCGGAAGGCAGCGACGTATCGCTGCGCGTGACCGGCGGGGCCGGCATCGAGACGCTGAGCTTCACGGACGCAGGCGGCATGGTGCGGGAGATCGCAACCGACGCGCCGGTCGCTGGCCAGAACGCAACCGCGCCTGCCGCTCCCGTGGCGGCCGGCGCGCCGCTTCAGTTCAACACGAAGCTCGCCGCCGCAGGCACGCTGACCTTGAAGTCGGGCGACTCGGTTCTCGACGCCTGGTCCTTCGCCGTGACCCCGGACAATCCGCCGGTGATCCGCTTCACCGACGAGCCGAAACGCGCGGTCAACGGCGCGCTCGAGCTTCGCTACGAGATCGTCGATGATTACGGCGCCGCATCCGCCAAGGCCGAATTCAAGCTCGCCGATCCGCGGGCGAAGGACGCCAAGCCCCTCTATGAGGCGCCTGACATGCCGCTGTCGCTGCCGCGCCGCGGCGGCAAGGAGATCGCAGCCAAATCGACGCGCGAATTGACCGAACATGTCTGGGCGGGCGAAAAAGTGAACCTGACCTTGCGCGTTGTCGACGACGCCGGTCAGGAGGCGGTCAGCGAGACGAAAACCTTCATCATGCCCGAGCGGCCGTTCTCCAATCCGCTCGCGAAGGCTGTCGTCGAGCAGCGCCGCATCTTCAGCCTAGACACCAACCAGAAGCAGCGCGTACTCGATCTGATCGATGCGATCACGCTGAGGGCCGAGGACACGATCCCGAACCTCTCGCACTATCTCGGCATCATGACCGGCCGCACCAAGTTGAAGACGGCGCAGGATGAGGAGAGCCTTCGTGGTGTCGCCGACTACATGTGGGAGCTCGCGCTCGGCATCGAGGACGGCGATCTCTCGGCCGCCGAGAAGCGGCTCCGGCAGGCGCAGGAAGCGCTGAAGCAGGCGCTCGAAAATGGCGCGACCGACGAGGAGATCGAGCGCCTGATGAAGGAACTGCGCCAGGCGATGAACGAGTTCCTGCGTGAATTCGCCGAACGCGCCGCGCGCGATCCGAACATGGCGCAAAACATGCCGCAAAATGGCGAGGAAATACGCCAGAGCGATCTCGAAAAGCTGCTCGACCAGATCGAGGAGATGGCAAAGTCCGGCAGCCGCGAGCAGGCGCAGGAGCTTCTCTCGCAGCTCCAGGAGATGATGAACAACCTGCAGGCGGGCCGCCAGCAGCAGCCCGGCGAAAATGGCGAGAACAGCGAGATGCGCCAGCAGATGGACAAGCTCGGCGAGCTTCTCCGGCGCCAGCAGGAAATGATGAACGAGACCTTCCGCCTCGACCAGATGCAGCGCGGCGAACGGCAGCGTGGCGAGAATGGCGAGCAGCAGGAAGGTGAGTCCGGCGAAGGCGAGAACGGTGAGTCCGGCGAAGGCATGACGCCCGAGGAATTCGCCGAGGCGCTGCAGCAATTGCAGCAAGGCCAAGGCGATTTGAAGGGCGACTTGCAGGCGCTGATGGAAGCGCTGAAGGGGCTGGGCATCGAGCCGGGCGAAGGCTTTGGCGAGGCCGGCGAGGAGATGGGCAGCGCCGAGGGCGCGCTTGGCGAAGGCGAAGGCGACCGCGCCGTCGGCCACCAGGGCCGCGCGCTGGAAGCGCTTCGCCGTGGCGCCCAGGACATGATGCAGCAGATGATGCAGGCCATGCAGGGCGACCAGGGCGGCGGCCAGGAAGGCGGCAGGCAGCAGAATGCCGATCGCGATCCTCTCGGCCGGCCGCGCTCAACAGACGGGCCGGACGACGGCGGCGACACCAAGGTGCCGGACGAGATCGACATGCAGCGCGCGCGGCAGATCCTCGAAGCGATCCGCAAGCGGCTCGGCAATGCCATGAGCCCGGCGCTGGAGCGCGATTACCTCGAACGGCTGCTGGAGCTTCGCTGAGCGGACGCCTGGAGCAATTCCAGCAGACGCGTAAGGTTCTGCGTCCGGATAACAGCAGGAACCCGCTGTTTTGCCGCTAAAACAATGACTTAGAGTGGATCAGTGTTTCGAAGAAACAGTGAACCGCTCTAAGCGGCGACGACGAGCAGTCTGTCGACCCTGGCGCGTATCTCGACCAATGTGAATGGCTTCTGCAGGACGCCGGCAACGACGCTGTCCAGTTCCGCGGCCCGTTCGCGCTGATCAGCATAACCGGTGACAAACAGGATGCGGATGT
Source organism: Rhizobiaceae bacterium (assembly GCA_035503715.1). Classification (GTDB taxonomy): domain Bacteria; phylum Pseudomonadota; class Alphaproteobacteria; order Rhizobiales; family Rhizobiaceae; genus OAS926. Next base: position 55,796 of record DATJTE010000017.1, on the reverse strand, counting down.
CGGGATAGGATCGCGCCGCTGCCTTGGCCATCTCGATCCCGTCCATGCCCGGCATGCGCACGTCGGAAATGATCAGGTCGTACTGGCCGCCTGCCGCTTCGATCTTGTCCAGGCCGGCTTTCCCATTCGTCGCAACATCGACGGCATAGCCGGCGCGCTCTAGCGCGCGGGCGGCGAGGGTACGAACGGAATCGTCGTCTTCGACGACCAGGAGCTTCTTCATCGCAAGAGGCTGCGCCTGAAATTCTTTCGCTTCGGTGAAGCCCGGCGTTAACGAATCAGGCGTCGCCTTTGACCACGCCGACGAAAGGCAGTTCGCGGAAGGCGTGCGCGACATCCATGCCGTAGCCGACGACGAAATAGTCCGGACATTCGAAACCGACGAAGTCGGCGTCGAGCTTGGTCTGCCGGCGTGTGTGCTTGTCGAGCAGCACGGCGATGGAGCAGCTTTTGGCGCCACGCTGCATCATGAGATCGCGCGTATAGGAAAGCGTCTTGCCCGACTCCAATATGTCGTCGATCAGGAGCACGTCGCGGCCGGCGACCTCATTGTCGATGTCGCGCAGCACCCTCACCTCGCCGCTGGTCGTGCCGGCGCCGTAGCTCGAGATGAAAATGAACTCGACCTCCGGCGACAGGCCGACATCGTGCATGGCGCGGATCAGGTCGGCGGCGAAGATGAACGAGCCCTTGAGGATCGAGATCACCAGCAGATCGTGATACTCGCGGCTCGCAATCTCTTTCGCGAGTTCGAGGTTGCGGCGGGCGATGGTGGAGGCGGAGAAAAGGACTTCTATGTCTTTGCCGCGAACGACGGGCATCACGCTTCCTCGTCTCTGAAGTCGACCTGGACGGATTTCACCCCGTCTGTAGGCGCTTCGAGACGGCTGGAAAAGCTGAAACGCGCGCCGGGCGCGATCTCGGTCGGCGATGTCCCCAGTTTGTAGCGGGTGACGTCGCCATTCCCTGCGGTCACCCTGATCTCCAGCGGCGGCATCATTGCCGGTGCGGATCCGGCGTTCACGGCCGCGCCATCGACGAACAGCACGATGCGGGCGCCGGCCCGCTCGACGCGCGACGACACGTCGCCAATGGTGAACGTGCGGTCCGCCGGCGCTCTGCCGGCGTCTGCCTGCCGCACGAGCGCGTGTCCGCCCGAAATCCAGAAGGCACCGGCGGCGACCGTCAGGCCGAAAATCCAGAAGGCCGGACCGCCTTTTGCCGTGCCGGTGCGAGGGGGTTCGCGGTGCCCGGTTAGAACGTCAAACCCGGCCGTCGCCCGCCCGGCGGTGCCAATCGAGACGCGTTCCGGGACGTCAATCTCAGGCGCGCGGACATGGTCCCGCCCGACGGTCTCGAACTCGACGTCGATGACGTCCTCGACCTGCGGCCTTTCGCGCAGCGGCATGTCGAGCCCGGCCATGATTTCGCCGGAAACCGGTCGTGCGGTGCGATCCTCGGCCATACGGCTCGGCGATCCTTTTCCTGGGTCCGCGATCCGGGGTAAATAAAAATGGTTAATCAATCCCGACCTGGCCGCCTCCGGACGGCCCTCGGAAGGGCAAAATTAACCGCCAGTTAACCATGCCGAACCATGGTCGTTTGCGACGAATGGCCGGCCAGAACGGCCCTGGCGCGGCTGCGTAACTCCCGAGGACAAAGTTGATCCGCTTCGAGAATGTCGGCCTGCGCTACGGGATGGGACCGGAAATCCTCCGCGATGTCTCCTTCCACATTCCGCATGGCTCATTCCAGTTCCTCACCGGCCCTTCCGGCGCGGGCAAGACGACTTTGCTCCGGCTGCTCTTCATGTCGCTCAAGCCGACGCGCGGCCTGATCAACATCTTCGGCAAGGACCGCTCCCGCATCTCGCCGCGCGAACTGCCCCTGATGCGCCGCCGCATCGGCGTGGTGTTCCAGGATTTCCGCCTGCTCGACCATATGACGACCTACGAGAATGTGGCGCTGCCGCTGCGTGTGCGCGGCCGCGAGGAATCGACGTACCGCAACGACGTCATCGAACTTCTGCGCTGGGTCGGCCTCGGCGAGCGCATGTATGTGCTGCCGCCGGTGCTGTCGGGCGGTGAGAAGCAGCGCGCGGCGATCGCCCGCGCGCTCATCGAGCAGCCTGAAATCCTGCTGGCCGACGAGCCGACCGGCAACGTCGACCCGCCGCTGGCGCGCCGGCTGCTGCGGCTCTTCATCGAGCTCAACCGGCTGGGCACGGCCGTCGTCATTGCCACCCACGATCTCGGTCTGATGGACCAGGTCGAGGCGCGCCGCATGATCCTCGATTCCGGCAGGATCGAAACCCATGACGACTGACGCGCCGAGCGAAGAACTGCACGAGGAGACGGCTGCGCCTGCCGCCTTCGGCCTGGCGCGTTTTCAGCGCCGCTCGACACCCATCGTGCCCCAGCAGAACGTCGCCGGCCGCGCTCTGGTGCTGGTCATCGCCATCATGACGTTCCTGTCCTGCCTGACGCTCGGCTGCGTCACGCTGGTGCGGGATACGGCCGCTGTCTGGCAAACCCAGATCGCCCGCGAGGCGACCATCCAGATCAAACCTGCGGACGACATGGATATGGAGGAAGCGCTGGCCCGGGCCGCCGAGATCGCCTCCGGCTTCCAGGGCGTGATCAGTGCGGTTCCCGTCAACCGCGAGGCAACGGCCCGGCTTCTGGAGCCATGGCTCGGCGCAGGACTGAACATCGACGAGCTGCCGGTTCCTCGACTGGTGGTTGTTACGATCGACGAAAGCAACCCGCCGGACTTCGCGCAGTTGCGCGCGGCGCTGGCGCCGGAAGTGCCGACGGCAACGCTTGACGATCACCGCACCTGGGTCGACCGGCTGGTTGCGATGGCCCGCACGACCGTGACCATCGGCTTTGCCGTGCTGGCGCTGATGCTGTCGGCAACTGTGCTCTGCGTCGTCTTCGCCACCCGCGGCGCCATGGCCGGCAGCGGCCACATCATCGAGGTCCTCCACTTCGTCGGCGCCGAGGCGCGCTTCATTGCCAGCGAGTTCCGGCAGCATTTTCTGATCACCGGCGCCAAGGGTGCGGCCGCGGGCGGCGTCGCCGCGGTGCTTGTTTTCCTTGGTTTTTCCTGGTGGTCGATGCTGAACATAGCGACGCCGGAAGCCGACCAGGCGTCGGCTCTGTTCGGCAATTTCGCCATCGGATTTGCCGGTTATGCCGGCGTTGCGCTGGTGGTGCTGGTCGTCGCCTTCCTCACCGCGCTCACGTCACACGTTACGGTGGTGGCCTATCTGACCGACCTCGACATCAGGCCGCGCGATGGTTGAGAGGCTCGCGATCGGTATCGTTACGTCACGCAGCGTGCAGTCGATGCGTCGCTTTCATGCTTTTCGCCGCCATATTTCGGGATTATCTCTTTGCACATGAAGGGACGGGAGCTGACCGAGTCGGCCACGGGCGGTCCAGTTGTCTATGCGCGCGAATCCAGCCGCAGAGGCCTGCTTTCCGCGCTCAAATATTCGGTCCTGGGTTTGTTCCTCGCCGCATTCGTGTTCGCTGGCGGTTTTGCCTGGTTCGCGAGCTATGTCGGGCAGTTGGTCACGCCCGCCAATCCACAGTCCGCCGACGCCATCATCGTTCTCACCGGCGGTTCCGCGCGTATCGAGGCGGCGCTGGATCTCCTCAAATCAGGCAAGGGCCGGCGGCTTCTGATCAGCGGCGTCCATCCGTCGGCCGACCGGGACGATCTGCAGCACGCTAGCGGCGGCGATCCGGAGCTCTTCTCCTGCTGCGTGGACATCGATTATGCGGCGCTGGATACGGTCGGCAATGCCGAGGAAAGCGCCAAATGGGTGACGAGCCACGCCTACAATACGGTCATCCTGGTGACCAATAATTATCACATGCCGCGCAGCCTGCTCGAAATGGGCCGGCTCATCGGCGACGCCAAGCTGGAGCCCTATCCGGTCGTCAACAGCGATCTGAGCCGCTTGGCATGGCTGTCGCGGCCCGATGCCATGCGCGTCTTGTTCAACGAATATCTGAAATACATCGCAGCGCTTGCCGGCTTCTCGCCGCGCGTGAACCCAGCCGCCTACGCCAAGACGGTCGCCGCCAACTAGGGTGCGGAGTCCACACCCGAACGCAACCGCACTCTCTTTCCTTTTCCCGCGCCGGGTCGTAACCAGCATCCGGCTGTCCGGAATTCCTGCCTGATGCTCATCATTCGATCCTTGGCGTTCAACATCCTGTTCTATCTGAACCTGATCGTTCAGATGATTTTCTGGACGCCGATCTACTTCCTGTCGCCGCGCCTCAAAGCGTGGTTCATCCCGAAATTCTGGATCAGGACCAGCCTGTGGCTCTACGACAAGGTCGCAAATACGCGCGCCGAGATCACCGGCCTGGAAAACCTGCCGGCCGGCCCCTGCATCATCGCGCCCAAACATCAGTCGTTCTGGGACACGATCGCCTTCCTGCCGCACATTCCGGACGGGCTCTACATCCTGAAGCGCGAACTCACCTGGATCCCCTTCTTCGGCTGGTACATCCTGAAGATGCGCATGATTCCGGTGGATCGCGGCAGCCGCTCGAAGGCGCTGAAGGCGGTCGTGAAAGCTACAAAGGACGAGTTCGAGCGCAACACGCGGCAGTTGATCATCTACCCCGAGGGAACGCGCCGGGCCCCAGGTGCGGAGCCGAACTACAAATACGGCATCGTCGAGCTTTACGCGCAGCTCGGCATCCCGGTCGTGCCGGTTGCGCATCAGGCCGGGCTCTACTGGCCACGCCGCAAGTTCCTGCGTTACCCCGGCACCATCAAGGCGCGGTTCCTGAAACCGATCCCGCCCGGCCTCGAAAAGGAGGAGTTCATGCAGCGGCTGATCGGCGAGACGGAAGCCGCCTGCGACGAGATCCTGATCGAGGTAGCGCAGTCGCCGAACCCGCCGCCGATGCCGCCGGCGGCTGCCGCGCGGCTGAAGGCGCTGGGCGTGGAGCTTAAGCACTAGCGCCTACGCGCTCAGCCACCTCTTCGAGCCATTGGTCGCGAATGCCGAGTGCGCGCAGGTGCTCGATCGTATTCTGCACGTAGTCCTCGTTGCGGCCCGACTGTCCGACCGAGCCGCGGACAATCTCAGCCGCCTCTTCCGCGTCGAGCTGGCCAGCATATTGCTCATGATGCCGGTCGACGATGTAGCAGAGCGCCGTCACCGTTTCGCCTGATGTCAGCCGCACCGGCAGCGATCGTTCGAGATAGACATTGGTGACCAGTTCCCGCTCGCGCAGATACGCGATCACCTCGTCGCGCAATTCACCCGGCACGCGGAAAGCAAGCCCGATGCAGGAGCCTCCGCGGTCGAGACCGAGCACCAGTCCCGGCCGTTGCGGCGTGCCGCGATGGACATAGGAGCGCACGCAGAGCGCACGGCGGAAGCCGTGCAGTTGCGCCCTCGCCGTTTCCTTATGGGCAAAGCCCGGCCGCCAGATGAGCGACCCGTAGCCAAATACCCAAAAATCGACCATATCGCGGGCCAACCCATTCGAGAGACGGCAAAAACAGCCGTGAGACCGAGCGTTAGCGAGAGAAAAAGCATGGCGTCAACCAGCGAAGCGCGATCCGGCCCCAACTATTCGCGGCGAATGATCTGGCTCGCCGCGTTCATCGTGCTGCTGTTCGGCGGTTATAGCGTCGCCTGGTTCTACGCGAGCGGCGTGCTGAGGGATCAGGCGATCCGCTTCATCTCGGCGGCGAATGCCAGCGGCCTGAAGGTCGATTGCAGGAACGCTCGCGTCGGCGGCTTCCCCTTCCGCATCGGACTCTACTGCGACGAGACGCATTACGAGAAGCCGGGCGAGGTGACGCTCTCCGGCAGCACGCTCCGTTCCGCCGCGCAGGTCTACGATCCGTTCCTGATCGTCGCCGAGCTCGACGGGCCGGTGGCGGTCGAAGTGCCCCAGGCGACCGTCGACATGAATTGGAAAAACTTCCGCGCCAGCCTGCGCTACACAATGGAAGCGCCGGAAAGGATCTCCGCCGAAGCAACCGACATCAAGGTCGCGGCCGCGCTTATGTCGCAAAGCGAGCGACCGCTCTTCTCGGCCGCCAACATGCAGGCACACGCGCGGCCCAACGGCAACGATCTCGATTTCGCCGGCAGCGTCGAAGGCTTCGTCGTCGATCCAGCCCTGCTGCGCGGCGGCGCGCTGCCGCCCTTCGCCGGTCAGTCGGACATCACGATCAAGGATGGCATGTCGCGCATGAACGGCGGCGGCGACATGATCCTTGGCCAGTCGGGGACCGTCCATCTGCTGTCGATATCCACCGACGACGCGAGCCTGTCGCTCTCGGGCACATTCGCCGTCGGCCTGGACGGGCTGATCGACGCGGACCTGACTGTGAAGGCAAGGAACCCGGTGGGCATAGCGCCGATCGCAGCGGCGGCCTTTCCGGAGAACGCCGATCACATCTACGCCAGCCTGTCGGGCCTGGCGGCACTTGGTGCAAACGCCGAACTGCCGCTCACCATCGACAAAGGCAGGATCACCTTCGGCTTCATCCCGCTCGGCAAGATCGGGCCGTTACTCGCCCGGTAGCTTCTCCGGGTGGGCGACCACCTGGCGGCCGAAATCCACCACGTCGACTTCCTGGCCGGCCTCGATGATCGAACGGCGGATCGCGCGCGTGCGCGTAAAGATGTCGAACAGCTTGTCACCGTCGCTCCAGCGGATAGCGCGCTGAAGCGACGCCAGATCCTCCGAAAACCGGGCCAGCATTTCGAGGATCGCGTCCTTGTTGTGCAGGCAGACATCCCGCCACATGGTCGGGTCGGACGCCGCAAGGCGGGTGAAATCGCGAAAACCCGAGGCCGAATACTTGATCACCTCGGATTTCGTCACCGTCTCCAGATCGTCCGCCGTGCCGACGATATTGTAGGCGATGATGTGCGGCAGGTGCGAGACGATCGCCAGCACCATGTCGTGATGCTCATGCTCCATCGTGTCGATGTTGGCGCCGCAGCGGCGCCAGAATTCGGAGAGCGTCTCGAGGGCGGCCGGATCGGTGCCCGGCAGCGGCGTGAAGATCGTCCAGCGGTTCTCGAAAAGCTCGGCGAAACCGGCATCCGGCCCCGACTTTTCCGTGCCGGCGATCGGGTGGCCGGGAATGAAATGGACGCCGTCCGGAATATGCGGCTTCATCTGCTGCACGACGGATGTCTTGGTCGAGCCCACATCGGTGACGATCGCGCCCTGCTTCAGCGCTGGCGCGATTTGCGCGGCAACGTCGCCCGACGAGCCGACAGGCACCGAGACGACGACGAGATCGGCGTCGCGCGCGATCTCTGCCAGATCGGTCGAGTAGCTGTCGCCGAGGCCGAGTTCTTTCGCGCGCGCCAGGGTGGCCGCACCGCGCGTTCCGATCGCGATGTGCCTGGCGAGGTTCTCGCGACGGATGACGCGCGCCAGAGAGGAACCTATCAGGCCGATGCCGATGAGGGCGATCTTGTCAAAAAGCGGGTCGGCCATGTCAGGACGCCACGAATTCTTCGAGCGCCGCGACGACGCCGCGATTGGCGTCTTCCGTGCCGATGGTCATGCGCAGCGCGTTCGGAAAACCATAAGCGGCGACGCGGCGAAGGATGAAACCGCGCTGCGTGAGATAATCGTCCGCGGCGGCTGCCGAGTGCTTCTTGCCGTCCGGAAAATGGATCAGCACAAAATTGCCGACGCTTGGCGTGACGCCGAGACCAAGCTTGCCGAGCTCGGCCGTCAGCCAGGAGAGCCACTCTTCATTGTGGGCCACAGCTTTGTCGACATGCGCACGGTCGCGCACGGCTGCAATGCCAGCTTCGATCGAGGTCGCGCTGACATTGAACGGGCCCCGCATGCGGTTGATCGCATCGACGATATGCGCCGGCGCATACATCCAGCCAATGCGCGCCCCACCCAATCCGTAGACCTTGGAGAAGGTGCGCGTCATCACGACGTTCTGCGAGGACGATACAAGCTCAATGCCGGACTCGTAATCGTTGCGGCGGACATATTCCGCATAGGCGGCGTCGAGCACGAGCAGCACATTCTTCGGCAGCGCGGCGTGCAGCCGGCGAACCTCCTCGAACGGAATGTAGGTGCCGGTCGGATTGTTCGGATTGGCGAGGAAGACGATTTTCGTCTTCGATGTAACTGCCTTGAGGATGGCGTCGACGTCGGCGCGCTGGTCCGTCTCCTTGACCGAGACAGGGATGGCGCCGGCTGCGGTAATGTAGATCTTGTAGACGAGGAAGCCGTGCTCGGTGAACACGCCCTCGTCGCCGGGCGTCAGGTAGGTTTGCGCCAGCAGGCCAAGTATCTCGTCCGAGCCGTTCGAACAGACGATATTCGCCGGATTGAGCCCGTGAACCTCGGCGATCGCCTCGCGCAGCTTCGTTGACGAGCCGTCCGGGTAGAATTCCAGCTTCTCGGCCACCGCGCGCACGGCTTCCACCGCCTTTGGCGACGGACCGAGCGGGTTTTCGTTGGACGACAGCTTATGGACCTTTGCCACGCCGGCCGGCGCCGCGCTCTTTCCGGGCACATAGGCCTCGATATCCATGACGCCGGGTTTCGGCGTCGGGCGCTGGTTTTCGGTCATTTCGGGCACTCGATCTCGAAGGCCGCAGCCTCTAGCAAAGCTTTCCCGTTGACGCAAAGGGCGGCTGGTTCTAAATCTGAGGCCAGTTCGTGGTGATTTGGCCGGTCGGCTTGCAGCCACGTTAAATAAGTCGCTAAAGGGCCGTTGGCGTTAAGCCCGTGCACCGGTTGCGACTTTCGCGGCCGGTTTTTTTGTTTTGGAGTTCGATCAATGCCGATCAAGATCCCCGACCAGCTTCCTGCCCGCGACGTGCTCGTGCGCGAGGGCGTGTCGATCATGGACGAGCGGACGGCGCTGCGCCAGGACATCCGGCCGCTGCAGATCGGCCTTCTGAACCTGATGCCGAACAAGATCCGCACCGAAACGCAGTTCGCCCGGCTGATCGGCGCCAGCCCCTTGCAGGTAGAGCTGACGCTGGTCCGCGTCGGCAACCATAAGGCCAAGAACACGTCCGAGGACCATTTGATCACCTTCTACCGGACATGGGAGGAGGTGGCAGCGCGCAAGTTCGACGGTTTCATTATCACCGGCGCGCCGATCGAGCTGATGCCGTTCGAACAGGTGACCTACTGGAAGGAGCTGGAACGCATCCTCGACTGGACAACCACCAACGTCCATTCGCCCTTCTTCATCTGCTGGGGCGCAATGGCGGCGACCTGGCACTTCCATGGCGTGCCGAAACATACGCTGTCGAAGAAGGCGTTCGGCGTTTTCCGCCACCGCAACAACGCTCCGGCCTCGCCCTATCTCGCCGGCTTCTCGGACGATTTCGCGATCCCCGTTTCACGCTGGACGGAAGTGCGAGCCGCCGACATTCCGGCGACGTCCGGCCTGGAAGTCCTGATCGAAGCTGACGAGACCGGACTCTCGCTGCTGTCGGAGAAGGCCGGCAACCGGCTTTATATGTTCAACCACATCGAGTACGACTCCACCTCGCTCAAGGACGAGTACGATCGCGACGTGGCGGCGGGCACGCCGATCGAGGTGCCGCACGAATATTACCCCGACGATGACCCGGCGCAGCCGCCGCTCAACCGCTGGCGTTCGCACGCGCATCTGCTGTTCGGCAACTGGATCAACCAGGTCTATCAGACCACGCCCTATGAGATGGACGACATTGGAAAGACCGCACGGCCCGTCGCGGCCTGAGCCGCTACTTGTCGAGCTCCGGAAAAAACTGGTCGGTGTAAAAGCGCCGATCACGTTCGCCCTTCAGGCAATCGACCGGCTCTTGCGCCTGTATGGGGACGACCCCGACTTCGGGTTCGATGCCACCAACTTCGAGGATCAGCTTGCGCCGGATCGCGGTGGCAAATTCGGATGAATTCTTGATAGGCAGCACGAAGGATCCAGGCCCCCCTGTCACGCACTCGCTATAATAACGGTCGAGTTCAGGAACGGCCGGCGACGGGCGGATCAGGATCGGCAGGCCGTTGATGATGATGCCGTCGACAAGGGCAGCATCGCGGGCGGCCTCCACCGGTGAACCGATATTGTTCGGGCCATCGCCGGAGACATCGATCACCTTGCGCCACGCATCGAACTCGTTACGCGCGAAAAGGCCCGTGGCGAAGGTCAGCGCGCGCGAAATCGACGTGCCGCGATAGTCCCTGACCGGACTGCCCTCGAGCTGCGCGGCAAAGGCCTCGGCGCTCTCCTTGCCGTCGATGATCTGCCACGGCACCAGCGATTCCTCGCGCACGTCGCCGGCCCATTCGAAATAGGTGATGGCGATGCGGCCAACCGCACCCTGCTCCACCGCGCGGATGAAATCCGGATGGCGGATCGCTTCGACATAGCCCGCCCGCTGCAGCGCGAACTCTTCCGCATCCATCGAGCGCGAGACATCGACCGCGAGCACCAGCTCGACGTCGACATCGACCATGCCGACCGGCTGCGCAAGCTCGCAGCCAAGGCAGAAAAGCAGGATCATCGCGGTCGACATCAGGTGCAGAGCCCCAACAACCGCAAACAGTGAACCGCAGGATCAAGGCAAAATCAAAGCTTGGGAACGACAAGCCTGCATGATCGTTCGGATGAAAGACCCGCGCTCGTGCGTTGACTCATGTCAGGCGGGCACGTCAGGTTTCGCGCCCGGCGGCCCGACAGCCGGCAAGACGGAGTGGCATCAGCATGCTCGCAGTCACTGAAAACACGCTCTCCGCGCGAAGGCCAACGCTGTCCCTTGACGTGTCGATCCTTTCCATCGCCACCGCCGTGCCCGGGCACGTGGTCTCGCAGGCCGACACGGCGGAGCGCGCGAAAAAGCTCTGGCCGCAATATGCGCAGTTCGATTCGCTTTACATGAACACCGGCATCGAGCGGCGCTTCGCGTGCGAGCCGATCGACTGGTACTATGGAACCTATGGCTGGGAGGAACGCAGCGAGGCGTTTCGCCGCCACGCGGTGCCGCTGCTTGAAGAGGCCGCGCAAGGCGCGATCGCCAAGGCCGGCCTCGTCGTCACCGACATCGACGCGGTCGTCGTCAATACGGTCACCGGCATCGCCGTGCCCAGCCTCGATGCGCTGCTGTTCAACCGGATGCCGTTCCGGCCCGACACCGAACGTCTGCCGATCTTCGGCTTCGGCTGTGGCGGCGGGGTCGCCGGCCTGTCTCGGGCGGCACGAATTGCCGAGTCGATGCCGGGCGCGAACGTGCTCTTCCTGACGGTCGATCTCTGCACGCTCTGCCTGCGTCTCGAAGATCAGAGCCTCGCTATGTTCATCTCGGCGGCGTTGTTCGGCGACGGCGCCGCGGCGGTCGTGCTGCGCAAGGGTGCCACTCAGACGACAGATGGCGCCCGCAACAATGGAGCCGTCGCGCGTGTTGCCGCGACCGGTGAGCATCTGTGGCCCGGCACGGAACACATCATGGGCTGGGACATCAAGCATGACGGCTTCGGCATTGTGATATCGCCGCAAATACCGACGCTGGTCGACCGCAAGCTCGCGCCGGCGCTCGATGGCTTCCTGACGAAGCACGGATTAACGCTGGCGGACTTCGACGGTTTTCTGATCCATCCGGGCGGCCGCAAGGTGCTCGAAATGGCGCAAGCCGTTCTCGGTGTCAGCGATGGCGACGTGGTGCACTCGTGGCAGGTGCTGCGCGACTACGGCAACATGTCGGCGGGCACGGCGCTCTTCGTGTTGGAGCAGGCCATCCGGTCCGGTGCGCGCGGCCGGCATCTCTTCTCCGCCTTCGGCCCGGGTTTTTCGGCCTACTTCGCGGTGCTCGACCTCTAAGTCAGCTCTCGCGGCGGGCGGCGAGCGCCTCGTCTTCCAGTCTGATCTTGTAGCGCAGCACCGCCGTCCAGACGGCAACCATGATGATGCCCAGTGCCCATGCGCCAAACGCCCAGGGCAGAAGCAGCGTTTCGGCGATCGTCAAGGCATAGTTCGGATGCTTCACGAACTGGTACGGCCCGGCCTTCACGATCGGCGCGGACGGCAGCGTGATGATGCGGTGCGTCCAGTAGCGGCCGAGTGTACCGATGATCCAGTAGCGCACGACCTGCAGCAGCAGGAACAGCACGAGGACAGGCCAGACGATCGCCGCATTCGCCGGCACGAGAAAGAAGATCGATGCGATCCAGGCCAGGTGCGTGATGGCGACGACAGGATAGTAGTCGCTGCCGGCTTCCGCCGCGCCTTCGGCGAGCAGCCGTCGCGTGTTGCGCTGCGAGTGAAGCTCTTCCAGCCCGCGCTGCAACAGCACGAGCAGCGCCAGCGCCTGCGGCCAGCCCAACCAGTCGGGCATCACTTTTCCCCGTTCTGGAGCTGCAGGCCACGCGCCGCGCCCTGTGGCGACAGCACCGGTACGAAAACGCGGCGCGAGGCACGCTGCGTCACCGGCAGGCCCTGATAGAGCCGTTTCTGCGCCTCGACGACGACGACGCCGGAAAACATCGGCCAGAAACGGCGGCCTGTGCGCTCAAAGAGCTGATGGAACTTCATCACCCAGCGCCGGTGCGACGGCGGATAGAACAGCGCCTCCGACCACGGCCCCGGCGTGAAGTTCGTTTCGCGCAGCAAGGTGACGAGCTGCCCGCGCGAATAAGGCCGGCCGGTGCCGAAGGGCGTATGCTCGAAACGAGCCCACACGCCCCGGCGGTTCGGCGCCACGATCACCAGACGGCCGCCCGGCGACAGCACTCGCCAGACCTCCTTCAGCGTTTCGCGTGGGTCTTCCGCATGTTCCAGCGCATGCACGAGCAGCAGGCGGTCGACCGACGAATCGGGCAGTGGCAGTTCTTCCTCGAAGACGAGCGCAGTCGAGGACGGGCTTTCGGGCGGCCAGTTCACCGCGCCTTGCCGGGCCGGCATGAAGGCAAAGACCCGCTCGGCATCCGCGCCGAATCTGTCAAGCCAGGGCAGCGCGTATCCCATGCCGACCAACCGCTCATTGGGCAGATTGGCCCAGACCGCGGTCAACGCCATGGTGATCGACCGCTCGGCGAGGCGGCCGAGCAGCGAGGCGTAAAAGGAACGAAGGTCGACGATATCCGACATGGAATGACAGGCTATCCCCGCAACAAAACTTCATCAAGGAAGGCGCGTGACATGGGCCGTCCGTGCCCCTATTTTCCGGGCGCAAAACAGGAGCTAGAAATGGCCATTCAGATCGACCAGTTCATGTGCAGGACCGATAATTTCGGCGCGCTCGTTCACGATCCCGCGAGCGGCGACACGGTACTGATCGACGCGCCCGAGGCGCCTCCGATTCTAGCGGCAATAGAGCGCACCGGCTGGACGCCGCGCGCCATCTTCACCACGCATCACCATGCCGACCACGTCGAGGCGAATTTGCTGTTGAAGCAGCGCTACGGGCTGGAGATCATCGGCCCTGCCGGCGAGGCCTCCAAAATCCCCGGCATCGACAAGACGGTGAAGGGCGGCGACACCGTCGATTTCGGCGGCCGCAAGGTGTCGGTGATCGATACGCCCGGTCACACGGCCGGCCACATCACCTTTCACTTCAAGGACGATCATGTGGCGTTTGCCGGCGACACGCTGTTCGCGATCGGTTGCGGCCGCCTGCTCGAATGCAAGCCCCCAGTGATGTTCGAATCGCTGAAGAAGCTCGCAGCCCTACCCGGCGAGACGCAAATCTACTGCGGACACGAATATACCCTGGCAAACGCCAAATTCGCGCTGACGGTTGACCCGACGAACTCGGCGCTGAAGGAGCGCGCGAAGAAGGTCGAATCATTGCGCGCCGAGGGCAAGGCGACATTGCCCACCACAATCGCCGAAGAACTGTCGACCAATCCGTTCCTGCGCTGGCACGATCCGGCGATCCGCAAGAACCTCGGCTTGGAAAAAGCGTCGGATGCGGAAGTCTTCGCCGAGGTGCGCAAGCGCAAGGACGTGTTCTAACGCGCACCGCCGCTGGGTACGACGCATGCTCGCCGCGCTTCGACAGTGGGCACGCGCCGTCAAGCGGGACGTGGTCGCGCTTTGGCTTGCCGCGCGACCGGCGCGTTCCCTGGTATGCCAAGGCGGTCGCCGGCGCAGTCGCTGCATATGCGCTCAGCCCCATTGACCTGATCCCGGATTTCATACCCGTCCTCGGCTATCTCGATGACCTGATCATCGTGCCGCTTGGCATCATGCTTGCGGTGAAGGTGGTGCCGCCTGCGCTTATCGCGGAGTTTCGAGCCGAAGCGGACCGCCGCCAGAAACCGACCAGCCGCGCCGGACTGGTCTTCATCGTTCTGGTCTGGATAGCAGCTGCGGCACTCATCGCCTGGTTGTTCTGGCCGCAGGCGGCCGAACCTAATGCGCTCTCTGGAGCACAAAGCCCAGCGTGATCGCCACCTGCGCTGCGACATAGAGCCCCCACACAGCGAAACGCATCCAGTCGCGCTGCCGTGAGATCGCCGGCATCAGGAATTTTTCCGTCGCCAGGAAAGCATCCGACGCGATGAAAAGCAGCGCGCCGGAAATGATCCAGACATTGCTCGTGGTGAAGGCGACAACGCCCATGGCGGCGATCGCGAGGATGTAGACGAAGATCGGCAGGCGCAGATCGGGCGAGACGACGCGCAGGAGGAGCACCAGCATCGCCAGCGCGAAGAGCGCCAATACGATTGCCGCACCGGACCGCCAGAGTTCGGTGAGAAGCAGCTCATAGCCGCCGCCGTTCAGGTAGAAGAGCGCGATGTAGGCGAGATGCGCGAGCAGGAAGCTGCCGAGGCCGTAGAGAAACGTCCGTTCGTTCTCGCGCGACAGGAACGCGTCACCCGCGGCGCTGAGCGCCAGCGCTGCAAACAGGAGCAGCGGCCCATTTTCCAGCACCGTCAGCACGGCGAGCAGCGTCACGGGAATCGTCTTGACGATGGTACGCACCCAGGTCGGCCGCGTGTTGAGCACCAGCGCATAGAGAACCGCCGCCGCAACAGAGATCAGCAGCGTCGCGTTGGAGGTCGATTCGATCCCGCCTGGGAACGGCATCATGCGCCTGCCTCCGCGACCGCACGTTTTCCGAACAGCATGGATTTCGCCGCCAGCACCGCCCCGCCGGTGATCAGCACGCAGGCGGCGAGGATGGTGAGCGTCGGTTCGGCGAAACCGGTGAGGATCAACACCAGCGTCGAGAGCAGCGGCGCGGCGTAGCTCGCGGCGCCCAACACCTGGATATTGCCGCGCTTGACCCCGTAGTCCCACGCATAGAACGCGGCCCCGACCGGCATCAGCCCAAGGCCGAGCACAGCCAGCCACTCCGTGGCGTTGGTCGGCAGCACCGTCTCCTCGAGCAGTACATGGCAGATCGCGGAGAGGATCGCCGTAGCGGCGCAGAACCAGGTGACGATCGAGGTCGGCACCTCGGCAAAGCGCCGCGACAAAAGCGAATAGCACGCCCAGACGAAGGCGCAGGCGAACGCCATCAGATAGCCGAAGGCGTAGCGGCTCTCGAATTCGACGCCGCCGCCCTTGGTCACGATCAGCACCGTGCCGAGAAGCCCGAGCGCGGCGCCCGCGACGTGGTGCCATTGCAGCCGCTCGCCCGGCATCAGCGCCGAGCCGAGCACAATGAAGAGCGGCCACAGATACGCGATCAGGCTCGCCTCGACGGCGGGCGCGTTGCGCAGTGCGGTGAAGTAGAGGAAGTGGTAGCCGAACAGGCCGGCAATGCCGATCAGCCAGACGACCGGCGGTATCTTTGCCTGCGTCGCAGCCGGGGGCGCGACGATGCGCGCGGCAAGCCCGACGAATGTGCCGATCGTGAAGGTGATCGCCGACAGCAGGAATGGCGGAACCAAGCCGGATGCGTCGGTGAAGAGCGCCAGAAGCGCCCACATCGCAACCGCCGAAAAACCGATGAGCGTTGCCCGCGCCATGGAAATCCCATCACGCGGTGCCGTCTAGTTCGTGAGCTCGGTCCGCCGCGCGCGAAGCCTCACCGTGCCGATTTCCGTGTCGGCGGTCGCCATGACGGGCACGTATAGACCGGTCGTGGCGAGCGGCGCAAACGTGATGTCGATCTCGGTCTTGTCCCGGAGCGAGATCAGCTCCTTGCGGTTGTTGCGATAGCCGGCCACGGGCTTGTATTTCGCGCTGCAGGTGACCGTCTTGCCGGCATAGCCCGGAATGTCGATCTCGCCATATGCCTTGTGACTTAGGACAAGATCCGAGCGCATTTCACCGTCATAGGCGCGGATCGTGCGTTTGCAGACCTCGCCAAGGCTGGGCGCCATGACGATTGCCGCGGTGAACGGGTCGAAGACGGTTCGCAGTTCTTTCGCGCCGACCGGCACCCAGGTTTTCTTGTCGCGCTTGCGCAGCGCCGGCTTGTTTATGGTCTTGTTGACGTCCCCCTTCGCGAAGCGGATTTCCGTCAGCTGCTTTTTCTTTTTGCCGGTCTGATAGGTCAGCCGGAAGAACTGAGGCACGATGCCGGTTTTGCTACGTATCGCCCGCACCGAAATATCGGCGGTCGTCTTGTCGAACAGCCGCGCCAGGCCAGCGCTGGCCATCGAGCCGCGCGCGGTCAGGCGGTTGCCCTTGAGTGTTGTCGTCACCGTCGATTCAGCCAGAGTCAGGCCGAGATAAGTCACGGCATACTCGCCGGTGAATGTCTGCACAGGCGCCGGCTGAGCCGCTTGCGACGGTTGGGCGAGAACGAAAGAGATTGAGACCGCAAGGGCCGGCGCGAAACGCATAGTCGACACACCCCTTCAGCGGCGTCATGCCGCGCGATTCCCGTCGATTTTCCTACTAAACCGGCGAATTCGGCCATTATATGAAGCCGAACCGGCAAGCTGCCCGGTAAAACCCGGCCCAAGCTTGACGCCCCCGCCAAATGCCACTATGGGAACGCCGACTTTTCCTGAGGCCGCCTGAAAAGACCGCGCGCCAGCCATTTCCGGTGCGACGTGGTCCATTTGGCCCAAGAACGAAACTGAAGGTAGCAAAAATGTCCCGCGCCTGCGAACTGACCGGCAAGGCCGTGCTCTCCGGTCACAATGTGAGCCACGCCAACAACAAGACCAAGCGCAAGTTCCTGCCGAATCTCGTCAATGTGACGCTGATCTCGGAAGCCCTGAACCAGAACGTCAAGCTGCGCATCTCCGCCAACGCCCTGCGTTCGGTCGAGCATCGCGGCGGCCTCGACGCCTTCCTGACCAAGGCAGGCGAGAAGGAACTCTCCCAGCGCGCACGTCTGCTGAAGAAGCAGATCGCCAAGAAGCTCGCCGAACAGGCAGCCGCTTAAGCCCGTGTTCCCGGCCGGCTTACGCCGGCCACTGGTTCCATCACCCAGGATAAAAAAATGAATCGCTTCACCCTTTACGTGCCCTTCGTGGCGGCCATGGCGCTTGTCGTCGTGGCCTCGAACGTGCTCGTGCAGTTCCCGGTCAATGCCACGCTCGGCAGCCTCTCGCTGGCCGACGTGCTGACCTGGGGCGCGTTCACCTATCCCTTCGCCTTCCTCGTCACCGACCTCGCCAACCGGCGCTACGGGCCGGTTATGGCCCGCCGTATCGTCTTTGTCGGCTTCATGACCGCGGTCGTCTGCTCGATCGTTATTCCGCCGCTGCTCTATCGCTACGGCTTCATCGAATTCGAGATGGCCGCGGCGCGGCTGGTCCGCATCGCGATCGCGTCCGGCGCGGCGTTCCTCACCGCCCAGCTTCTCGACGTCACCGTCTTCAACCGCCTGCGCAAACTGTCGTGGTGGCGCGCGCCGATCTTCGGCACGCTCGCCGGCTCGGTGCTGGACACCGCCATCTTCTTCACGGTCGCGTTTTCCGCGCTCTTCGCCTTCGTCGGACCGGACGACGCCTTCGCACTGGAAAATGCGCCACTGCTCGGCGTCCTTCCATCCGAAACCGCGCGCTGGATCTCCTGGGCGCTGGGCGACCTGACGGTGAAGCTGCTGATCGCAGTGTTCGCGCTGATCCCGTACCGGCTGATCGCGGCGAAATGGTCCGAGCCGGCGGCGGCTTAGACAGGCGCTAGCCGCCCCGCTCGATCAAAAACCTGTGCCCGCCCTCGCTGGCAACCGTTTCCACCAGTCTGTGGCCGCTCTCATAGCAAAAGGCAGGAATATCGAGCCCGGCCAGCGGGTCGGTCGTCTCGACCCAGAGCTGGCTGCCAGGACGCATGTCGGCTAACCGCTTGCGGGTTTTCAGCACCGGCAAAGGGCAGATCAGGCCTTTGAGGTCGTAAATGGCAGGCTCGCGCGCCAATGCGAGACCTTATGAGCCGAAGAGATTGCCGATCCGCTTGCCGAGACGGCCAAGCCGGGTTTCCTCGGCAGGCGCTTCGGCCTCGATCACCGGCGCGGGCGCGGCTTCGACCTTGGCATTCGCCGTGGCCTTGTTCGCCTTCTCGCGCAGCTTCTCGGCAGCGGCGAGTTCCTTCGCGGCCTTTTCGGCAGCCACCCGGGCAGCCTTTTCCTCGGCTGCCTTCTTCTTCGCGGCCTCGGCGGCTTCGAGCGCGGCCATCTTGCGGCCGGCCTCGTTGTCGGCACGGCCCATCGGGCCGGAGGTCACGACGGCGCCGTCGGCGCCAAGCGACGGCGGCTCGACCGAGACGCGTTCGCCGCGGGCGCGGCGCTTTGTCCAGTCGGACACGACGCCGGCTTCCTTCAGGCCGATGATCGAGGCCTTCGGCGCGGCGAGATCGGTCTTCGTCGACACCGTGGCGAGTTCTGCCTCGAACTGCGCCTTGTGCGATTGATAGGCCATCGCCAGCGGCTCGGGCTGCGTCATTGGCGGACAGGCTGCCGTGGCGTTGAACTCGTAGCCTTCCTGGGCGGTGCGGTTGAAGACGTAGCGCTTCTCGCAGACGTCGACCTTCGGCGGCACTTTCGTCAGCTCGAAATGGTCATAGCCTTCCTTCAGCATCTGCCAGAACGGATAGTTCGGATCGTTCTTGTAACGCGCCATGTTGGCGGCGGTCATGCGGAACGGAAACGCCTGGATCTGGAACTCGGTCTGGCCGCCGGCGAACGCATCCCGCGCGAAGGCGAAGATCTGCTCCATCTGCCCGTCGGTCATCGAGTAGCAGCCCGACGACGAGCAGGCCCCGTGCACCATCAGGTTCGAGCCGGTGCGGCCATTGGCGCGATCATAGGCGTTCGGATAGCCGATGTTGAAGGACAAATGATAGGACGAGTTCGGGTTCATCTGCCCCGGGCGCACGGTATAGAACCCTTCGGGCGCCTGCCGGTCGCCCTCGATGTATTTGGGCCCGAGCTTCCCGGAAAATTTGCAGATGTCGTAGGACGCGATGATGTCGTAGCGGCCGTTGGTCTTCTGTTTCCAGACCTCGACCTTGCCTTCTTCCTTGAAGATGCGCCCCAAGATCGGCGAGGTCTTGGTCATGCCCTTGGCGGCCATCGCCTTCATCACTTCCGGCGAAAGCCGGGCATTCGCCTTCGCGCTTGAGGCGGCGAGGCTTTTGTACTCGGCGTCCGTGCACGCTCCGAGGGCGAGCGCGCTGACAACCAAACCGATAAGAGCGAACCTGGAAATCATCAGCGAATTGATCGTCTTTTCTGCTGCGGTCGACCCGGCCGGACCGCTGTCGGCACTCAAAACATGGGACCTGGACCCTAGGCCGGTTAACCTTGAAATTTGATTACCGCAAGCGGGTCCCCAACTCCCTCACGGCAATGTCATTGCATCGAAGGACGGGCGATTTTGTGGCGGAAATGCGCCGTTCCGTGCCCTAGAGGTTACGGCCGATCGCCAGGTACTTCTCGCGGCGCTGCTCGCGGAAGTCCATGTTGGATTGCGACAGCTCGCCGAGCGCCCGGTCGATCTGGTCGCCGGTCGCCTGCATCACCGCGTCCGCGCCGCGATGCGCACCGCCAAGCGGCTCCGGAATGATGCCGTCGATGACCTTCAATTCCATCAGGTCCTGCGCCGTGATCTTCATATTGGTCGCCGCATCCTTGGCGCGGGTGGAATCATGCCAGAGGATCGAGGCGGCGCCTTCCGGCGAGATCACCGAATAGATGGCGTGCTCCAGCATGTAGACCTTGTTGGCGGTGGCGATGGCGATCGCTCCGCCCGAACCGCCCTCGCCGATGATCACCGACAGCGACGGCACTTTCAGGCCAAGGCAGGCTGAGGTCGAGCGGGCGATGGCTTCCGCCTGCCCGCGCTCTTCTGCGCCGATGCCCGGATAGGCGCCGGCCGTATCGACGAGGCTCACCAGGGGTATGCCGAACTTGTCGGCGAGTTCCATGATGCGCACCGCCTTGCGGTACCCCTCGGGCTTGGCCATGCCGAAATTATGCTTCAGCCGGGTCTTGGTGTCGGAGCCCTTTTCCTGGCCGATCACCGCGATCGGGGCGCCGCGAAAGCGGGCGAAACCGCCAATGATGGCGTTGTCCTCGCCGAAGGCGCGGTCACCGGCGAGCGGCGTGAAATCGGTGAACAGGCGCTCGACATAGTCGACGCAGTGCGGCCGGTCGGGATGGCGCGCCACTTGCGCCTTCTGCCAAGGGGTCAGCGCCTTGTAGAGGTCACGCAGCTGGTCCTGGGCGCGCTTCTCCAGCCGCTCGATCTCACCGGCCACGTCGATCGCATCGCTGGTTTCTGCAAGCTTCTTCAGCTCAAGGATTTTTCCTTCGAGGTCGGCGATCGGCTTTTCGAAATCGAGGTAATTGTACATTCCTGAGCGAACCAGAACGCCTTTTTCGAATAGTGCGGGCGGAAAAAGCCTGTTTTGGCCCCGGGCCGCTAAAATGCCGCCTTCACATAGCGGCGCGGCGGCTAGTCGGCAAGCGGATGATGTTCCGTGACCAGGCGCACCAGCCGCTCCTCCAGAACATGCGTGTAGATTTGGGTCGTCGAGATGTCCGCATGGCCGAGAAGCTGCTGTACCGCCCGCAGATCCGCACCGTTCTGCAGAAGATGGCTGGCAAAAGCGTGGCGCAGCACGTGTGGTGAGACTTTGGCCGAAGCGATGCCGGCGCGCGCGGCGAGCCCTTTCAAGTCACGGCCGAAGACCTGGCGCGGCAAATAGCCTGTCTCGGAAGACGCCGGAAACAGCCACGGACTGTCGGCGAAGGCCGGAACGCTGGCCCTTTCGGCCAGCCATGCCTTCATCGCCAGCCGCGCTTTCTCCGACAGCGGCACCATGCGCTCCTTGTTGCCCTTGCCGCGCACCACGAAGAAACGATCGTCGCGCAGCGCCACCTTCACCGGCAGGCTCACCAGTTCGGACACGCGCAGGCCGGTCGCATACAGCACCTCGACCAGCGCATGCATGCGGCTTGCGGCTACACCCGTCTCATCCTCACCCGCCTCGCGGGCTTCGTCCGCGGCGCGGTCGAGCAGGCGACCGGCATCGGCTTCGGACATGGTTTTGGGCAGCGGCCGGTCCTTGCGCGGGCTGTCCAGCGGCCCTGTCGGATCGTCTTGCCGCAATCCTTCCGCGTAGAGGAATTTGTAGAATTGCCTGAGCGCCGAGAGCTTGCGCGCCTGCGAGGTCGGCGCGAAACGCGCGGAAATGTCGGCGAGATAGGTTCGGATGTCCGCCGTGGATGCTTCGGCGAGACCGACGCCCGAAATGTTCTCCGCTGCGTCCTCGAGATCGCGGCGATAGGATTGCAGCGTGTTCTCCGAGGCGCCGCGCTCGGCGCTCATCATTTCGAGAAAAGCCTCGATGCGCGCCCCAGCTTTCACTGCACGCCCTTCACTGCCCGCCCTTCATTGATTGAGCTTGTCCACGGGAATACGGACGGTCATCTCGCCCTTTTTCGGCTGCACGAAGGTAGCGAGCGCGAACATGGCGCCATAACCGATACCGGCAATGATGCCGAGGGTTACGAGAAACCGGAAAAGCGTTGGCATTGGTTCTGTCGGCGCTTTCGTCGGTGCGGGTGAGCGCCGTTATGAGCCGCCAATCCCGGCATTTCAAGGGCAGTCGACCCTCGACCCTAAGCGCTTGACGCCTCCGCACTTTTCATGTGGTAAACCCTGCCTGTGAGGGGAAATGTCGAGCGCGTCGAAAACCGTACCGGACGAGAATGCAGCGCTGCTCGCGGCGCTCGGCAAGCGTTCGATCGTGTTCGTCGGCCTGATGGGCGCCGGCAAGACCGCGATCGGCCGCAAGGTCGCCGGCGCGCTCGGCCTGCCTTTCCTCGACAGCGATCATGAGATCGAGACCGCCTCGCGCATGACCGTGCCGGACCTCTTCGAGCGCTACGGCGAGCCGGAATTCCGTTCGCTCGAACAGCGCGTCATCCTGCGCATCCTGGAAAGCGGCCCGCAGGTGCTCTCGACCGGCGGCGGCGCGTACATGAACGAACACACACGCGAGGCGATCGCGACGCATGGCATCTCGGTCTGGCTGAAAGCCGATATCGACACGCTGATGGACCGCGTGTCGAAGAAGCAGAACCGTCCGCTGCTCAAGAATGCGGACCCGCGCGGCGTGATGGCGAAGCTGATGGACGAGCGCTATCCGGTCTATGCCAAGGCGGACGTCACCGTGTTCACCCGCGACGAGCGCAAGGAAGTGATCGCCGCCGAGGTGATCGAGGCGCTCGCGGCGCGGATCGCCGGCAGTGCAGGAAAGGCGGCTGAGTGACATGACCTCTCACGTAACCGTCACTGTCGGCCTCGGCGAGCGCGCCTATGACATACTGATCGGCCCGGATCTCATTTCCGGCGCCGGCGAAGCGATCGCAGCGCGGCTGCCCGGTGTGCGGTCAGCGATCGTCACGGACGAGAATGTCGCCGCGGTGCATCTGAAACCGCTGCAGGCGGCGCTCGCACTGGCCGACATTGACTCCGTGCCGATCGTGATGCCGGCCGGCGAGAAGACTAAAAGCTTCGACCACATGCAGCAGGCGGTCGATGGCATCCTGGCTGCGCGGCTGGAGCGGCGCGACCTGGTGATCGCGCTCGGCGGCGGCGTCATCGGCGATCTGGCAGGCTTCGCTGCCGGCATCGTGCGCCGTGGCATGCCGTTCGTGCAGGTGCCAACGTCGCTATTGGCGCAGGTCGATTCATCGGTCGGCGGCAAGACCGGCATCAACAGTCGGCACGGCAAGAATCTCGTTGGCGTCTTTCATCAGCCGCGGCTGGTACTGGCCGATACGTCCGTGCTCGACACGCTACCGCCGCGCGAATTCCGCGCCGGTTATGCGGAAGTTGCGAAGTATGGGCTCATCGACCGGCCGGCTTTTTTCGCCTGGCTCGAACAGAACTGGCGCGAGATTTTTTCGGGCGGCCCCGCGCGCACCGAGGCGATCGCGGAATCCTGCCGCGCCAAGGCCGAAGTCGTCGCGCGCGACGAGTTCGAAACCGGCGACCGCGCGCTGCTCAATCTCGGTCACACCTTCGGCCACGCGCTTGAAGGCGCGACGCAGTATGACAGCGCGCGCCTGGTTCACGGCGAAGGTGTGGCGATCGGCATGGCCTTGGCGCATCGCTTTTCCGCCCGCATGAACCTCGCCAGCCCTGACGATGCGGCTCGGGTCGAGACGCATCTGAGGGCGGTGGGCTTGCCGACCCGCATCGCCGACATTCCCGGCGACATGCCGCCGGCCGAAAAACTGCTCGAATTCATCGCGCAAGACAAAAAGGTGTCCCGCGGTGCGCTGACCTTTATTTTGACGCGCGGCATCGGCCAGTCCTTCATCGCCAGGGACGTACCGGCGTCGGAGGTGCTCTCCTTCCTGCGCGAGCAGACGGAGCCATGACGGCGGATATCTGGATATTCCTGGCGGTCATATTCTTTGTGGTGCTTGGCATCGCCGCGCTGAGTCTACGCCGCCCGGTGCGTGCGCGAATGCTGGCCCGCCAGCGCCTCGCCGCGCGGCGCAAGCGCGGCAACGGCGCCGCCAAGATCGAACAGCCGACGCCACAGCCGACAGCGACCAACGGCGAAGCCAAAGACAGCCCCAACGGACGGCAAGGCGGCTTGCACGACCTCGAAGGCCTCGAAGTCTCCGACGTCATGGTTCACCGGCTCAACATGCGCATGGTGAATGTCGATCAGCCGCCGGAAACGATCGTGCGCGAGATCCTCGGCAGCCCGAACACGCGCATCCCGCTCTGGCGCGGCTCGATCGACAACATCGTCGGCGTCGTCCACGCGAAGGACCTGCTGCGGGCGCTGATGGAGGATGGTGGCGGCCCGTCGCAGATTGACATCATGAAGGTTGCGACAAAACCCTGGTTCGTGCCGGATACGACGACCGCGCAGGATCAGCTCAACGCGTTCCTTCGCCGCAAGAGCCATTTCGCCATCGTCGTCGACGAGTATGGCGAGGTGCGCGGACTGCTCACGCTGGAAGACATTATCGAGGAGATCGTCGGCGAGATCGCCGATGAGCATGACATCGATGTCCAGGGCGTGAAGCAAGAGCAGGACGGCTCGATCACGGTCGATGGCTCGGTCTCGATCCGTGACCTGAACCGCGCGCTCGACTGGACCCTGCCGGACGACGAGGCGACGACCATCGCCGGCCTCGTCATTCACGAAACCCAGTCAATTCCTGAGGAAAAACAAGCGTTTACCTTCCACGGGAAACGCTTTGTCGTGCTGAAGCGGGAAAAGAACCGGATCGTCCGGCTGCGGATCAGGCCTGTCGCCGACTCTTAGTTGTTATTACCACTTTTGCGAAAATGGTAATAGCGCATTCATCAGCGTCGTGTTATTACCACTTTCGCAAAAATGGTAATAACAGCCATGCAACTCATCGACCATACGTACCAGACGCTTTATTCCGAACTCATTCAACGATCTCTCGATGAGACGTTCTCCTCGGAATTTTCGACCGAGGGTCGTTTCATAACGATGGAAAGCCGCGGGCGTCGCTACTGGTACTTCGACACGCCAACAGGGGGCGGCGGCAAGGAACGCAAATATGTCGGCCCGGTCGACGACCAAGACATCACCCGACGTGTCCAAAACTTCAAAGATATAAAGGCGGACATTCGCGCACGCCGCAAAATCGTCTCCACCCTTGTCCGCGAAGCCTACCTCCCTCGGCCTGAGAACCTTGTCGGCAGCATTGTTCAAGCTCTGTCGGAAGCAGGCTTCTTTCGCCTGCGCGGCGTTCTAATCGGGTCTGTGGCTTATCAATGTTATTCGGCCACGCTGGGCATTCGCCTGCCTTCCACCGCTATGCAAACCGGCGACGCCGATTTCGCCCAATTCCATTCGATATCCGCTGCTGTCGGAGACGCCATGCCGCCAGTTCTGGAGGTATTAAAAACAGTCGACGACAGCTTCAGAGAAGTTCCTCATCAAACCGACAGCCGTCGAACCGCAAAATACATCTCTCGATCTGGATACAGAGTCGAATTTCTCACACCGAACACAGGTGCTTCAGAGTACGAGGGACATCCTGCGAAAATGCCCGCGTTGGGCGGCGCTTCAGCACAGCCGCTGCGGTTTCTAGATTTTTTGATCTACCAGCCCATCCGATCGGTGCTCCTGCACGGCGCGGGCGTCCCAGTGACGATCCCGGCCGGCGAACGTTATGCCGTGCACAAACTCATCGTCGCATCGCGCAGAAAAACGGACAACGATGGTACGGCTAAAAGTCACAAAGACCGACTGCAAGCCGCCTCGCTCATGGAAGCGATAATAGACGTACGCCAAACGGAGAGCCTCGCCGAAGCGTACATGGAGGCGTGGGACCGGGGGCCTGCATGGAGGGCGGCTCTACAGGATAGCCAGCGCCAACTTGATCCAAGCATGTGGACGCATGTGGGAAACAAAATCGCCGAGAGCATGCGTCGGCTGGGAAGCGATCCGAAGAACTACGATCTTCCGTAGCCCGTATCGACAATTGCCCGCGACGAAATCTACCAGCGCGTCTTCTCGCCCGGTGCGGCAGGCTCGATCGCCAGCGCATGGAGTCCGGCCTTGAGTTCCGGCGCAAGCAGTTCGTTCACCGCGCGATGGCGCTCGACGCGGCTCTTGCCGGCAAACGCCGCCGACACGATGCGAATGCGGAAATGCGTCTCGCCGGTGCCGTCGAATGTCGCGTGATGGCCCGATTCGACGTGGTGATGCCCGGCGTGCTGGCTGCTTTCATTGATCACGTCGAGCCGCTCGGGCGCAAACACCGTCTTCAGCTTGTTTGTGATCGTTTCCTGTATGGACATTCCGCACCTTCCGCACCACATAGGACGGCCTCCCGAACCTTAGTGTCCGTTCAGCCGCGATTCAGCGGTAAGAGGTAATCATTGGCCAAATGTCAATTCTTGTTTCGTGCGGCGAAGCACCCATAATTGCGAGAGCATGAACTCTTACGCCAAATCGTTCGACAAGATCAGGATCCGCCGTGACCCCGAGGCGGAGCTGAAGTCGCGCGCGCCGGTCTGCCAATGGGATGGCTGCAAGGAGCCCGGCACGCACCGCGCGCCCGTCGGGCGGCTGCGCGAAGGCGAGTACTTCAAATTCTGTTTCAATCACGTTCGCGAGTACAACCGCGGCTTCAACTATTTCTCCGGCGTGGCCGATTCCGAGATCGCCCGCTTCCAGAAGGAAGCGCTGACCGGTCATCGGCCGACCTGGAAGATGGGCGCCAGCGGCACCGGCAGTTCGTCCGCCGATTTTGCCCAGATGCGCTCGGGCCGCGCAGGCTACTACAACCGGCTGCGCGACCCCTACAATCTGTTTGGCGGCCGTGCGCAGCCGCCGAAGGAGCGCAAGGCCAAGCCGCTTGAGGCCAAGGCGCTGGAAACGCTTGGTCTTGACGTCAAGGCGACTGGTGCGGAGATCAAGGCCCGGTATAAGGAACTCGTGAAACGCCACCATCCCGACGCAAATGGTGGCGACAGGGGTTCGGAAGACCGGTTCCGCGACGTTCTGCAGGCCTACCGGGTGCTGAAACAAGCCGGTTTGTGTTAGTCGGCTGGTCTGCTAAAGACGCCCCCGAAAAGATTGGTTTCTAGCCGGCGGAGCCGGGATCGGCGGCCTTTGGCCGCCGGCATGAGGATGGAATGAACAAGGTCGATCGCGATATCGCCAACCTTCCGGACACAACGGTCAAGGTCAAGGAAACCTTCGGTTTCGACTCCAAGATGGTCGTGCCGGCCTATTCGGCCGCCAATGAGCATGTGCCCGACATCGACCCGGACTATCTGTTCGACGAACAGACCACGCTGGCGATCCTGTCGGGCTTTGCCTACAACCGCCGCGTCATGGTGTCGGGCTATCACGGCACCGGCAAATCGACGCACATCGAGCAGGTCGCCGCGCGTCTCAACTGGCCCTGCGTGCGCGTCAACCTCGACAGCCATGTCAGCCGTATCGATCTCGTCGGCAAGGACGCGATCGTCGTGAAAGAAGGCATGCAGGTCACGGAATTCCGCGACGGCATCCTGCCCTGGGCCTACCAGCACAATGTCGCGCTCTGCTTCGACGAATATGATGCCGGCCGTCCCGACGTGATGTTCGTCATCCAGCGCGTGCTCGAAAGCTCCGGCCGCCTGACGCTGCTTGACCAGAGCCGCGTCATCCGCCCGCACCCGGCCTTCCGCCTTTTCGCCACCGCCAACACCGTCGGCCTCGGTGACACGACCGGCCTTTATCACGGCACGCAGCAGATCAACCAGGCGCAGATGGACCGCTGGTCGATCGTCACCACGCTCAACTATCTGCCGCACGACAATGAAGTGGCGATCGTTCTCGCCAAGGCGAAGCATTATCGCGACGCCAAGGGCAAGGACATCGTCAACAAGATGGTGCGCATCGCCGACATGACGCGGCAGGCTTTCATCAACGGCGATCTCTCGACCGTCATGAGCCCCCGCACGGTGATCACCTGGGCCGAGAATGCCGAGATTTTCGGCAATATTGGCCTGGCGTTCCGCTTCACATTCCTGAACAAGTGCGACGAACTGGAGCGGCCGCTGGTCGCCGAGTTCTATCAGCGCGCCTTCGGCCAGGAATTGCCGGAGAGCGCCGCCAACGTGGTGTTGGCGTAGCGCAGGGGTCCAATGGCCGGGCCGGGCGACAACACCAGGACAAAGCCGAAGAACGGCTCCGACACTGACGTCTTCAAGCGCGCGGTGACGGTGTGCATGCGCGCCATCTCCGGCGACAAGGAGCTGGAGGTCGGTTTCGCCAAGGACAAGCCCGCACTTGCCGGCAGCCGCGCCCGTCTGCCCGAATTGCCGAAGAAGGCGACCGCCACCGACATCGCGATCACGCGCGGCCTCGGCGATTCCATGGCGCTGAAACGCGCCTGCCATGACCAGCGCATTCACCTGAAGCTGGCGCCTGAGGGCAAGCAGGCGCGCGCCATCTTCGATGCGGTCGAGCAGGCGCGCGTCGAGGCGATCGGCGCGCGCGCCATGGTCGGCGTCGGCGACAACATCGCCTCGATGCTGGAAGACAAATACGCCAAGGCCAATCTTGCTGACGTGCGCGAGCAGGCGGATGCGCCGATCGAGGAAGCTGTCGCGCTTCTGGTGCGCGAGAAGCTCACCGGCCGCGCCGCGCCGAAAAGCGGCGAGCGCCTTGTCGGCCTGTGGCGCGAATGGGTTTCCGACAAGGCCGGCGAGGATCTTGAGGGCCTCTCCGACAAGCTCGACGACCAGCAGGCCTTTGCCCGCATCGTTCGCGACATGCTTGCCTCCATGGAGATGGCCGAGGAGCTCGGCGACGACCAGGAGACCGAGGACTCCGAGGACGAGGACAACAACCAGCCCGAGGGCGAGGACAACAGCGAGGAAGGCGGCGAGGAGGATTCCGGCGCCGATCAGTCGCAGTCGGAGGAGAGCGACGCCTCCGCCGACGACCAGGAAGCTGGCGAGATGGAGGCCGCCGACGCGACCTCCGACGAAATGTCGGACGAAGACGACAGCGACACCGAGACGCCCGGTGAAGCCAAGCGCCCCGATTCGCCCTGGTCGAACCTGCCGAAGGAGATCGACTACAAGGTTTTCACCACCGCCTTCGATGAGATGGTCGGCGCGGAAGAACTGTGCGACGAGGAGGAACTCGATCGGCTGCGCGCCTTCCTCGACAAGCAGCTCGCCAATCTGCAGGGCGTCGTCGGACGGCTGGCGAACAGGCTGCAGCGCCGTTTGATGGCGCAGCAGAACCGCTCCTGGGATTTCGATCTCGAGGAAGGTTATCTCGATCCGGCGCGCCTAGTGCGCGTGGTGATCGATCCCATGCAGCCGCTCTCCTTCAAGCAGGAGCGCGACACGAAATTCCGCGACACGGTCGTCACCTTGCTTCTGGATAATTCGGGCTCCATGCGCGGCCGGCCGATCACGGTCGCCGCGACCTGCGCTGACATTCTGGCCCGCACGCTGGAGCGCTGCGGCGTCTCCGTCGAGATTCTCGGCTTCACCACGCGCGCCTGGAAAGGCGGACAGGCCCGCGAGAAATGGCTGAAGGACGGCAAGCCTGCGAGCCCCGGCCGGCTCAACGATCTGAGGCACATCGTCTACAAGAGCGCCGATGCCCCGTGGCGCCGCGCGCGCCGCAATCTCGGCCTGATGATGCGCGAAGGTCTGCTCAAAGAAAACATCGACGGCGAGGCGCTGCTCTGGGCGCACAGCCGCCTGATCGGCCGGCCGGAGCAGCGCAAGATCCTGATGATGATTTCGGACGGCGCGCCGGTGGATGACTCGACCCTGTCGGTCAACCCGGGCAACTATCTGGAACGGCATCTGCGCGCTGTGATCGAACTGATCGAGACGCGCTCGCCGGTCGAGCTGCTTGCGATCGGCATCGGCCATGACGTGACGCGATATTATCGTCGCGCCGTGACCATCGTCGACGCGGAAGAACTGGCGGGCGCGATGACGGAGCAACTGGCCTCGCTGTTTGGCGAGGAAGGCTCGCGCGACACGCGCCGGCAGGGAATGAGACGGGCGGGATGAACAGGTTTTGGGCATCTGGCATTGCCGGGATGGCGATCGCCGTTTGCGGGTACAATGTACCGGCATTCGCCCAATCGCATGTCGAAAGCTTCGAAGTCCGCACGCGGCCGATCACGCAATTCCGCATCGGCCGCGACGACACGAAGTTCGGCCCGCTGGAATTCATCGGCGGCCTGGAGATGACTTCTTCGGCGCGCAATTTCGGTGCGCTTTCCAGCTTCCGTTTCCTGAAACCCGGCAGCGACTTCATCGGCGTCGCGGACACCGGCTTCTGGTACTTCGGCACTGTCGAACATGACGAGGAAGGCCGGCCGGCCGGCATCTCGAAGTTCCGCATGGAAGAAATGCGCGACGCGAACGGCAAGCCCATCGGCGAGAAGTGGGAAGTCGACGGCGAGGGACTGGACGTGAAGGACGGCATCGCGACCGTCGGCTTCGAGCGAAACCACCGCATCGCCCAGTTCAGAATAGAGCCGGGCAACATGCAGCCGGCGTTCAAGGAACTCGACTTCCTGGTGCCGCGCAACGAGCTGCGCCAGAACAAGGGCTTTGAGACCGTCACCCGCGCGCATCCCTACGGCCAGCACGAGAACGGGCTGGTGATCGTGTCTGAGCGCTCGATCGACAAGGACGGCAATGTCTTTGCCGCCATCATCGAAGGCCCGAACAAGGGTGTCTTCACCGTCAAGCGTAACGGCAGTTTCGACATCACCGACGGCGCCTTCCTGCCGAAGGGCGATCTTCTGCTGCTGGAGCGCAGCTTCTCGCCGGCCGACGGCGTGAAGATGCGGCTGCGCCGCATCTACGGTGAGTCGATCGCCAAAGGCGCCGTCGCGGACGGCCCGGTCCTGCTCGACGCCGACATGTCCTACCAGATCGACAATATGGAAGGACTGGACGTCTGGCGGCGCACCGACGGCAAGCTGATCGTCTCGGTTGTCTCCGACGACAACCACTCGATCCTGCAGCGCAATCTCTACCTCGAATTCATTCTCAACGACGAATAGTTCCGCTGCCGCGCGAGCTGTCAAATTTAATAGCGCAGCTTTCCGAAAGAACATATCATGAACGAATGGCTGCGCTCACCATTCGTGAAAAGCTGGCGATTCTTTCGGATGCCGCGAAATACGACGCCTCTTGCGCCTCTTCGGGCGCCGCGAAGCGTGATTCGCTGAAATCGGGCGGCATCGGCTCCACCGAAGGCATGGGCATCTGCCATTCCTACGCGCCGGATGGCCGCTGTATCTCGCTCCTCAAAATCCTGCTGACGAATTTCTGCATTTACGACTGCAGCTACTGCATCAACCGCTCGTCATCAAATGTCCGCCGCGCGCGCTTCACGGTCGATGAAGTCGTCCAGCTCACCGTCGAGTTCTACAAGCGCAACTACATCGAAGGCCTGTTCCTGTCCTCCGGCGTGATCCGCTCGCCCGACGAAACGATGGGCGAAATGGTCGAGGTCGCACGGCGCCTGCGCGAGGACAAAAAATTCGGCGGCTATATTCACCTGAAAACCATTCCCGAGTGCTCGGACGAACTGGTCGAGATGGCCGGCACATATGCAGACCGGCTGTCGATCAATGTCGAACTGCCTACCGATGAAGGCTTGAACGCGCTCGCGCCCGAAAAGCGGCCCGACACGATCCGCCTTTCCATGGCGTCGCTGCGCCGCAAGCTGGAGGATTTTGCCGAGCCCACGCTGAAGACCAAACGCGCGCGCCGCTTCGCGCCGGGTGGGCAGTCGACGCAGATGATCGTCGGCGCGGATGGTGCCTCTGACGACACGATCCTCTCCACCAGCGCGCG
Source organism: Rhizobiaceae bacterium (assembly GCA_035503715.1). Taxonomy (GTDB): domain Bacteria; phylum Pseudomonadota; class Alphaproteobacteria; order Rhizobiales; family Rhizobiaceae; genus OAS926. Next base: position 24,057 of record DATJTE010000017.1, on the reverse strand, counting down.
GCTCTACGGCAGCTACCATTTGCGGCGCGTCTACTATTCCGCCTTCAGTCCGATTCCGGATTCTTCGTCCGCCCTGCCTTCGAAAAAGCCGCCGCTGATGCGTGAGCATCGGCTTTACCAGGCCGACTGGCTGATGCGCTTTTACGGTTTTGACCAAAAGGAAATTTTGGCCGGCAGCTCGACCGGCATGCTCGACCTCGAGATCGATCCCAAACTCGCCTGGGCATTGCAACACCGCGGCCGGTTTCCGGTCGACGTGAATCGCGCGTCGAAGGAGATGCTGTTACGAGTGCCAGGTCTCGGCAACAAGGCCGTGGTGCGCATCCTTCAGACGCGACGCTATCGCCGGCTGCGGCTGGAAGATGTCGGCCGCCTCTCCGCCTCGATTGCCAAGATCCGGCCATTCATCGTCGCGGAAGGCTGGGCGCCGACGAAGCTCGTGGACGATACGAGGCTGCGCGATAGGCTGAAACCTCAGCCGCAGCAGATGGTTCTGTTCTGATGCGCGCCGGTTCCCAACTCGCTCTTGCGCATTACAGCGTCCAGCTTGCCGGTCCGACCGATTTCGCCGGGTGGCGGGATGCGGCGCGTGCGTTGGCGCTCGCTGACGTCCGCGCGGATGAAATTCTATGGACTGTCGTTGAAACCGGGCCGCGGAGCAATCTCCCCGAGCCGCCCGCCGACGCCGAACTCCGCGTGCCGCGCGAGTTTGTCGAGCGCGCGGAGACCGTGATCTGCCATTCCGATCCGGAGCGTTTCGCCTTCCTCTACCATCTGCTCTACCGGCTCAGGCACGAGCCGAGCCTGCTCAAGATCGCGTCCGATCCCGACATCCGCCAATTCGAGACGATGGAAAAGGCGATCCGCCGCGACATCCATAAGATGCGCGCCTTTGTGCGCTTCCGAAAAATCGAGATCGATGGCGAGGACCGCTATATCGCCTGGTTCGAGCCATCGCATTTCATCGTCGAGCGCAACGCGCCATTTTTCGTGCGCCGCTTCACCGGCATGAAATGGTCGATCCTGACGCCGTATCGGTCGGCGCATTGGGATGGCGAGACGGTTACGTTCGGTCCGGGCGCATCCAAGGCCGACGCACCCGCAGAGGACAGCGCCGAGGAGATGTGGCGCACCTATTATCAAAACATCTTCAACCCGGCCCGGCTGAAGCCGAAGGCGATGCAGGCCGAGATGCCGAAGAAGTACTGGCGGAACCTTCCCGAGGCCTCGCTCATTCCCGATCTGATAGCAGGAGCGGACGAGGCCGCGAAGAAGATGGTTGCCCGCATGCCGACAATGCCTGCACCGCATCACGCCAAGGTAAAGGCAAAGCACTGGCCGGCGCGTCAAGCCGGCGAACCAGATGAAGACGACAAAGCTGAAAGCATCGCCGAGCTAAAGAGGCAGGCAAAGACCTGCCGCCGCTGTCCGCTCTGGCGCGACGCGACCCAGACTGTGTTTGGCGAAGGTCCCGAGAATGCAGAGGTCGTATTTGTTGGCGAGCAGCCCGGCGACCACGAGGATCTTGCGGGCAAGCCGTTTGTCGGGCCGGCCGGAAAAGTGTTCGACGCGATACTCGATGAAGCCGATGTCGATCGCCAGAAAACCTACGTCACCAATGCGGTGAAACACTTCAAGTTCGAACCGCGCGGCAAGCGCCGTATCCACTCCAAGCCGAATGCCGGCGAGGTGCAGGCCTGCCGCTGGTGGATCGATCAGGAACTCGATTTGATCAAGCCGAAGCTCGTCGTGGCGCTCGGCGCGACTGCGGCGCAAAGCCTGCTCGGCAAGGCCGTTCCGGTGACGAAGCTGCGCGGCGATGTGATTGAGCGCGACGATGGCTTGCGCGTCTTCATCACCATCCACCCATCTTTCATCCTGCGCATTCGTGAGGCGGCTGACAAGGAAGCCGAATACGCCCGTTTCCTGAAGGACATGAGGGCGGTCAAGAAGCTGATGGGTTGAGCGCTTCGCCGCTCAGCGCAGGAACGGCTTTGCCTTCATCGTATTTGGCACGGCCACGCCGAGCCGCTTCAGGATCGTCGGCGCGAGTTGAAGCTGATCGAGCAGCGCGTCCGCCTTCGGTCCTTTTCCCTGGCCGAGATAATAGAGCGCGAAATCCTGCTGCTCGCTCTCGCGGCCGCCATGGTGGCCGCGGTCGGTCTGGCCATGATCGGCGGTGACGATCACCTCGTAGCCATCCGCCAGCCACAGCGGCAGGAAGGCTGCCAGCATCCCGTCCATCGCGTAACACGCGTGGTCCATCTCGATGCAGTCATGTCCGTAGCGATGCCCCATCGAGTCCAGCGTGCATGTGTGCAGGATGCCGTAGTCGATACCGAACCGTTTTGTCAGCATGGTGAGCGTCGCGAACAGATCGGTGTCCGCCGGCGTCATCTGGTTCTTGTGGTTGTAGCCGGTCATCGTGTGGAAGCGGCCATGCGTGATCGGCCCGCCGGGCTCGTCATATTCGATGTCGCGGACGAAATCGAAGGGATATCGGTTGAAGAATTCCGACCAGTAGGAATGCGTCACCGCGCCCGTCTTGCCGCCGGCCTTGGCGATCTCGGAAAACAGGTCCGGAAAGTCGACTCGGAACCGCTGCTCGTTCGATCTTATGCCGTGCTCCTGCGGCGGCACGCCCGTGTGGATCGAGGCGTAACAGCAGGCCGAGGTCGAGGGCAGAACCGACCGCATAGTCCAGACCTGCGCTTCGCCGGACTGCACCCAGCCTTCGAGATTGCCGAACAGTCGCCGCCAGTTTCTGAGCGGCACGCCATCGAGGATGATGAGGAGAAGCTTGGATTTCAAAGGCATCTGACGGGTTAATTCCCCGCCGCCTCCATACGCCGGCCCTTGATCGCCTTCTCCAGCCAGCCCAGCTCCATTTCCGGCACGGAGGAGAGCAATAGGTCGGTGTAGTCGTCGAAGGGCGGTGCCAGCACCTCGCTCTTCGGGCCGTAGCGCACCACCTCGCCGCGATACATCACCGCGATGGAATCGGCGATCGACTTCACCGTCGCCAGATCATGCGTGATGAACATGTAGGCGACACCCTCCTGCTCCTGAAGGTCGAGCAGCAGCTTCAGGATGCCGTGCGCCACGAGCGGATCAAGCGCGCTGGTCACCTCGTCGCAGATGATCAGCTTCGGCTTCGCGGCAAGCGCCCGCGCGATGCAGACGCGCTGCTTCTGCCCGCCCGAGAGCTCCGCCGGGTAGCGATCGACAAAGCCCTTCCCCATCTCGATCTTCTCGAGCAGTTCGGCGACGTGCGCATCGCGCTCCGCGCCCCTCATACCGAAATAGAACTCCAGCGGCCGGCCGATGATCGTGCCGACCGTCTGGCGCGGGTTCATCGCGACGTCGGCCATCTGGTAGATCATCTGCAATTGCCGCAGATCCTCCTTTGGCCGGTCGCGCAGCGCGTTGGAGAGCTGGCGGCCGTCGAAGGTGACGCTGCCCTGTTCCGGCGGCAACAGCCCGGTGACGGCACGCGCCAGCGTCGATTTGCCGGAGCCGGATTCACCCACCACGGCGAGCGTCTGGCCTGAAAAAATGTCGACGCTGACATTCTTCAGCACCTTCACCTTGCCGCCGCCATAAGCAGCGGTGACGTTCTTCACGGAGAGAATGGCGTTTGTGCCCGGCTGCTTTTGCTGATGTTCGATGTGGTGCATCGACACGAGCGCATTGGTGTAGGCCTGCCGCGGTTCCTTGATGATCTGCCGCGTACCGCCCCATTCGACCAGCTTGCCATGGCGCAGCACCATGATCTCGTCCGACACCTGCGCGACGACGGCGAGGTCGTGCGTGATGTAGAGCGCCGCGACGCCGGTGTCGCGGATCGCATCCTTGATCGCCGCCAGCACGTCGATCTGCGTCGTCACGTCAAGCGCCGTGGTTGGCTCGTCGAAGACGATGAGGTCCGGTTCCGAACACAGCGCCATTGCCGTCATCACGCGCTGGAGCTGGCCACCCGACACCTGGTGCGGATAACGCTCGCCGATCGTTTCCGGGTTCGGCAGGCTGAGCTTGCGGAACAGATTGACCGCGCGCTGCTCCAGCTCGGATCGCTTGGCTACACCATGCTGAAGCGCCGCCTCGACAACCTGGTCCATCAGCCGGTGCGCCGGGTTGAACGCCGCAGCCGCGGATTGCGCGACATAGCAGACCTCGCGGCCGCGTATCTTGCGCAGCACCGGTTTGCCTCCCTCGAGAATGTCGCGGCCGTTGAGGATCACCTGGCCTTCGGTAATGCGCACGCCGCCGCGGCCATATCCCATGGAAGACAGACCGATGGTCGATTTACCGGCGCCGGATTCGCCGATCAGTCCGAGCACCTTGCCGCGCTCGAGCGTCAAGGAGACGCCATCGACGATGACGACGTTCGTCGGGCTGCCGCCCGGCGGATAGACCGTCGCTTCGATTTTCAGATCGCGGATGTCGAGCAGGATGTTGTCCTGCTTATGCTCGACGCGCCCTGCAGCTGCCCTGGCCATCAGCCACGCCCTCCCTTTAGGCTGGTGGTGCGGTTGAGAATCCAGTCGGCAACCAGATTGACGGAAATGGCGAGTGCGGCGATCGCGGCGGCCGGAATGAGCGCTGCCGGGATGCCGAAGACGATGCCGTCCTTGTTCTCCTTCACCATGCCGCCCCAGTCGGCTTCCGGCGGCTGGACGCCGAGGCCGAGGAAGGAGAGTGCCGAGAGGAACAGCACGGCGTAGATGAAGCGCAGGCCGAGTTCGGAGACGAGCGGCGACAGCGCATTGGGCAGGATCTCGCGGAAGATGATCCAGCTCCGCCCTTCGCCGCGCAGCTTGGCCGCCTCCACATAGTCCATGACATTGATGTCGGCCGCCACGGCGCGCGACAGGCGATACACGCGCGTCGCGTCGAGAATGCCCATGACGAGGATCAGCGTGATGACGGTCGTCGGGAGAACCGAGAGCACCACCAGCCCGAAGATCAGCGTCGGGATCGCCATCAGCAGGTCGACGAAACGCGACATCAGCGTGTCGAACCAGCCGCCCATGACCGCGGCAGCGAAGCCAAGCACCGAGCCAAGGATGAAGGAGATCGCCGTCGCCATCGAGGCGATCAGGATCGTTGTCCTGGCCCCATAGATCATGCGGGTCAACAGGTCGCGGCCGAGATTGTCGGTGCCGAGCCAGAACGTGTCCGACATCGGTTCCCACACCGCGCCGACGATCTCCGCCTTGCCGTAAGGGGCCAGCAGCGGCGCGAAGACCGCTGCGATGACGAAAAGCGCGGTCACGAACAACCCAGCCGCCGCGCCGATGGGCATGCGTCTCAAGCTCAGCACGCTTCCCTCCTAGCGCGGATGCCGCAGGCGCGGATTGGTGAGTATAGAGGCGACGTCCGCCACGATGTTCAGGCCGATATAGACGGCGGCGAAGATCAGGCCGACGGCCTGCACCACCGGCACGTCCCGCTTCGACACATGGTCGACGAGGTACTGCCCCATGCCCGGATAAACGAAGATCACCTCGATCACGACGACGCCGACCACCAGGAAGGCGAGGTTCAGCGTCACCACATTGATCACCGGCGCGATCGCATTCGGAAACGCGTGGCGGCGGATGATCTGGAATGGCGACAGGCCTTTCAGTTCCGCCGTTTCGATATAGGCCGATTGCATGACGTTGAGGATCGCCGCGCGCGTCATACGCATCATGTGCGCCAGCACCACCAGCACCAGCGCCATCGCCGGCAAGGTGATCGCCTTCATTTTGTCCAGGAACGGCATGCCGTCATATACGGTCGAGATCGACGGCAGCCATTGCAACTTCACGGCGACGAAAAAGATCAGCAGATAGCCGATGAAGAATTCCGGCAGCGACGTCGATGCGAGCGCAAAACCGGAGATGGTCTTGTCGACCCAGGTGTTACGGTAACGGACTGCAAGCAGGCCGAGCAGGATTGCGAGCGGAACCGACACAACTGCCGCCCAGAACGCCAGGAACAATGTGTTCCACAGCCGCCCGCCGAGCGAGGTCGCGATGTCCTGTCCATTCGACAGCGCCGTGCCGAGATCGCCGGTGACGACGCCACCGAGCCAGCGCAGGTAGCGGATATAGGCGGGATCGTTGAGCCCCATCTCCTCGCGGAGATTGGCGACCGCCTCCGGAGTGGCGGTCTGGCCGAGGATCGACCGGGCAACGTCGCCCGGCAGAATCTGCGTACCGGCGAAGATGAGCACCGATACCGCGAACAGGAGGAGGATGCCCAGCGCAACGCGCTGGGCAATCAATCGAGTGACGGGGCCCACGACAACTGGGCCCGGATCAGCCAGCAACCCAGCAGGTATTCAGCGCGTAGCCGTCGCGCAGCTCGTGCGTCTTGCCGGTCTTGTAGCCGGCAACGCGCGGACCGGTCGCGTCGATCACGTCATTGAACATGGGCAGGATCAGGCCACCCTCGTCGCGGACGATGACCGCCATGTCGCGATACATGGCCTTGCGCTTGTCCTGATCGGTCTCGGTGCGGGCCTGGATAAGGATCTGGTCGAACTTCTCGTTCTTGAAGCGCGTATCGTTCCAGTCCGCCGTCGACAGATAGGCTGTCGAATACATGCCGTCCTGGGTCGGCCGTCCGCCCCAGTAGGACGCGCAGAATGGCTGCTTGTTCCAGATCTCGTCCCAGTAACCGTCCGCCGGCTCGCGCTTGATCTCGAGCTGGATGCCGGCCTTCGCCGCGCTCTGCTGGTAGAGCTGCGCGGCGTCGATGGCGCCCGGGAAGGCGGCGTCGGAAACCTGCAGGACAACCGGCCCGCTGTGGCCCGACTTCTGATAGTGGAACTTCGCCTTTTCCGGATCGAAGGTGCGCTGCTCGACATCGTCGGCGAACAGCGGGTAGGCGTTGTTGATCGGGAAGTCGTTGCCGATCGAGCCGTAGCCCATCAGGATCTTGTCGACCATCTCCTGCCGGTCGATCGCGAGCTTCAGCGCCATCCGCAGATCGTTGTTGTCGAACGGCGCCGTGTTGCAATGGGCGACGAAGACGTACTGGCCCGGTCCCGACGCGTTCTGGATGGTGACGCCCGGCGCGCGCTTGATGAGCTCGATGACCTTCGGCGCGACCTTGTTGATCATGTCGACCTGGCCGCCCTGGAGAGCCGCCATGCGGGCCGTGTCGTCGTTGATGACCAGGATTTCGACCTGGTCGACGAAGCCCATGTTCTCCTGGTCCCAGTAGTTGGCGAAGCGCTCGCCGCCATGGCGCACGCCCGGCTCGTTGACCGACACCTTGTATGGACCGGCGCTGACGCCCTCGGCCGCATTGTCCTTGCCGCCGTTCGGCTGGATGATCAGATGGTAGTCGGTCATCAGATAAGGAAGGTCGGCGTTGCCGTCCTTGAGGCTGACGATGACCTCGTTGCCGCTCGCCTTGAGCGACTCGATGCCACGCATGACGCCGAGCGCACCAGACTTGGAGTTCTCATCCGAATGACGCTCGAGCGTCGCAACCACATCCTCGGCCGTGACGGTCTTGCCATTGTGGAACTCGACGCCCTGGCGGATCTTGAAGGTCCACACCTTGGCGTCGTCGGACGAGCCGAAATCCTCCGCGATACAGTTGCGCAGCGAGCCGTCCGGGTTGACTGCCAGCAGATATTCGCCCCAGCACTTGCCGAACAGGAACATGACCTGCGTCAAAGCGAGCGCCGGATCGAGCGTGTTGGTCGATTCGCCACCGACCATACCGGCTTTAAGAAGGCCGCCCTTCACGGGCGTCTGGGCAAGGGCTGCGCTGGACAGCAGCGAGTTCGCGAAGGTGGCGGTGACGCCAAGTGCGGCGGCGCGGCCAAGAAAATCACGACGGTTGAGCTGGCCGGCGATGACTCGACGGCTCAGGAAATCCAATTCTCTGGACATTGTCTGCTCCTCACTCTGTTTTGAGACCCCAGTGGGTTTTTTATTGTTTCTTGTGCCAGCGATATTGATGGCAAGCTGACCGTGCGGCAAGACCGAAAACGACATTCGGTGCCGTAAATGGCATGCAGCACAAATCAGTTCTCAGCCGGCTCAGATGAACCCGCGCGGGATTGTTTCGTCAAAGTCGCGCTCGAAGATCAGCGCTTCACCCTCATGGGCTTCGATCCGGCCGGTCAGGAAAAAGTTGGCGCGGTCGGATTTCATCGACGTGAAGGTCTCCGTCCGGATCGACCAACCGTCACGCGCATAGGTCTGCGTCCAGTGCGTCTCGCCGAACGCAGACAGCGGGTCGGACGGATGGATGGACCAGCTCTCCCGCGCGACGCCCGAATGCACCAGGCCGTGATCCAGATCGCGCGTGGTCCCAAAATTGTCGACGATCGTCAGCGTCACCATGCCGGTCTTGTCGTCCGTGGACCACAGTCGGCTGTTGCTGCTCTTCTCAACCACCTCATGCTTCCAGGCGGGCGCGGCCTCCGGCGCAGCGAACGCAGCTTCGGCGCCCGATGCAAGCGGCCGGGCCGGCAGATCGAGCGCGCCGGCGATCAGGGTAAAGGTAACCGGTTCCGGCGATGGCCACACCAGCGGCCAATAGGTCGACGAGATGGCGACGCGAAGCCGATGCCCTACCGGCACGCGATAGGCGATGTCGTCGAGCCTGATCGCGATCTCCATCGACTTGCCGCGCGCCACGCTCTCCGGCCGCTCGTGGCTGTTTCTGTGACAGAGATTGAGCACGCCGTAGGTGATGCGGGTCGATGCGCCGTCGGGATGAACATCGCAGAGCCGCACCGCCAGCATCGCCTTTGGCCGATCCGCGGAAATGACAAGCCGCACGACGGGGCCGCCGACAATATCCACGGTCTCCATCAAAGGCTCCGTGTCGAAACAGACCGACTTGGCGTCGTCCGCCCGCTGGTCGCCCGGTAGCTCAGGCCCAAGCCAGATCGCGCAATACTCGCCGCCATTCTGCCCGCAATCCTGCGGCGAGTTGATCATCTGCGGCAGCATCGGGCTGACGATATCGCCGAGCGTACCGCCATGGCCGAAGTGGAACGTCTGCGTCTGGATGCGCGCGGACGGCCAGCTCTTTTCCGCGATCCAGCGCCCTTCCCGCTCCTCATACCAGTCTTTCGGCGGTGCGGAGTCCATCAGATAGAGCCGCATCGCCGGATCGTCCTCGACGCCTGTTTTGGCGTCCTTCAGCCAGCGATCCCACCAGCGCAGCGCCTCCTGCAGGAACCCGATTGCCGGGTTCGGCACGACGAAATGCGGATATTTGTGGATCCAGGGACCGACGATGCCCTTGGTGTCGCCGCCGATCCCTTCGACGAGCCGCGACACCGCGTTCTTATAGGCGTCACCCCAACCGCCGATCGCCAGGGTTTTCGCATTGATGCGTGAGAAATCCTCGCAGACGGAGCCGCGCTTCCAGTAGGCGTCGCGCGTCTGGTGCTTCAGCCACAGCGCCGGCAGGAACGGCTCGTTCTCCAGCCGGTCGAGCCACATCTCCCGCCACGCATCGCCGCGCAACGCAGGGTCCGGCGCGCGCGACGAATAGGAGAGCATCGTCGCGCCCCAGCCCATATTTTCGTTGAGCAGCAGCCCACCCTTGTAATGAATATCGTCGGCATAACGGTCGTCTGTCGAGCAGAGTGTGATGATCGCCTTCAGCGCCGGCGGCTGCTTGGCCGCCACCTGCAGCGCATTGAAGCCGCCCCAGGAAATGCCCATCATGCCGACCTTGCCGTTGCACCAGGGCTGCGCCGCGGCCCAGGCGATGACATTCACCGCGTCCTTCAACTCCTGCTCGGTGTATTCGTCCGCCATCAGACCTTCGGAATCGCCGTTGCCGCGCATGTCGACGCGGATGCAGGCGTAGCCATGCCCGGCGAAGTAAGGATGGGTCAGGCTGTCGCGTGCGACCGTGCCGTCGCGCTTGCGGTACGGCAGATGTTCCAGGATCGCCGGCACGGGCAGTTTCGTCGCATCGTCCGGCATCCACACCCGCGCCGACAGCCTGCAGCCGTCTGGCATGGTGATCAGCATGTCCGGATATTCGACGACTTTGCGCGGGAAGCGGCTGACGGTTTTCATGCGGGACCCTCTTCGCACAAAGGGCCACGCCGCCGCGGAAATTTCAACGGGCGAAGTTTGGCTTTGGCTATGCCAGCGATCCGCAGCCGATGTGATATCGCGAAACGAACGGAGGCGACCGCGTTACTCCGCCGCCCAATCCTCAATTGCGAGGCCGGGTACATGGTGGAAAGCGCGATCGCTGGTCACAAGCGTCGCGCCTGCTTCCAGAGCGTGAGCGGCGATCAGGAAATCGAGAGGCGCCAATGATTTCCCGCGTTGATGCATCTCGGCACGGAGCGATGCATAGACGTCGGCAGTCAATCTCGTCCAAGGTAATATTTCTGCCTCGGCAAAAAGCGCGTCCGTTGCCCCTTCCAATTTTGTCGCACCGGCTTTCCGCCGCAGTCCGTACCAGATCTCCGCATAAGAGATGCTGGAAATGAGTACGCTGCCAATCGGTTGCGCTGTAATTTTCCGGAGCGCCGATATCGAGCGACCGGACGTAGCATAGCTAATCGTATTTGTGTCGAGCAGATACCGCCCGTTCATGCGAACGGATCGCGATCATGCGGACGTCGATCGCGCCAAGGAAAACCTTCCGGAACATCCTCAGGCCTCAACTTGCTGACCGCGTCCCGAAACCGATCCCAATTTCCCGTCCGCTCTGGACGAGGTGACAGGATCACCTCACCAGGATTGGGTCCCGGCCGAAACTCGACCTCGGTACCCTCAAACCGGAATTGAGCCGGAATCCGCACCGCTTGGCTGCGGCCATTCTTAAACAGCTTTCCGACAACGCCCATGCATCACCTCGGACAATGGTATATACCATGATATATACCACTTCGAAGCGCGCTTCAACATCACTACCCCCGCCGCATCCTGACCGGCGCCTCACCGAACGCCTTGGAGAAGGTCCGGCTGAACGCGGCTCCGCTTGAGAAGCCGGTCCGCGCGGCAACCGCGCTCATCGGCTCATGTGTGTCCAGCACAAGGCGGCGCGCGGCGCTGAGGCGAAGGCGCAGATAATACGCGCCGGGCGTCTCGCCGATCGATTTCAGGAACGTCTTTTCCAGTGTCCGCGCCGTCACGCCGGCCCGGCGCGCAATGGCCGAAACCGGCAGCGGCTGGTCGATATGCGCTTCCATCAGCCGGATCGCCTGCGCCAGCCGCGGGTGGTAGCCATCCAGACGCCCGAGCGAGACGAGCGGCTGCGCGTCGGTCGCCTGACGTGCCTGGTCGTAGATGAAGACGGACGCCACATCGAGCGCCACCGCCATGCCGAGCCGCGAGCGGATCAGATGCAGCATCAGGTCGAACGTCGGCGATGCGCCACCGGTCGTGAAGATCGGCCCGTCGATGACATAACGGTCGGGTCGCACGTTTGCGCCGGGAAACGCCGCCGCGAAATCCTCCATGTCCTCCCAGTGCGTCGTCGCCGTCCGCCCTTCCAGCAACCCGGCCCGGCCGAGGAGCCATGTCCCTGCCTCGACGCCGCCGACAGCCCGCGCCTGCCGCGCGATACGCCTGATGCCGGTGATCAACGCCGGCGAACCGAGATCGCGCGTGCCGAACCCACCGACCATGACCAGCACGTCGGGCCGGTCGCTCGCATCGAACCGGCCGGACACGGCGATCGGCAGGCCGGATGTCGTTACCGGCGGTTGTCCATCGACCGAGACGGCCCGCCAGTCGAACAGCATTTCCCCCGCGATGCGGTTCGCGGCCCTGAGCGGATCGATCGCCGACGCGACGCACATGATCGATGAGCCAGCGAGCACGAGGAAGGTTACCTTCAGCGGCGCGCGGTCGGACTGGAAGATTGTTGGTCGTTCGCTTTTCATCAAGCAGATTTCGTATCGTGCAAAGCAGTTTTTGCCAAGTCGGGCATGGTCCAAGCTTCAGCGCTGGGAGGACAACATGCCGCTCGAAATGAACCGTGAGGTGTTCATCACCTGTGCCGTCACCGGCTCGGGCGGCACCCAGGACCGCAGCCCGCACGTGCCGCGCTCGCCGAAGCAGATCGCCGACTCGGCGATCGAGGCGGCGAAGGCCGGCGCCGCGATCGTCCACTGCCATGTGCGCGATCCCGAAACCGGCAAGCCGCGCCGCGACATCCATCTCTACCGTGAAGTCACCGAGCGCATCCGAGACGCCAATGTCGACGTCGTGCTGAACCTCACCGCCGGCATGGGCGGCGACATGGTGTTCGGTGATGTCGAGAGCCCGCTGCCGCTGAAGCAGGCCGGCACCGACATGGGCGGCGCGACGGATCGCGTCGAGCATGTCCGTCAATGCCTGCCGGAAATCTGCACGCTCGATTGCGGCACCATGAACTTCAACGAAGCCGACTACGTGATGACCAACACGCCGGGCATGCTGCGCGCCATGGGTGGCATGATGACGGCGATGGGCGTCAAACCCGAGATCGAGGCGTTCGACACCGGCCATCTCTGGTTCGCCAAGCAGTTGGTGACGGAAGGCGTGCTGAAGCCCGATGCGCTGGTGCAGCTCTGCATGGGCGTGCCGTGGGGCGCGCCGGACGATTTGAACACCTTCATGGCGATGGTCAACAACGTGCCGAAGGAGTGGACGTTCTCGGCGTTCTCGCTCGGCCGCAACCAGATGGCCTATGCCGCCGCAGCGGTGATCGCCGGGGGTAACGTCCGCGTCGGCCTTGAAGACAATCTCTGGCTGGACAAGGGTGTGCTGGCGACGAACGCGCAGCTCGTCGACCGTGCCGTGACGGTCGTCGAAAACCTCGGCGCGCGGGTGATCGGACCCGAGGAAGTGCGCAAGAAGCTCAATCTGGCGAAACGCGCGCCGGCGAGCGCAAAAGCGGCTTAGGGGCTCGGACATGACGATCAAGAAAGCAGCGGCCATCGGCGGCGGCGTCATCGGCGGCGGCTGGATCGCCAGGCTCGCGCTGAACGGCCACGACGTCACCGTGTTCGACCCGCACCCGGAGGCGAAGCGCAAGGTCGACGAGGTGATGAAGAACGCCCGCCGTGCCTACAAGCGCATGGCGACGAAGGGCCTACCGAAGGAAGGCAAGATCACCTACGCCAAGTCGATCGCCGAAGCAGTCGCGGGCGCTGATTTCATTCAGGAAAGCGTGCCGGAGCGTCTCGACGTCAAGCTGAAGACGCTGGCCGAGATCGAGGCCGCTGCGCCGAAGGATGCGCTGATCGGCTCGTCGACCTCGGGCTTCAAGGCCACCGACATGGCTAAGGACATGAAGCACCCGGAGCGCTTCCTTGTCGCGCACCCCTTCAACCCGGTCTATCTGCTGCCGATCAACGAACTCGTGCCGGGCGAGAAGACCGGCAAGGTCTTCGTCGAGCGCGCCCGCGAGGCCTACACCTCCATCGGCATGAAATGTGTCGTCATCAACCGGGAGATCGACGCCTTTGTCGGCAACCGTCTGCTCGAGGCCGCGTGGCGAGAGGCGCTGTGGCTCATCAAGGACGGCATCTGCACTGTCGAGGAACTCGACGACATCATGCGTTACGGCTTCGGCCTGCGCTGGGCGCAGATGGGCATGTTCCAGACCTACCGCATCGCCGGTGGCGAAGCCGGCATGCGGCACTTCATGGCGCAGTTCGGGCCGGCGTTGAAATGGCCGTGGACGAAGCTGATGGACACGCCGGAGTTCAATGACGAACTGGTCGACATGGTCGCCGGGCAATCCGACGACCAGTCGTCAAGATGGTCGATCCGCGAGCTGGAGCGCATCCGCGACGACAATCTCGTCGGCATCATGGAAGCGCTGGCGGTTGCCGAGAAAGGCAAAGGCTGGGGTGCCGGCGAGCTGCACAAGGACTATGTGAAGCGACTTGGCGCAGGCGCCGCGAAGAAGAAGCCCGGTGTTGTGTCGCGCGTCGCCAAGGCAGCAGGCAAGGCCGCGAAGGCGGTGAAGGGCGCCGTCACCCGCGGCAAGACCAAGGCAGCTTCGAAGACCGCCGCGAAGCCCGCCGCGAAAAAGGTCACTACGAACAAGCCGGCGCGCAAGGTTGGCAAGACCAGGAAGACGCTGAGAGGTTAGTCCATGCATTTCGGCCTTACCGAAGAGCAGCAGCTCATCGTCGACACGACGCGGTCGTTCGTCGAGAACGAGCTTTACCCGCATGAGCGCGAGGTCGAGCGCACTGGCCATCTCGAGATGGACCTGATCAAGGAGCTGCAGCGGAAGGCGATGGCGGCGGGGCTCTACGCCGCCAACATGCCGGCGGAAGTCGGTGGCGCGGGTCTCGATACACTCTCCTGGCTGCTCTACGAAAAGGAACTCGGCCGCGCCAACTACGCGCTGCACTGGACCTGCGTCGCACGGCCGTCGAACATCCTGCTTGCCGGCACCGAGGAGCAGCGGCAGAAATATCTCTACCCGTGCATCCGCGGCGAGACCTGGGACTGCCTGGCGATGACCGAACCTGGCGCCGGCTCAGACCTGCGCGGCATGAAGGCGTCCGCCGTACAGGACGGCGACGACTGGGTGCTGAACGGCACCAAGCACTTCATCTCGCATGCCGACATCGCCGGCTTCGTCATCGTCTTCATGGCGTCGGGCGAGGAAGAGTCCGCACGCGGCAAGCGCAAGAAGATCACCGCCTTTTTCGTCGACAAGGGCACGAAGGGCTTCACCGTCCGCGACGGTTACCGAAACGTCTCGCATCGTGGCTACACGAACTCGGTGCTGGAGTTCGACGACTGCCGCTTGCCGAAGGAGCAGGTGCTGGGCGAGGTGCATCGCGGTTTCGAGGTGGCGAACTCCTGGCTCGGTGCAACGCGCCTGCAGGTCGCTTCCACCTGCCTCGGCCGCGCTGAACGCGCGCTGCAGCACTCGATCGAATACGCCGCGCAGCGCCAGCAGTTCGGCCAGCAGATCGGCAAGTTCCAGGGCGTCTCGTTCAAGCTCGCCGACATGGCGACCGAGCTGAAGGCTGCCGAATTGCTCACCCGCGAGGCCGGCTGGAAATACGATCAGGGCACGGTCACCGACGAAGACATGGCGATGGCCAAGCTGAAGGCGACCGAGGTGCTTGCCATGATCGCCGACGAGGCAATTCAGATCCATGGCGGCATGGGCCTGATGGACGACCTGCCGCTGGAGCGAATCTGGCGCGACGCGCGCGTCGAGCGCATCTGGGAAGGTACGTCGGAAATCCAGCGCCACATTATCTCGCGCGCGCTGCTGCGGGCTGTCGGAGGGTGAGCTTGGGGCGCATACCTCCCTTCTCCCCTTGTGGGAGAAGGTGGCCGAGCCGCACTGCCGGTCGCGGTTACGCCGCAGCCTCGGCGGCGAGGTCGGATGAGGGGTGTTGCGAGGAGCGCAACGTCTCATTCCGTCCATCACCCCTCATCCGTCTCGGCGCTGCGCGCCGATCCACCTTCTCCCACAAGGGGAGAAGGACTAGAGCTCGCGCATGACCCGCATCCCCGAGACCGATCTCTACCTCCCCGTGAAGCGCCTGCTCGAAGGGCAAGGCTACACGGTGAAGGGCGAGGTCGGCGCTGCCGATGTCGTGGCGGTGCGCGGCGACGAAGACCCGGTGCTGGTCGAGCTGAAATCCGGTTTCTCACTGGCTTTGTTCCACCAGGCGATCGAACGGCAGTCGATCAGCGATGCGGTCTACGTTGCCGTGCCGGCGATGACGGGTCGAGCGTCGTACAAGGCGCTGGTCGAGAACAAAAAGCTCTGCCGCCGCCTTGGTCTTGGGCTGATCACGGTGCGTCTCTCCGACGGCTTTGTCGAAATCCACTGCGACCCCGAACCCTACAAGCCGCGCCAGTCCAAGCCACGCAAGGCGCGCCTGCTGCGCGAGTTCGTTCGCCTTGTCGGCGATCCGAACAGCGGCGGCGCAAGCCGTCGCAACAGTCTTGTCACCGGCTACCGGCAGGAAGCGCTGCGCTGCCTTGCGCTGCTGGAGCAACTCGGCCCGACCAAGGCAGCGATCGTCGCCAAACAGACACGCATCGTCCATGCGCGGCGTCTGATGTCCGACAATCATTACGGCTGGTTCGAGCGTATCCAGGCCGGCATCTATACACTCAGTCCGAAAGGCGTGCAGGCGATCGGCGACTACGCCGTCGAGCTGGAGAACATCTCCGCTGCCGCGCGCGCAGCAGGCCAATCCGAAGCAGTGACCTCCCCATGACCACAGAACCTCGCGATCTCTCCCGCCTGCTGCGCCCGAAATCGATCGCCGTCATCGGCGGCGGCGCGTTTGGCACCAGCGTCGTGAAGCAGTGCCTCAAAATGGGTTTTGCCGGCGACCTGTGGCCGGTGCATCCCTCCAAGGACACGATCGAATGCGTGAAGGCGTACAGGACCGTTGCCGAACTCCCCGGCGCGCCGGACGTCGCCTTCATCGGCGTCAACCGCAACCTCACCATCGAGATGGTGCGCGCGCTGCGCGAGAAAGGCGCCGGCGGCGCCACCTGTTTCGCTTCCGGCTTCCTGGAGACCGGCCACTATGACGAGGACGGCGAGCGCCTGCAGCGCGAGCTGATCGAAGCGGCGGGCGACATGCCGATCATCGGGCCGAACTGTTATGGCCTGATCAACTACGCCGACGGCGCGCTGCTGTGGCCCGATCAGCATGGCGGCGAGCGCCTGCCGGCTGGCGAAAAGGGCGTCGCGATCATCACGCAGTCGTCCAACATCGCCATCAACATGACGATGCAGAAGCGCGGCTTGCCCGTCGCCTTCATCATGACAGCAGGTAACCAGGCGCAGATCGGCCTCTCGGAAATGGCGCTCGGCCTGATCGAGGACGATCGCGTGTCGGCGCTTGGCTTGCACATCGAAGGCTTCGACTCGGTTGCCGGCTTCGAGCGATTGGCCGAGCGGGCGCGCGAGCTGAACAAGCCGATCGTCGCGATGAAGGTCGGCCGGTCCGAACAGGCTCGCCTGGCGACCATCTCCCACACGGCATCCCTCGCCGGCTCTGACGCCGCGTCGGACGCCTTCCTGAAGCGGCTCGGCATTGCGCGCGTCAACGCCATCCCCTCATTCCTCGAGGCGCTGAAACTCGTTCACGCGGCTGGCGCGCTGAACGGCTACAGCATGTCGTCGATGAGCTGCTCCGGCGGTGAGGCGTCGGTCATGGCCGACACCGCCGAGGGGCGGAAGGTGTTCTTCCCGTCGGTGAAGGAAGCGCACTGGCGGCGCGTCAAGGAAACGCTCGGGCCGCTGGTCGCCGTCGCCAATCCGCTCGACTACCACACCTTCATCTGGAACAACGAACCGGCAATGACCGCGACCTTCACCGCGATGGTGTCGGGCGGTTACGACTTCAACATGCTGGTCATCGACTTCCCGCGCAACGACCGCTGCTCGGACGCCGACTGGTGGGCGACGATCAACGCTTACGAGTTCGCGCTGAAAACCAACAAGGCCAAGGGCGGCATCGTCGTGTCGATGCCGGAAAACCTGCCGGAGGAATACTGCGCCGGTCTGATCAAGCGCGGGATCGTGCCGCTCTACGGCATCCCGGAAGCCATGGACGCAATCGAAGCCGGCGCCGCCATCGGCAAGGCATGGGCGCGGCAGCCCACCTCCCCCTTGTGGGGAGGTCGCGCCGAAGGCGCGGGTGGGGGTAACGACGCCGCACCACGCGATATCCCCGACGAAGCCGACGCCAAGGCGCTCCTGCGCAAGGCCGGCCTTCCGGTGCCCGAAGGCAAGCGCGCATCAAACGCCGACGAAGCCGTCGCCACCGCGAAGGCGCTCGGCTTCCCCACCGCGCTGAAAGCACTCGGCATCGCTCACAAATCCGAAGCTGGCGCGGTGAAGCTCAATCTCAAGGACGAAGGCGCCGTGCGCGCCGCAGCGGATTCGCTCAAAGGCCTCGGCACCGGCCTGTTTGTCGAGCGCATGGTATCAGGCGCGGTCGCCGAACTCATCGTCGGCATCACGCGTGATCCATTGTTCGGACCGGTGATGACCGTCGGCTCCGGCGGCGTGCTGGTCGAGCTGCTGAAAGACAGCCGCACGCTGCTCCTGCCTTCCTCACGCGGCGAAATCGAAGCGGCGCTGCGCTCGCTGCTGCTCTTCCCGCTGCTCGACGGTTATCGCGGTCGCACCAGGGCCGACCTCGCCGCCGCGATCGACGCCATCGTGAAGATCGCCGCCTTCGCCGGCGAACAGCGCGACACGCTGCTCGAACTCGACATCAACCCGCTGATGGTCTGCGCCGAAGGGCAAGGCGCCTGGATCGCCGATGCACTGCTCGTTCTTTCCTCCCCCCTTGCGGGGGAGGTGGTCGCGAAGCGACCGGAGGGGGTAACCTCAGAAGGCACCGCCACTACGTCGAGCACTTCCGCACTTACCCCACCCGACCAATCGCCTTCGGCGATTGTCCACCCTCCCCGCAAGGGGGAGGGAGAAGGCACCGCGCCCGAGGAGAAAATCCATGTCTGAAGTCATCACCACCCGCCGCGACGGCGCCATCCTCGAAGTCACGCTCGACCGGCCAAAAGCCAACGCCATCGACCTGAAGACCTCGCGCCTGATGGGCGAAACGTTCAAGGCGTTCCGAGACGATCCGGAGCTGCGCGTTGCCATCGTGAAGACCGCCGGCGACAAATTCTTCTGCGCCGGCTGGGACCTGAAGGCAGCAGCCGGCGGCGACGCGGTCGATGGCGACTACGGCGTTGGCGGTTTCGCCGGCCTGCAGGAGCTGCGCGACCTGAACAAGCCGGTCATCGCCTGCGTCAACGGCATGGCGGTCGGCGGCGGCTTCGAGCTCGCGCTCTCCTGCGACCTGATCTACGCCTCGGACCACTCGTCCTTCGCGCTGCCGGAAATTCGCGCCGGCACACTGGCCGACGCAGCGACGATCAAGCTGCCGAAGCGCATCCCCTATCATGTCGCGATGGACCTGCTGCTCACCGGCCGCTGGATGGACGTCGCCGAGGCCCACCGCTGGGGCCTCGTCAACGAAGTCCTGCCGAAGGACAGGCTCGAAGATCGCGTCTGGGAGATCGCACGGCTGCTCGCCGGCGGCCCGCCGCTCGTCTTCGCCGCGATCAAGGAGACCGCACGTGAAGCGGAGAGCGAGAAATTCCAGGACATCATGAACCGCGTCACCAAACGCCAGCTCCCGACCGTCGATGTCCTCTACGGCTCCGAGGACAATCTCGAAGGCTTCAAGGCGTTTGCCGAGAAGCGCGATCCGGTGTGGAAGGGGCGCTAAGGCGTGCCCGCAAAACCAAGGACCATCGCCGACATCGAAACGCCGGCAGTCCTGATCGACGTCGATCGCGCCGAGAGGAACATCGCGAAGGCACAGGCGCATGCCGACAAGGTCGGCACAAAACTTCGCCCGCACATCAAGACGCACAAGCTTCCCTACTGGGCGAAGAAGCAGCTCGCGGCGGGCGCGATCGGCATCACCTGCCAGAAGATCGGCGAGGCCGAGGTGATGGCCGATGCCGGCATCTCCGACGTCTTCCTGCCCTACAACATCCTCGGCGATGCCAAGCTCTCGCGCCTGCTCGCACTCCATCGGCGCGTCACGCTCGCCGTCACGGTTGACAGCGCGACGACGGTGGACGGCTTGGCCACGACCTTTACCGATCCGGCGCGAAAGCTCGTTGTGCTCGTCGAATGCGAGACCGGCATGCAGCGTTGCGGCGTCGAGACGCCGGAAGAGGCACTCGCCCTTGCGAAACAGATCGGCGCCGCGCCCGGGCTCGCCTTCGGCGGGCTGATGACATATCCGGCGGTGGGCAAGGCCGACCACGCGGAGAACTGGCTGCGCCAGACGCGCGATCTTTTGGCCGCATCGGGCATTGCGTGCGAACGCATCTCCAGCGGTGGCACGCCCGACATGTGGCGCACGCAGGACGGCGTCGTCACCGAATACCGGCCGGGCACCTACATCTACATGGACCGCTCGCAGGTCGCGCGTGGCGCGGCGAATTGGGATGACTGCGCGCTGACGGTGCTGGCGACCGTCGTCAGCCATCCTTCACCGACACGCGCCGTGCTCGATGCGGGATCCAAGGCGCTGTCGAGCGACACCTTCGGCATGACCGATTTCGGCGAACTGATGGGCAATCACGCAGTGCGCGTCACAAGGCTCAGCGAAGAGCATGGTGTGGTGACGGTGCAGGCCGGGGCGCCGCTCGCCGTCGGGCAGCGCGTGCGCTTGATCCCGAACCACGCCTGCGTCGTCTCCAACCTCTTCGATGAGGTCTATCTGGTCTCCGGCGATGCGGTTGTCGATGTGCTGCCGGTCGCTGCGCGCGGCAAGCTCACCTGATCCCGGACGCTACTGGTGTGGCAGCTCCTGGAGCTTACGCGCCAATTCATGCCAATGGCTATCGTCCCAGAATCCATTCGCGGCACCTGACGTGGATGGGAGAACCCACATCTCGGTTCTCCCGATAGTCCCATTTCTTCCGTAACTGACGGGCCGATCAAAAAAGACCTGAGCTGCCTTCTTGCCATTAAAGGCCAGGACGGTCGGAGCGTACTGCAGAATGACATCGTGAAGCCGGTTGGGATCACAGGCCAAGCTTGGAAGCGACGCGTCTGAGCCGGAGTGCGTTTTGACCAGATCGGTCAAACCGATGTCGAATTCATCAAGCCTCGACCATTCGTTCGGCCGTAACGGCGCCGAACCAGGAGTAAGTCCAATCGTGTGCAGGATTCGCCAGAATTTGTTTCCAGGTCCGGCATAGTAAATGCGGAGCTCCGCTGAACGTTTTCCTGCCGCCATTCCGCAAAAAACTGCTTTCAGCCGGGGGCGCAACAGATCATCAAGGATCGGCTTGTCGGTCGCCATCACCTCACCCCGTGCAAGCTCACCTGATCAGGATTGCTCTCAAATCATTGACGTTCGTGCCGGTCGGGCCGGGCACGAATAGGTCGCCGATCGAATTGAATGCCGTCCAGGCATTGTTGCCGGTGAGCATCGCCTTGGCGTCGACGCCCGCAGCGCGCATCCGCGCAACGCTCGCGCCATCGGCAAGGGCTCCGGCATTGTCTTCCGAACCGTCGATCCCGTCCGTATCCGCGGCCAGCGCGTCGATGCCGTCGAGGTCCTGAATGCCGATAGCGAAGGCCAGCAGGAACTCGCTGTTGCGGCCGCCCTTGCCTTTCGCGCGCAGCGTCACGGTCGTCTCGCCGCCGGACAGGATCAGCACCGGCTTCCTGAACGGCTGGTTGCGCGTCGCGACCTCGCGCGCGATCGCGGCATGCACCGCGCCGACCTCGCGCGCCTCGCCCTCGATCGCGTCGGACAGGATAACCGCTTCGATTCCTTGCCGTTTCGCTTCGGCCGCCGCGGCCTCCAGCGACACCGCCGCCGACGCGATGATGTGAACCTCATTGCCGGCAAAGCGGGGATCGTCGGCGCGCGGCGCATCCGCTGCCGGCGAATTGAGATGCGCCATCACCACATCCGGCAGTTTCATACGCCACGCCTCGACAAACCCCAGCGCATCCTGCCGCGTGCTCGCGTCCGGCACGGTCGGACCAGACGCTACGAGCGCCGGATTGTCGCCCGGGATGTCCGACACGATCAGCGACACGACCTTCGCGGGATGCGCGGCGGCGGCCAACCTGCCGCCCTTGATGGTCGAGACATGTTTGCGGATCGTGTTCATCGCCGCGATGGGCGCACCGGACGCCAGCAGCGCTTCGTTGACGGCGATCTCGTCCGCAAGCGTCAAGCTCCCGGCCGGTGACGGCAGCAATGCCGACCCGCCGCCGGAAATCAGCGCAATGACCAGATCGTCCTTCGAGAACCCGGCCACCGTCTCCAGCAGCCGCTTCGACCCTTTGAGCCCCGCCGCATCCGGCACGGGATGCGCCGCCTCAATCACCTCGATCCGTTCGGTCTTGCAGCCATAACCGTAGCGCGTGACGATCAGCCCTTCGAGCGGGCCGTCCCACACCTTCTCAAGTGCGGCCGCCATCTGCGCCGAGCCTTTTCCGGCACCGATGACTATGGTGCGGCCCTTCGGTTTCGGCGGCAGGTGATTTTTGATCGTACGCTCGGGATCCGCCGCCGCAACCGCCGCGTCGAAGATCGAGGTGAGGAACGTCTTGGGATTGACGGCCATGTGGCTATTTCGACGCTGCCTTCGGCAGCGCCATCTTCTTCCGGTCGATGCCGAGATGGTCGCACAGCGTATCGACAACCACCCCATGGTCCTCGCGCTGCGGCAGGCCCGAAACAATGATCGCGCCGATCACGCCGGCATTCCTGACCCGGATCGGAAACGCCCCGCCGGCAAACACATAATCCTCGCCCGAAAGCCCCTCGCGCGGATCGGCAATGCCGTCGATATTCTTCTTTTCGAGCGCCAGGCGATAGGTGCTCTTCAGCCAGCGGGTCAGCGCATTGAACTTGCGCCGCGCCCAGTCCGGATTCGACGCGTTCGACCCCGGCAGCGCGGCATAAAACAGCGGACGGTCGAAGGTGCGGATGTCGATGCAGATCGGCAGCCTGTCCTTCAGTGCCCGCTCGCGCAGCGCCGTGCCGAGCTGAAACGCGACTGCCTCGTCAAAGCTCTCAAGCATCAGCGTCGCTTCCTGCTCGGCGATCTTCTTGATGTCGCTTGCGACGGTCATATTCTTTCCTCGTGCCCCGCGCGAACCTACAGATTCACGCAGGCTGCGCAAGGAGCGTGCTCTTCGCCGGCCTGCCGGCGACATAAACTTCAGCGATGGCCCGGTCGTCGCCCAGCGTCTGCAGCAGGAACAGTTCTTCGGCCAGCGAGCCGACCGTTTCCATGCGAAGCCGCATGGCCGGCGTGGCGCTTGAATCAAGCACCGTGATATCCGCGTCCGTGCCGACCTCCAGCGTGCCGATCTTCTGGCCGAGCGACAGCGCCTCGGCATTACCGCGCGTGATCTGCCAGTAGGACTGGAACGGGTTCAGCTTCTCGCCGTTCAGCGCGATCACCTTGTAGCCCTCGTCCATGGTGCGCAGCATGGAATAGTTGGTGCCGCCGCCGACATCGGTTGCTGCCGCGATCCTGAGCGGCTTCGCCCGCTGCCGAAGGCGCTGATAGTCGAACAGGCCGGAGCCAAGGAAAAGGTTCGAGGTCGGGCAGAACACCGCGACCGACCCGCTCTCCGACATGACATCCGCCTCACGCTCCGACAGATGGATGCAGTGGCCGAACAGCGCCTTGCGGCCGAGCAGGCCATAACGCGCATAGACGTCGGTATAGTCTTTCGCCTCCGGGTAGAGCTCGCAGGTGAATTTGATCTCGGCGTGGTTTTCCGACAGATGCGTCTGCATGTGCAGGTCCGGATGCTCGCGCATCAACTGCCCGGACATCTCGAGCTGCTCCGGCGACGAGGTGATGGCGAAACGCGGCGTCACCGCATAATGCTGCCGGCCCTTGCCGTGCCATTCGGCGATCAGCGCCTTGGTATCGTCATACCCCGACTGCGGCGTGTCGAGCACGCCGTCGGGCGCATTGCGGTCCATCATCACCTTGCCGGCGATGTTCAGCATGTTGCGGTCATGCGATTCCGCGAAGAAGGCTTCCGCCGACTCCTTGTGCACCGAGCAGTACGCCGCGACACTCGTCGTGCCGTGGCGGATCATCTCGTCGAGGAACAGCCGCGCGATCCGCCGCCCATGCTGCGAATTGCGGAACTTCGTCTCTTCGGGGAATGTGTATGTGTTCAGCCAGACGAGTAGCTCGGCGCCGTAGGACGCGATCACCTGCATCTGCGGAAAATGCACATGGGCGTCGATGAAGCCCGGCAGCAGCAGATGCGGCCGATGGTCTATCGTCTTCGTGCCGGCAGCGGCCTTTTTCGCCACGTCGGCATAGCTGCCCGCCGCCGCGATCTTGCCGTCGCGCACGAGCAGTCCGCCGTCTTCCTCGTAACGATAGGCGGCATGGTCATCGACGCTGTCCGGCCAGCGACCGAAAGAAAGCGTCCGGCCGCGAAGGAGGAGTGAGGTCATACGGCCGCCCCCTCCACCATGCTTCGCATGGTTCCCCTCCCCCGCTTCGCAGGGGAGGATCCAGGCGTGCGGCCCGCCGC